>NZ_JASIAL010000015.1:0-37770 GCF_030042015.1 Trebonia sp. | reverse complement strand
CTGGGCAGCGCGCTGTCGCGCACCTGGTGGCCGCTGGCCATCCCGGCGGCGATCGCCCTGCCGAGGCTGCGGGTCCCGGTGGCCGCGCTGATCCTCGCCCCGCCGCTGCTCGACTGGGCCGCCCGCCGCCCGCCGCTCGACCCCGCCCGCTACGTGGCGGCCAGGCTGCTCGACGACGCCGCCTACAGCGCGGGCGTCTGGCACGGCTGCGCCAGGCGCCGCACGATCGCCCCGCTGCTTCCGGTCATTAGCGGCGTTAGCCGGCGAGGGACGCTAGTTCGGGGACGAACAACGCCCCGTTTACCGTGCCGAGCCCCGCCGCCAGGCTGTAACCGTGCCGGGCGGTGAAACCATGGATCGTGTACAGGTGGTGGTTCTGCGTGAACGAGACCGTGTTGTTTCCCGAGGTAACGTCCACGATTCCGGGGAGCTGCCGCGCCGACATCTCGTACAGGGCCGGGTTGATCAGCCCGAGCGGATGACCCGCGAACTGGTCCGCGAGTGCCACGATCCCCGCGAAGAGCGGGGTGGCCTCGCTCGTGCCGCACACCGGGTACCAGCCCGCCTTCTGCCCGCCGAAACTCTGGTACGTGTCGACGGACCCGTTGCAGGCCGCGCTCATCGAGATGTCAGGCACACCGCGCCTGCTCCCCACGACGCTGCTAACGCTGTCCTGGTACGCCGGGCGGGTGAAGAAGATGGACTTCCCGCCGCCGCCTGCCAGCGGGTTTGGCCCCTTGTTGCCGAAGATGAGGCGCTGGGTCGGCACGTTGTAGGTGTCGTTCCAGACGGTGTCCGGCGAGGTGTGCTCACCCTTCGCGTTCAGGTGCAGCTGGGTGCCGCCCACGCCGGTCACGAGCGGATCGCTGTCCGGCCAGGACGTGACGGGGTACAGGTAGTACGTCGTCTCGTTGAGACCAACGTCCGCCACGCCGCTGTCGCCAGCGGCCGCGAGAACGGTCACGTGGTGGCTGTACGCGTCGGTGTACGCGCCGCGCAGGGCCATGAGGGACGCCTTCGACGGGAATGTCTCCTCGGTCGCGCTGAAGCTCTGGCTGATCACGTCGCCGAGCTTGTGGTTGATCACGTACTCTTCCGCCTTCACGATCTGCGGGAAGCCGGTCACGCCCTCGGTCTCCGACACCGGAGTCTCGACGAGCAGGATGCTGGCGTCCGGGGCGATCGTGTGGGCGTACTCAACGTCCAGCGTGGTTTCCCCGGCCCAGCCGACCATGTCGCTGTTTTTCGGGTTGTAGCGCGGGACCGCGCCGGCCGGCGTGATGATCCGGAGCGATGGCGGGGCCGGCAAGCCGAACTGCTTGTCAAAGACCCCCAGATCATGCGCGATCGTCGGCGACCCGAACGAATCGACGATCACGATCGTCGTGCCCGCGCCGTCTATCCCCTTGTCGTACAGCGGCGGCAGGTTGTAGGCCTGCTGGATCTGCGCCGGCTCGTAGCACGCGATGTGATAAGCCTTCTCGCACTGTGCCGTCGTCTGCGGCTGCCCGGCGGCGTCCCCCATGCGCACCACCCCTGGCTTGATGACGACCGTCGCCTGCCGTGGCGCCGCCGGCGCTGCGGCAGTCAACTGCGCGGCAGGCGGCTGCGCGGCGGTCGGCACGCTCAGGGCCGCCAGTGCGCCGAGCCCGGCGACTAGGGCGCTGGCGCTGGCGACGAACGCGGTCCTCTTCCGCAGGCGCATAAAACCCCTCCTCGCTGTAAGCCACTCCGGGCGGCAGCCGCGTGCCGATGCGGGGTCTAGTCCACGCAAGCCAGTAATCCGCCATCAGGGACGCTAACACGCGCTGGCTCGCTCGGTGCGCACTTCACAGGCCACAGGCCTCGACGCTACCGCGCCAGCCGGCATCGTAGGCCGAACGGCCGGGGCCGCGTCAACACCTGGGACCTCTGGCCGGATATCCTTGCCTGCAGGTGAGCCGGGAAGTCTGGTCGGCACAGCTTCGACCGGGACTAGGCAGGCAATGACCATGGGGCTCAGGCAGTTCCTCGCCGAGTCGGACTGGCGTGAGGAGACGCTCCGCACGAACCTGTGGCTGATCCCGGCGGTCGAGAGCGTGGCGGCGGTCGTGCTGTTCGTCGTGACGCTGAGCATCGACCGGGCCGCCCTCCACGGCGAGATCAGCCTGCCGTCCTGGGTGATCAGCGGCTCACCCGACGCCGCACGGCAGATCCTCGCGGCGCTCGCCGCGGCGATCATCACGGTCGTCGGCGTCGTGTTCTCGATCATCCTGGTGACGCTGACGCTCGCCTCGACCCAGTTCGGTCCGCGGATGCTGCGCACGTTCATCAGGGACCGGGGCACGCAGCTGACGCTCGGGACGTTCGTCGCGACGTTCTTCTACGCGGTGCTCGTGCTCATCTCGATCGGCACCACGTTCGTGCCGCACCTGTCGGTGACCGTGGCGCTCGCGCTCACCGCGATCGACCTTGGCGTGCTCATCTACTTCATCCACCACGTCGCGACCTCCATCCAGCTGCCCGAGGTCATCGCCAGCATCGCCCGCGACCTGGCCGGCGCGCTCAAGGCCGAGACCGCCGGGCCCGCCAGGTACGCCGAGACCGCCGGGGCCGCCGGGGACGCCGGCCTCGTCAACGGCCCCGCGCTTGACGTCCTGCGGGCCCGGCTCGACCGGGCAGGCAAGGTCGTCACCGCTCCTGTCGGCGGTTACCTGCGCTTCGTCCGGCACGCCACGCTGGTGCGGATAGCGGCCGAATACGACGCCGTCATCCGGCTGCACTACCGCCCCGGGCACTACCTGACGCACGGGCACCCGATGGCCACCGTGTGGCCCCCCGAGGTGGCGGACAAGATCGGCCGCCGGCTGGAGCGCGTGCACATCACCGGGCCGCTGCGCACGCTCAGCCAGGACATCGCCTTCGGCTTCGACCAGCTGGCCGAGATCGCCATCCGCGCGCTTTCGCCCGCGGTCAACGACACTTTCACGGCGATGACGTGCATCGACTGGCTCGGGGACAGCTTGTGCACGATCGCCGTGACGTGGTACCCGCCGGTGTTCCACCGCGACCGGCGTGGCGAGATCCGCCTGATCACCGCCCCGGTCAGCTACGAACGGCTGGTGCAGCGGTCCTTCGAGAAGATCCGCCAGGCGGCCGGCGGCATGCCGGCGGTGCTGATCAGGCAGCTGGACGCGCTCTACAAGATCATGGCGGTGGCGCCAGCAGGCCGCTGGCAGGTCCTGCTCGACCAGGCGGCCATGATCCAGCGGGTGAACCTGCGCACGGTCCCCGAGGCGGCCGACCAGGCCGACGTCACCGCCCGCTACGACGCGCTGCTCGCGCTGCACGCCCGGGCGATGTCCGCCAGCGCGGACGCACATCAGGACGCGCGGCCGGACGCGGCGCCAGGCGCCGGCTGAACCCCTGCCGCCGGGCCCTACCGGTGGCCCGCCATCCGGCGCCCGGCCAGCGCGGCGCCGACCTGGTCCGCCAGGGCCACCGCGACGAGGCGCTGCTCCCGCGTGGGATGCGCGCCCCGGCCGGGAGTGAGCAGGAACCGGCCCTGCAGCAGGCCGCCCGCCTCGACGAGAAGCTCGGTGCCGGTGCTCATCGGCAGCCCCTCGTGGTCGGCGTCCCAGATCGCGTCGCCGAACGCCACCCGGCCGTCGCGCAGCAGCCGCGGCGGGCTGCCGATCCCGGCGAGGCCGTCCTGATACCGGCAGGCCGACAGCGACAGCAGCCGGGTCAGCTGGCCGCACACCTGGTCGATGAGCGCCCTCGGCTCGCCGCCGGTGGCCACCGCGCGGGCGGCCGCGTTGATCCCGTCCAGGTAACCGGCCCGGCGGGCGGCGGCCGCGTGGTAGCGGCGTTCGCGCACCGCGATCTCGGTCACCGCCGCGCCCACCGCGAGGATCAAGACGGTGGTCTCGATGTCGGTGTGCCTGGTGATGGTGAACCGCTCGTACGGCATCGTGAGGAAGAAGTCGAACCACACCGCCGCCGACACCGCGGCGAGGAACCCGGCCAGCCGGTTGCCGGTCGCCGCGACCGCGACGATCACCAGCACGAGGGCAAGCGCCGCGTCGGTGTTGGGGAAGCTCGCGCGAAACGGCACAAGGACGGCCGTCAGCGCCAGCGGCGCCGCCAGCCCCGCCAGCTCCGCCGCGCGATCCCGGCTGATCTGCCATCTCATGCTCATATCGCGCTCCGGGGTCAACTGCCTGCGAGCCTAGTTCGCGCCCCAGCCCCCGCCAAGGACCATCATCCCGAACGATCCCGGCCGTCTGTCCCGGCCCACGGGCTGCGCACCCGGCTAAGGCGTCAGCCGGTTCGGCCCGCGGAACAGGAACGTCGCCTCCCGAATGGAGTCAAGCCCGAGCAGCGCCATCAGCAGCCTGCCAAGGCCCAGGCCCAGGCCGCCGTGCGGCGGGCAGCCGTACCTGAAGCAGTTCAGGTAGTCCCGCATCGGCCCTGTGCCCACCCCTTTCTCCGCGGCCTGCCTGACCAGGACGTCGTAGCGGTGCTCGCGCTGCGCGCCCGTGGTGATCTCCAGGCCCCGAAACAGCAGGTCGAAGCCGCACGTCAGGTCCGGTTCGCCGGCCGGGCGCATGTGGTAGAAGGGCCGGACGCTCGCCGGGTACCCGGTGACGAAGACGAACTCGTGCCCGGTGCGCTCCGTGACCCGCGCCGCCACGGCGCGCTCTCCGGCCGGGTCCAGGTCCGCCCGGGCGCCGGGCGCGCCGAGGATCTCGTGCGCCTGCGCCATCGTGATCCGCGGGAACGGCACGGCCGGCACCGTCACCCGCGTCCCGCACAGCTCGCTGATCTGCTCGCCGTGCCCGGCGGCGACCGCGGCGAGCACGTGCGCGAGCATCCGCTCCTCGAAATCCATCACGTCCTCGACGTCGGCGATCCAGGCCAGTTCGACGTCCACGCCGGTGAACTCCGTGGCGTGCCGGGCGGTGAACGACGGCTCGGCGCGGAACACCGGGCCGACCTCGAAGACGCGGTCGATGCCGGCCGCGATCGCCATCTGCTTATAGAACTGCGGTGACTGCGCCAGGTAGGCGCGGCGGCCGAAGTAGCCGACCTCGAACACCTCGGCCCCGGACTCCGACGCGCTGCCCATGAGCTTGGGCGTGTGCATCTCGGTGCAGCCGGCCGCGTAGGCGAACTCGCGCATCGCCCGCTCGGCGGTGGTCTGCACTTCGAACACGAGCCGCGCGGCGGGGCGGTGGCGGACGTCGAGGAAGCGCCAGTCCAGCCGTCCCTCAGGCCCGGTCCTGTCGTCGACAGGCAGCGGCGTGGCGGCACGGTTCTCGACGGTGACCCGCTCAGGGATCAGCTCAAGGCCGCCCAGGTTCACCACCGGGTTGTCGCTCACCCGGCCGGTGACGCGGACGGCCGATTCCGGGGTGAGCCCGTCGAGTTCTGCATCGAGGGCGGTTCCGTCGCGCCGGTGCGTCACCTGCACGGTGCCGCTGTGATCCCGCACGAGCACGAACTGCATGGCGCGCTGCAGGCGCAGGGTGGCGGCCCAGCCCGCGATCGTGACGGTTTGCCCGATGTGGTCCCGCAAGCGCGCGACCGGTACGCGGATCATGGCCACCGAGGTTAGGGACCGCGCGGCGGCGCGGCAACGAAATTACCGGCCGCGGCGCTTCTCACCCCGGCGGCCCATGCCGAATAATGTCGACAACTATGAGTGCGATGCTGCCGCTGTTCCCGCTGAGTACGGTGCTGTTTCCCGGGATGCGCCTGCCGTTGCACATCTTCGAGCAGCGCTACCTGCAGCTCGTGCGCCACCTGCTCGACCAGCCGGAACCGAGGCAGTTCGGGGTGGTCGCGATCCGCAAGGGGCGGGAGACCGGCGAAGACGGGGTGACCGCGCTCTACGAAGTCGGCTGCGTGGCGGCCGTGCGGCAGGCCAAGCCGCGCGAGGATGGCCGGTTCGACCTGGCGACCGTCGGCCGGCAGCGGTTCCGGCTGCTGCGGGTGGACCGGTCGCTCCCGTACCTGCAGGGCGAGATCGAGCCGCTCCCCGACGAAACGGGCGACCCGGCGGCGGCGCAGCTGGCGACGCAGCGGGTGCAGACCGCGTTCCGCCGCTACCTGAACGCGCTCGCCGACCGGGGCGGGGGAGTGATCAGCGTGGCCGACCTCCCGGATGACCCGCTGCTGCTCTCCTACGTCGTCGCCGCCGCGGTGATCATCGACCTGCCCGAGCGGCAGTCGCTGCTCGCCGCGCCGGACGCCGCGACCCGGCTGCGAGCCGAGCGCTCACTGCTGGTCAGGGAGACCGGCATGCTGCGCGCCACCACCTCGCGGCCGGCGCCGGACTTGCGCCACGAGCCGTACAGCCCGAACTGACCGCGCCTCATGCCCGGTTCGCCGGCAGCCCGAGGATGCGGGCGGCGTTGTCATGCAGCAGCGCGCCGCTGGCCAGGCCGAGCTCGTCGAGTTCGGCCAGGCAGCGTTCCGGGGTGAGGAACGGGAAGTCGCTGCCCCACACGAACTGCCCGGACAGCCGTCCCTTGAGCTCGCGGACGACGTCGGCAGGGATGCGCTTCGGCGACCAGCCGGAGATGTCAACGTAGACGTTGGTCTTGTGCAGCGCCACCGCGATCAGGTCCATGTGCCATGGCCAGCCGAAATGCGCGGCCACCACGGTCAGCCGCGGGTGCGCCGCCGCCACCGCGTCGAGCTTGAGCGGATGGGAGTAGTCGATCCTGATGCCCTGCCCGCCGGGCTGGCGGGCGCCGATCCCGCTAGTCCCCGTGTGGAACAGCGCGAGCAGGCCGTGCTCCTCGCAGGCGGCGAACACCGGCCAGAACCGCTCGTCATCGGGGGCGAAGGCCTGCAGCGACGGGTGGAACTTGACCCCGCGCAGCCCGAGCGCGGCGATCCGCGCCACCTCGGCGACCGCGGCCTCCCCTTTGTGCGGGTCGACCGAACCGATCCCGGTGAACGCGTCCGGGTACCGCTCGCAGGCGGCGGCGACGGTCTCGTTCGGCACCCGGGGCCGGCCGGTGGCGGTCTCGGCGTCCCAGGCGAGCAGCACGGCCATCACCTCAAGCGCGCGGTACTTGTCGGCGAGCTCGCCGAGCGACTGCCGCTGCACGGTCGAGCGGAAGTAGGCCTGCGCCGCCTCGACGTAACCCGCCATGCTGCCGTCCAGCCAGTCCGGAGTCGGCAGGTGCACGTGGAAGTCAATGGCCCGCATCCAGGCCATGGTACGGCGGTGCGATGCTTGTCGTGACGGCTTGTCGTCAGGAGGCGAGCGATGGCTGCACCCGGCGCGGACGTCCTGGACGAGGGGCTGACCAGGATCGCCAGGACCGGCCCTGAGTTCGGCGGCGGCCTGTCCAGCCACGCGCCGATGGCGGCGGAGGCGCTGGTCCGCCTCGGCCGCGCCGAGGCGGTGGAGCCCTGGCTCGACGGGTACCTGCGGCGGCTGGACGCCGCGCCGCGCGGGACGGACCGGATCACCGGCCAGACCTGGCGGGACGCGCTCGGCGTGCCCAGCCGGGTTGGCGACTGGGAGGCCTACCTCCGCGACCAGCTGGCGCAGCAGCCCTGGCGCGACGTGCTCGCCCGCTGGTGGCCGCGGCTGCTGCCGGGCGCGGTCGCCCGCCCCACCTACGACGCGCTGTGGCAGGTCTGCGCCGCGCTGCACGCGGTGTACGCAGGGGGAGTGGTGCCGCAGGCACTGCCAGCAGGGGTGCCTGCGGACCCGGACGCGGTCACCGACCGGGCCGTCGCCACGGGCGACGAGCACGCGATCAAGCTGACCGAGGCCTGCCTGCGGCTGCACGAGGAAATCCCCGACCCGGTCTTCCTGCACGCCGCCGCCCGCGCCAGCGACCTCCTCGGCTAGCGCTGCCCCGCCGCAGGCGGCCGACTGAATGTCACATTCAGCCGCCTATAACCGGCTCGATGCAACATTCATCCGCCGTCGGCCGGAGCGCGGCTCAGGCGACCCGGACGTCCGGGAGGCGGCTGATCACAATGCTGGCTGGAGGGACTGGTAACAGCGGTCAGTGCTCGTGGATGATGACAGCGACCGTGGAAGGAGCACTCATGAGCGACCAACCCCCACCCTGGCAGGCGCCGCCGCCGTGGCAGGCGCCAGCGGCCGCGCAGCCGCAGTATTATCCGGGGCCAGGGACGATGCCGGGCCCGCAGCAGATGCCTGGCCTGCCGCCGCCGCCCGCCGCCGAGCGCGTCCGCCTCGCGGCGTGGCGGCGGAGCCAGACCGACTACATCTTCGGCTACTGGTCGGCGCTCGGCTGGACCATCCTGACCTTCGGGATCTTCGGGTTCTACGTGTTCTACCAGCTCGTCAGCCGGATGCGCGACCACAACGCGCGCCGGCTCGAGCTCCTGGACGCGGCGACCACCGTGGCCTGGGAACAGGCCGGGCGGCACGGCCTTCAGCAGGAACTGACCCCTTCCTTCCAGCGGGCCGCCGGCCACCTGGCGGTGCTGCGCCAGATGACAGCCGACTTCCGCGACCCCACGATCTGGCTGCTGTTCAGCATCCTGGCGCGGGGCATCGCGGAAATCGTCGGCTTCGTGCTGCTCGACCAGGACCTCGTCAAGCACGGCCAGGCCGAAGCCGGCGCCGGGTACGAGCTGTCGGTGATCTACGGTCGGCTGGGCCAGCAAGTGCCTTTCCCTGAGCAGGGCCAGCTGAAGCGGCCGGACAATTACGCCGGCCGGATCGTGGCGACGATCTTCACCTTCGGCATCTACATGTTCTGGTGGTACTACGACCAGATGGAGGAGCCGAACAAGCACTTCGCCGCCAACTGGGTGCAGGAGGACTATCTCGCGAACGCCGTCGCCGCGCTCGGCTGAGGCGATGCGCGACAGGGTGCTGCCAACGGTTGCGCGGCGCAATATTGCTGGTCAGCGGCTGTTTTGCGGGTCGTGGCATGGTTACCGTGACTCTGTGCTTGGCCCAGGCTGGACCGAGGTCGTGGCCCTGGCCGCGGCGTACGCGATCTCGGTGGTGTCGACTCCGGCCGGTATCTCGGGAGCGGTGCTGCTGCTGCCGTTCCAGGTCAGCGTGCTGGGCACGCCGAGCCCGTCGGTGACCCCCACCAACCTGCTGTACAACGTCGTGTCGACCCCGGGGGCGCTGTTCCGCTACTGGCGGCAGGGGCAGACCGGCGGACGGCTGGCCTTGGTGCTCATCGCCGGAACACTGCCTGGCGTGGTCGCGGGATCGTTCATCCGCGTGAAGCTGATTCCCGGCCCGCGCGTCTTCGACGTGGTGGTTGCGGCGGTCTTGGTCCCGCTGGGCGCGTGGCTTTCGCTCTCCCGGCCAGCCCGCACCCATCAACCTGGCCGTCGGGTCTGGCAGATCCCGGCTCTGGCGCTGGTGGTCCTGGCTGCGCTGGTGGGGTGCGTGGGCGGGATCTACGGGATCGGCGGCGGCGCGATCCTGGCACCGATCCTGCTCGGGTCGGGCCGCAAGCCGCCCGAGGTCGCCCCGGCCGCGCTGGCCTCGACGTTCGTGACCTCGGCCGGGGGCGTGATCACGTTCGCCATCTTGTCCCTGCACCAGCACACGTCGGTGGCTCCGGACTGGCCGACCGGTATCGCCCTGGGTCTGGGAGGCCTGGCCGGTGGTTATACCGGTGCGCGTATTCAGTCCCGGATGCCTGATCTTGTGATCCGCCGCCTGGTCGGCGTCCTGATCATCGCGATCGGGGCCTATTACCTCTCCTCAGGCCTGCGCTGACCCGTGGGTGCGGCGCTCGCGGGCGCCGCACCCACAGAAGGTCAGTGCTCGTGGATGATGACGCCCCGGATGTTGCGGCCCGCCATCATGTCCTCGTAGCCCCGGTTGACCTCGTCGAGCCGGTACTTGGTCGTGATCAGCTCGTCCAGCTTGAGCTTGCCGGCCCGGTACAGCTCGATCATCCGGGGGATGTCATCGAACGGGTTGCCGCTGCCGAACAGCGCGCCCTGCAGCCGCTTCTCGAACGCCGTCAGCTCGAAGCCTGAGACGTGCACCGTCTTCGTCGCGAGCCCGCCCATGCCGGTCAGGACGACGATGCCGCGCTTGCGGACCGCGGCGAACGCCGCCGAAACGACTTCCTCGGTCACCACGCCCACCGTGATCAGCGACTGGTCCGCGCCGACGCCGTACGTCAGCTGCTGCGCCAGCTCGTGCGCCTCCTCCGCGGACGCCACCGCGTGTGTCGCGCCCAGCGAAAGCGCCGTGGTGCGCTTGAACTCCACCGGGTCCACCGCGATGACGTACCGCGCCCCGGCGTGCGCGGCGCCCTGCACCGCGTTGATGCCGACCCCGCCGACGCCGTACACGATCGTCGTGTCGCCTGGGCGCACCTCGCCCGCCTTCACCGCGGTGCCGAAGCCGGTGGGCACACCGCAGCCCACCAGCACCACGACGTCGAGCGGCAGGTCGTCCTCCACCTTCACCGCCGACGCCTCGGATATCACGGCGTACTGCGAGAACGTGCCGAGCAGGCACATCTGCCCGAAGTCCGTCGATCCCTCGTGGTAGCGGTACGTGCCGTCGGGCAGGGAGTTGTCCACAAGGAACCGGCCCAGGTCGCACAGGTTCGTCTGGCCGCGAGAGCAGAACCGGCAGTGCCCGCAGACGGGCAGCCACGACGTGACCACGTGGTCGCCGACGGCCAGCCGGGTGACGCCAGGACCCACCTTCTCCACGATTCCGGCGCCCTCGTGGCCGCCGACGATCGGGTACCTGACCGGGATGTCCCCGGTGCGCAGGTGGTCGTCCGAATGGCACAGGCCCGACGCGACGAACCGGACGAGGACCTCGAAGGCCTTCGGCTCGTCGAGGTCGAGCTCGACGATCTCGAAGTCCTTGCCGACGTCCCTGAGCACCGCTGCTCGTGTCTTCATGCACGCCCTCCCGGGAAATAACGCAGTTTGCCAGCCATTATCCGCCTGACGGCGCCGACCGTCACTATGCATCGCGCACCAAACGACCCGTCCGCTTACTTGTGCTACTCCCCTTCTAGGGTGGTAGCCGTGCGCGATGTGCCTTGGTGGGGCGTGGTCTCGTCGGCCGCGTCCCCGGTGCTGCTGATCGGCGGGTGGACGGTTGCCGCCAAGCTGCAGCCGGCGTCCTTCGACCCCGTGGCGGACACCGTCAGCGCGCTCATGGCCCCGGGCGCGACCGACCGGTGGGTGATGATCCTGGCCTTCCTCGTGGTCGGGGTCTGCGATGTCGTGACCGGGGTCGCGCTGCGCCCGGCCGCGCCGGCCGGGCGGGCGATCCTGATCGCGGGCGCGCTCGCGGGCATGATGGTGGCGGCCAACCCCGAGCACCCCGTGGGCACGTCGGTTCCGCATGTCGTCTGGGCTTCGCTTGGGTTGGCGGGACTGGCGGCGTGGCCCGCGGCCGCGTGGCGCCGCGGTCCGGCGGTGCCGTGGAGCCTGCGCCGGGCCGTGTGCCTCGCCGTCATCGCCGTCCAGCTCATCCTGCTGGCCTGGTTCGTCGCGGAGCTGGTCACCGGCGCCGGGCAGGCCGGCCTGGCGGAGCGTGTCGTGGGAGCGGCGCAGGCGCTGTGGCCGTTGGCGGTGGTGCTGTCCGCGAATATGGGTATTGCCCGCAGGGGAGGTGAGGCGCGGTGCCAGCAGGACCGGACACCGATCCACCCGGCGTGAGCGGCGGCCCGCCGTCGTGGGCGGAACCCGAGCTTGCCACGCTGACCAGTGCCCGGTTCTCCGACCCGGCCTGGATTTTCGAGCGCAAGCTTGACGGCGAACGCTGCCTCGGCTTCGCCCGCTCCGCCGGGGTCGAGCTGCTGACCCGCAGCCGCAACGAGATCACCACGACGTTCCCAGAAGTCGCCAGCGCGCTGGCTGCCCAGCGCGACGGTGACCTGGTGGTGGACGGGGAGATCGTGGCCTTCGACGGCGACCAGACCCGGTTCGAGCGGCTGCAGCACCGGCTCGGCCTGGCACACCCGCCGGACGCGCTGCTGCGCGAGGTTCCCGTCTACTACTACGTGTTCGACGTCCTGTACGCGGAAGGCAGGGACGTCCGGCCGCTGCCGCTCCTTGAGCGGAAGGAGGTCCTCGCCCGCTGCCTTCGCTTCCGCGACCCGCTGCGCTTTACCGAGCACAGGACGGGCGACGGGGAGGCGTTTTACGCGCAGGCGTGCCGTGCGGGCTGGGAGGGCCTGATCGCCAAGCGCGCGGACGCGCCCTACCACGCCGGGCGCAGCCGGGACTGGCTGAAGTTCAAGTGCCTGGGCGGGCAGGAGTTCGTGATCGGCGGCTACACCGATCCGCGGCGGTCCCGTGCCGGGTTCGGTGCGCTGCTGCTCGGCTACTACGACGCCGACGGCGAGCTGGTGTACGCGGGGAAGGTCGGCACCGGATTCGACACGAGGACGCTGCGCGGCCTGGGTGCGCGGCTGGCCGGACTTGAGCGGGACTCCCCGGCGTTCGGCAAGGGGCGGCTGCCCGGGCCCGTCGGCGTGCACTGGGTGCGCCCCGAGCTTGTCGCCCAGGTCGGCTTCGCCGAGTGGACCGACGCCGGCCAGCTTCGCCAGCCGCGCTTCCAGGGCCTGCGTGACGACAAGGACCCGGCCGAGGTGGCCCGTGAGGTGCCCTCGTGACCGAAGCTAGCCCTCGGCGGCGGACAGGGTCAGCTCCGAGCTGTGATAGGCGGCGCGGCACGCCAGCTCGGGGCTGTACCTGGCGATGATCTGCCTGATGCGGCGGGCGGCGAGCGGGCCGAGCAGGTCATAGCAGGCGATGAACAGCTCGCGGGCCACGGCGCGCGGCCACGCGGGCGGCAGCAGCTCGCCGGGCAGGTCCGGGTCCATGGCCGGGAACGCGCGCCACTCGTTCATCACCCGGGTGCGCGCGACCAGCGCGTCCATCGGCGATATCTCGCCCGCCGCGGTCTGGTCGCGCAGCAGTCCGGCGAACGCGATGAACTCCTCGTACCGCTTGCGCAGTCCTTCCAGGTCCCAGGCGCGCGCGGCGATATCCGAAGCCATCCCTGCGCCGGGGACCGCGACCGCGCGGAACGCGGTCGCGGTGCTGATGCCCAGCTCCTTCAGCCGTGCCATCACGCCGTTCGCGTGGTCGCGGGGCGCCACCCACAGGCCGTCGTACAGCGGCGCGAAGCCGAGCCAGCGCAGCGCCTTGCGCAGCTCGTCGCGCGCCGACCGGTGGTCCTCAGGGATCGAGAACGCGACAAGCGACCACATCCCGTCCCACGACGCGCCGGCCGCGCCGAACGAGAAGATGCGCCGCGCCCCGTCGTCGAGCACGTCGGCGGCGCGCGCGCTGAGCCGGACGAACGTCCGCCGCCCGCTGCGCGAGGTCACCAGGAGCCCGTTGCGGGTCATCCGGGAGAGCGCGGCGCGGGCGGCCGAGTCGCTGACGCCGAACTCAGCGAGCAGCGCGACGATCGCCGCCGAGGGCAGCGGTTCTGTTCGCTGCCACCAGTAGTCCCCGAGCAGTGTGAGCAGCAGCCGGGGCGGCCGCTGCGCGACCGGGCCTGGCGAGGTCCACGGCTGCTGGGCGTCACCGTCCTCCAGCTCGTCGAGGTACGTGGAAAGGCTACTCACGGTTACCACGATAACTTTGGCGGCTCGACGCCGAGGAATCGGAAGCAGTTATGCCAGCAGATGTCGGCCAGCTCGGCGTCGGAAAGCCCCATCGATCGCAGCGTCTTGGCGATCGGCTGCTCCCGGGTCATCGCCGGGAAGTCGGAGCCGACGAGCAGCCGGTCGGTGCCGAACATGTCGGCGAGGTACCTGATCGCGCGCCGGTCGAAGACGAGCGAGTCGTAGTAGAACCGGCGGGCGAGCTCGATCGGCCCGCGGGCCGCGAACCAGGGCGCGGCCTCCGGCCGCTCCTCCTCGGGCAGCGGCGGCTCGTCGTTCCACGTGCGGCCCCAGAACCACTGGGCGCGGGTCAGCACGAGCGGGAACCCGCCGCCGGCGTGGCTGAAGGAGATCCGCAGCCCCGGGTATTTCTCCGCGACCCCGCCGGTGATGATAGCCGCGGCGCCGAGCGTCGCCTCCGCGCCGACGCCGAACGTCGCGCCGGCCGGCCCGGGCAGCCGGTCGGAGGGCACCGGCATGCCGTGCACGAACACGGCGCTGCCGAGCCGTTCCGCCTCGGCCCAGAAGCCGTCGAACTGCGGCTCGTGCAGCGACTTCCCGTTGATGTTGGAGGCGATCTCGACGCCGGCCAGGCCTTGCTTCAGCACCTCGGTCAGCTCGGCCGCGGCCATGTCCGGGTCCTGCAACGGCACCGTGCCAAGGCCGTAGAACCGGCTCGGGAACGCGGCGACCAGGCCGGCGATGTACTCGTTGGTGACCCGGCACAGGTCGCGGCCGACCTCGGCGGGGACCCGGTAGTTCAGGATCGCGGGGAACGGTGACAGCAGCTCGGCGTCAAGGCCGCTGGCGGCCGAGGCCGCGAGCCGCTGCTCCGCGTCGAACCAGACCGCCCTCGCCGGGAACCGCATCGGGCCGTTGACCAGGAACCTGCCGCCCGCGACGTCCGGGTTGGGCTCAGTCGACGGCCAGGTCGCCGGGTCGCACCCGGCCGGCGCGGGCCCGAAATCGGCGGGGAAGATGTGTGCGTGCGAGTCGATAACAGGCATTGTGCGTAACCCCTTCACAGGCCCGGCATGATCGCGACGTGGATGCCGTCTTCGCCGGGCACCTCGCCGGCCAGCAGCTGGATGGCGTGCTCCACGCCGTCCAGGCCGAACTTGTGCGTCTGCATCTTGTGCAGCGGGAACCTGCCGGACTCTATCAGCTTGATCGCGTTCTCGTAGCCGGCCGCGTCCACGGAGAACGCGCCTTTCACGGTCAGCGCCTTGTTGATCAGCTTGTCGGTCACCAGCTCGATGTTCTGCTGCCCCTTCAGGCCCGCGAGCACGATCGTGCCGCCCCAGCGGACCGCGTCGATGGCGTCGCGGATGGGCTGGTGGGCCATCGGGGTGAGGTCAAGCACCACGTCGACGCCGTCGCCGCCGGTCAGCTCGCGGACCCGCTCGACCGTGTTCTCCTCCTCGACGTTGATCGCGACATCGGCCCCGAACTCCTTCGCGAGCTCAAGCTTGTTCGCGTCGCGGGTCAGCCCGGTGGCGATGATCGTGCCCGCCCCGACGTAGCGGGAGGCCAGGATCGCGGCCAGGCCGCGCTGGCCGGCGCCGAGCACGAGCACGGTCGAGCCGAGGTGCACGCCGCCGTAGTGCAGCGCCCAGCGCACGCCGGCGCCCAGCGGGTTGTACATGACGGCGATCTCGGCGGGGATGTCGCCCCGCATCGGGTGCACGATCGAGTTCGGGTGCAGGTCGATGTACTCGGCGTAGCCGCCGGTCAGCCGGCCATGGCGCGCGGGCGGGTTGCCGCCGCCGTGGCTGCCGACCCGGTTCTTGCAGTTCATGTAGTTGCCGGCCAGGCACCGGCCGCAGGACCGGCAGGGGATGAGGATCTCCACGGCGACCCGGTCCCCGGCCTGCACGCCCCAGCGGGCGGCGGTCTCGTCGGTGATCTCCTCGATGACGCCTAGGGGCTCATGGCCGGGGATCATCGGCAGCCCGCGGGTGCCCATGGCCCCCTTGTACTGCTCGACGTCGCTGCCGCAGATGCCGCACGCCTCGACCCGCAGCAGCGCGCCTGTGTCGCCGCCGAGCGAGGGCCGGGGATACTCCCGCATCTCCATCTGCCGGGGGCCGGTCTGGACCACGGCCCGCACCATGTCTGCCATCTGCCTAGGACTCCTCGTTGATCTGTCTGATGTCAGCCGCCCGCCTCGTTGGGCCCGGCAACAGCGGTGAGCAGGGGATTTTAGTCCTGGTCATAACCCGCATCTCGCGACCCACGGCTCACGATATATGACACTTGGCGCGACGAGAAGCGCGTGATATGAAAACTATTGTCACGACAGCCACGTGACCGTCTGCCGTGTGTACTAGCACAAAAACTAGGCGAGAGGCCATGCCGGAGGCGATATGAGGACCCGGGCGGCGGTGCTGGGCGGGGGTGGCACGCCCCGGGAGTCGTCGTCGGCTCCAAGCAGTACGCGCCTGACGAAATTAATCAGGGCTATCAGGACCTTATGGATGGTAAGAACATCCGTGGCGGCATCGTCCACGAGTATTGAGCGCCACGGGAAAGGCGAGAAAGGTCGGAGCACCATGCCGAACGCGATCCTGGACCCCACGGGGACCGTCACATCCTCCGCCAAGCCGGCGGCCCCGCGGGCAGCGCGCCCCGCCAGCCTCAAGGGCGCCCGGGTCGGCCTGCTGATCAACACCAAGCAGAACGCCGCGCCCTTCCTCCACGAGGTCGGCCGCCTGCTCGTCGAGAACTACGGCGTCGCCAGCGTGACCGAGCGGACCAAGCTGAACTTCGCCGTGCCCGAGTCCGAGGAAGTGATCAAGGAGCTGGCCGCCGACGCCGACGTGATCGTGACCGGCGTGGGCGACTGCGGCTCGTGCAGCGCGGCCGCCGCCGCCGACGGCGTCGTGCTCGAGGCCGCCGGGCTGCCGACCGCGGTGATCGTCACCACGTCGTTCCGCGCCACCACCGAGGCGATGGCGGAGCTGCGCGGCGCGCCCGGGTTCCCGTACGCCACCACCGAGCACCCGGTCGCCGTGCTCACGCAGGACAAGGTCAAGGAGCGCGCCGCGCTGGTGCTCGACGACGTGGTCGCCCTGCTCACCGACACCGCAGCAAAGCAAGCATGACGCAGCCCGTGCCGGACGCCGTCGCCGCCGCCGTCGTCGAGGCGGCGCCCGATCCCGATGAGGCGCTGCGCGCGATCGAGTACTGCTATGAGCAGGGCTGGTCGGACGGGCTGCCGCTGGTCCCGGTGTCCAAGCCGTACGTGGACCAGTTCCTGGCCACGACGTCGCGGGACCCCGATGAGATCATCGGCTCGCTTGAGCAGGTAGGCCGTGACTGCACGGTCTACCTGGCCGCGGTCAACGCGGCGATGGCGGGCTGCAAGCCTGAGTACTTCCCCGTGGTGCTCGCCGCGTTCGACGCGCTCATGCGCGAGCGCGCCGCGCGCGGCGGCGGCTTCCAGTCAACGAGCGGACCCGCGCCGCTGATCGTGGTCAACGGGCCGATCAGGCACGAGCTCGGCTTCAACACGACGGGCGGGGCGTTCGGTCCCGGATTCAGGCCTAACGCCACGATCCCGCGGGCGGTCGGCCTGATCGTGCGCAACGCGTTCGGCATCAGGCAGCACGTGCTCGGGCAGGCCACCCAGGGCGTGCCGGGCCGGTGGTCGATCTGCATCGCGGAGAACGAGGAAGAGTCCCCGTGGGAGCCGCTCGCCGCGAACGCCGGCCAGCCCGGCGGGGTCAGCGCGGTGTCGGCCACGCTGACCCGCACCTGCGAGTTCATCGACAACCGCGCCACCCCGGTGGTCGAGGAAGTGCTGCGGGACTTCGCCGACACGATCGGCAGGCTCGGCCCGCAGATCTTCCCGCAGACCCCGGTCGCCCTGGTGCTGTGCCCGGAGCACGCGCAGCAGTTCGCCGGCGCCGGCTGGTCCAAGGCGGACGTGCAGAACTGGCTGATCGAGCACTCCGGGCGCACCGCCGGCGAGATGCGGCGGGCGGGCAAGGGCCACGTGCTCCGTTTCGGCGCGAGCGCGGACGCCGAGCCGGTCAGCGACGAGCACTTCCACCGCGTCCTGTCGCAGCCGCGGCAGATCCCGGTCATCGTGGCGGGGGCGAAGAACGCGGGGATTTCAATGGTGGTGCGCATCTTCGGTGAGTGGTCGGGCGTCGCCACACCGGTGGGAGAGAAAATCAAATGAGTTATTCGGAACGGACCGTGGCGCTCGCCCAGACTCTCGAGGCTGACGGCTATCACATGGCCATCGAGGGGGACGACTCCCGCGTGTCGGTCGTGATCACCGCCTCACCCGAGGCCTGCGAGGACTGCCTGGTGCCCAAGGACCTGATGCGCGGCATCCTGAGCAACGCCCTCGGGATGCCGGGCGACACGATCGAGATCATCTATCCGGCGGACCTGCATTGACCACGCGGGTAGCCCTGATAACGGGGTGCGGCAAGCGCGACGGGATGGGCCGCGCGATCGCCAACACGCTCGCCGCGTCCGGGGTGGCCGTCGCGGTCACCGACACGCAGCCCACCGGCGTGCTGAACCGCCGCCAGGAAGTGGTCGGCGCCCCGGACGACGGCTGGGGCGGGCTCGACTCGCTGGTGGCCGAGATCACCGCCGCCGGCGGGACCGCGATGAGCCAGCTCGGCGACATCTCCGACGTCGGCGACGCCCGGCGGATGGTGGACACCGCGGCCGGCTGGCGGGGCCGGCTCGACATCCTCGTCAACGTCGCGGGGGCACCGCAGGGCCTGGACCGGCAGGACATCGAGGACGTGCCGATCGAGGCCTTCGACCGGCAGATCGCGGTGAACCTGCGGGGCACCTACCTGATGTCCAGGTTCGCCGTGCCGCACATGCGGGCGCAGCGCTGGGGCCGGATCATCAACATCTCCAGCCAGGCCGGCCAGGTCGCGGCGGCCATGTCGACCGCGTACTCGGCCTCGAAGGCGGGCATCCTCGGATTCACCCGGGCGCTGTCCGCCGACGTGGCGCCGTGGGGGATCACGGTGAACGCGATCGCGCCGGGGATGGTCGCGACCAGCCGCTCGATGCTGTCCCTCGACCCGGCGCTCGACGTGGACGCGGAGGTCAAGCGGCGCGGCGCCATGCTGGCCGTCGGCCGCTCCGGCTACCCCGAGGACATCGCCGCGGCGGTGGCGTACCTGGCGTCGGACGCGTCCGGTTACATGACCGGCCAGACGCTGGTCCTCGACGGGGGCGGCGCGGGCTCGATGTTCGCGAAAAAGCCGCCAGAGGCCAATCCCGTCTAGCCGGCGATGACACGGGCTGACTGCGGCGGGCGGCGTCAGCCGCGCCGCCGGCTAACAGGCACTTGTATTCGTTGTCATCTGGACGTGATAGTGCTGCGCGAAGAGCGTTTGCGCTGGTGACCTGGTGTGCGCCGGCACCGGCTAAAACCTCCCGACGAGCTGCCGGGTTTCATTCACGAAACGAACTAATTCGAAATATATTCCCTAATGTTAGGCAGCCGCATTTGGTGGTGTGACCCGCGTCAGCCGTCCGCCGGACGGCTGACGCGGGCAAAGTCGCAGGTGGTGTATGAGAAATCATCTGGCGGGATTTCCTTTCCGGCCCGGCAGCCCTGCCCTGGCGCGGCCGCCCCGGATCGTATACGATGCCGGTACCCGTCGCCGACCCTGAGGATGAGCCATGTCGCCGAGGACAACTCCTCCGTTCCGTGCGGACCACGTCGGCAGCCTGCTCCGGCCGCCGGAGCTGCGGCGGGCCCGCGACGACTTCGCGGCGGGGAACATCACCGCGGGCGAGCTGCGGAACGCCGAGGACGCTGCCATCCGCGACGCGGTGGCGCTGCAGCAGGACGTCGGCCTGCGGTCGGTGACCGACGGCGAGTTCCGCCGTCACTCCTGGCACATGGACTTCATCTACCAGATCGGCGGCATCGAGAAGGTGCCAGGGCACCTGCTATCGCGGTTCCGCAACGCCGACGGCACGATCGAGTTCACCCCGGACGCGATCCACGTGAGCCGCCGGGTCAGCATGGACAAGACGATCTTCGGCGACGACTTCGCGTTCCTGCAGTCGATCGCGGGGGACTCGGTCCCGAAGCTCACGATCCCGGCGCCGTCGATGGTGCACTACCGGTCCGGGCTGTCCGCCGTGATCGACCAGTCCGTCTACCCGGACCCCGAGGAGTTCTGGAGTGACGTGTCCGCCGCGTACGCCGAGGAGGTGCGCAGGCTCGGCGAGCAGGGCTGCACCTACCTGCAGATCGACGACACGTCGCTGGCCTATCTCAACGACCCGGCACAGCGCGAGTACATCGCCGAGCGCGGCGAGGACGCCGAGCACATGCACCTGCGCTACATCAGCCTGATCAACGACGCGGTCAAGGACAAGCCGGCCGGCATGACGATCGCCACGCACATGTGCCGCGGCAACTACCGGTCCTCGTGGGTCGCCTCTGGCGGCTACGACTTCGTCGCCGAGGCGATGTTCAGCGAACTCGACGTGGACGGGTTCTTCATGGAGTACGACGACGAGCGGTCCGGCGGGTTCGAGCCGCTGCGCTTCGTCCCCGCGGGCAAGCAGATCGTGCTCGGCCTGGTGACCACCAAGCGGCCGGAACTCGAGTCCAAGGACGAGCTCAAGCGCCGGATCGACGAGGCCGCCACGTACGCGCCGCTCGACCAGCTGTGCCTGTCCGGCCAGTGCGGCTTCTCCTCCACGGTCGAGGGCAACTCGCTCACCCGGGACGAGGAAATCGCCAAGCTCCGCCTCATCGTCGAGACCGCCCGCGAAGTGTGGGGCTGAAGCTACCCCTAGGGTCAATGCCGGGGAGTTAGGGTCCGGTGGCGGGGTTCAAGGACCGTCGTCGGCGTGTCGCGGGTTTGTCCTGGTAATCGGTGATGGTGGTCACGCTGGTGATCCGCAGGCTGGCGGAGGGTTTGCCGGGCGGGTTCTTGTTCCAGCGGCTGAGCGGGGATTTGACCTTGCGTGCGCAGACGCGGGGGCGGCGCGGGCCGTGCAGGCTGGCCAGGACGGCGCGGCCGGTCTCGCCGGCCAGGTCCGGGGTGGCGGGGAGGATGCCGCGGGCACTGGTGACCGTGAGCTGGGCGGTTTCGACGGCGATCTGGTAGCTGGCCCGGTCGGGGTCGGTTCCCGGGACGGTCTGCACGGCGTCGGTGACCGCGATCCGCAGTGCCTGGTATAGCGCCAGCAGTGCCCGCATCTCCCGCTTGACGCCCTCGGGGTCACCCGAGGGCGTCACCCGTCCGGTCAGCGGGGTGTGCCGCAAGGCGAGATAGCTGACCTCGTGCTCCCATCTTTGGTGATAGAGGGTGATCAAGGCGCCGGCGGGATAGGCGCGCCAGTCCAAGATCGTGGTGGCCAGCCGGTAGCAGTCGCCGTAGCGGGTGCCGTCGTGGCAGGTGACCCTCACATCAGCGGGGATGATGCGGACCTTGACCCCGCCGATGACTGACAGGAACGACCCGTCGGGGAACCGCTGCAGTACCGGCGGGCGGCGGGCGGGCGTCCAGCAGGTGGAGCAGCTTGCGGGCCCGGGTGGTCTCCCCGTCGGCCGGGGAGCCGAACACCGCGCCGGTCAGCGCCCTGGTGCCGGTCTCGCATAGGGTCATCAGCCGGATCGCCGGGTAGCCGGTCTCGCCCAGCGCCGCGTTGAGCTTCCCCAGCCAGGACCGGTTCAGCTCGCTGTCGGGGACACGGATGGACTGGCAGCCGTCGAAGGCCACCGTCCGGTACCGGCCGGACATCACCCCCGGGGTCCGCGGCCAGGCCAGCGGCCCGGCCAGCACCTCGAACAGGGCCTTCAGCGGGGCAGCGCCGATCCGCCGCCGAAGGCCCCGCAGGGCCTTGAGGTCCGGGACCACCGCATCCAGCGCATCAGTCAGTTTCGCCCAGACCCCCTGGTACCCGGCACCGGGAAACAAGACGATCCCGAGCACGAAATACAGCCCCGCCCGCGAGGGCAGCAGCCGCAGCCGCCGCCCGGTGGCCCCCGTCTCCGCCAGCACCGCATCCGCCAGCCCGAACGGCACGATCTGCGTCAGCTCACCCAGATGACCCGGGCCGAACACCCCCGCAGCCACCGTAATCGTCCTGCTAACCGACGTGACAGCAGAACAGATGGCAGACCGAACGCGCGACGGAGGTCCTTCGCGGCAGGTGATCTTGGTCGGCACCCGTCATGCCGGACCTCCGTTGCTCATGACCTCCGTTGCTCATGTCCGGCGAACACCGCGCACCCAGCCAATAGCCCCCGCTCCGGCCGCTACCCGGCCTCCCTGACTGGGCCGGCTGCGCCAACGGCCCGGCTGTATCGGGCCGGCTGCGCCAACGGCCCAATTGCCTCGCTTACCGGATGGTGGCCTTCGACGGCTGTCGGCCGCCGAAGGCCACCGATACCCCGCCGAACCGGGCCTGGCCGGGCAAGATGAGAACATCCCCCGGCCAGGTCGGCTACCCGGTCAGCCAGCTCATGACGCCCGCCAGAGAGGGACCCGCGCGCTGCCCGGCGCGGCCTTCGGCTCCGCCAGCACCGCTGACGGGGAGCTGGCCCGGGCGCGCAAGCTGCCGCACCTGCCGGATGCCACCCGGCGCACCCTGCCCGGCGGCCGGGTACCGCGCTCCGGCGACCGGCCGGCCTTCAACAGGAGACGCGGACGCTCTCGGCCCTGTGCCAGGCGCCCCGGATCGCCATCGCCGACACCATCCAGGCCATCCCGGGCCGCCGCCGACGATCCTTGACCACTGCTCCCGGACCTTAACTCCCCAGCATTGCCCCTGGGGTTGACCGGCGAGCGAGCCACGCCCTGTGCCCACCCCCTACCGTTTCGCGGGGGCGGCGCGCCAGGTCCCGGGGGCGCCGGGGCGGCTCGCGGCAAGGGCGGCGCCCGTCGCGACCACGGCCAGCAGGGCCGTCGCCAGGCTCAGCGCGGACACCACGCTGACGTTGAGGACCAGCCAGGCGCTCAGCACGGCGCCCGCGAGCATCGTGGCGACCACCTGCAGACGGCGGCCGAGGTCCACCCTGGCCGCCGCCCGGATCGCGCCGGTGCCGCGGATCACCCCACGGAAGTCGGCGCTAAGGCCGGTCAGCGTCATCGTGAGCACGGTCGTGGTCATGTCAGGCACGGCCAGCCTGCGCGCGACCGCGTTCTGGATGCCCATCGCGACGGCGAGGAGCGCGGCGACGGCGTCGGTGACCGCGGGGCCGAACGCGCCCCCGGTCATGCCCAGCGTGCCGTGGCTCACCCCCCGCGCGCCCGATGACGCGGCGAGGATCAGCGCGATGCCGGCGAAGGCCAGTTCCGCGGCGGCGCCGGCCCGCAGCAGCACGCCGCGGTCGTGGCCCGCCCTGGTCGCCAGCGTGCCGCCGGCCGCCGCGCCGACGAGGAAGCCGGCCAGCGCGAACAGCGAGGCGCTGAGTGAGAACCCCGGCGCGCCGACGGCGGCGAAGCCGGCGAACACCACGTTCCCTGTCATGTTGGCGACGAAGACCCGGCCGAGGGCCAGGATCGACACCGCGTCCACGACGCCGGTGATCGCCGTGAGGATCAGCAGCAGCCCGGGCAGCGGCCCGTACCCCGGATCGGCGAGCACGGCGCGAAGCAGCCGGCGCGGCGCCCCGCGCGGGCCCGCGGGCCAGCCGGCCACCGTGGCCGTCGTTGTCGTTATCGGTTCGGTCACCGGTCGGTCACCGGGGGCCGAATGCACGGCGTCCTGGGTGGTTGTCACGATATCCTCCGGCGCATCAGGCATCCGTATCTCCCAACCCCCAGGAGGGCATCTGGCATCTCAGCAGACTCATAGATATCCGTGATCGACATAATCTCGATGGCTGCTCACCACGCCGCGCCTGCGCAGGTTAGCGCTGCGTTAGCCAGCTTTGTGGCGCGACACAAGGGCGGAGCGTGGCCGGGCGTGCGGGGATACAACCCAGCACGCGCCAACCGGAGGACCCAGAATGTAACCCTTGCAGCGCCATCG
This sequence comes from Trebonia sp., assembly GCF_030042015.1. Taxonomy (GTDB): domain Bacteria; phylum Actinomycetota; class Actinomycetes; order Streptosporangiales; family Streptosporangiaceae; genus Trebonia. Next base: position 14,170 of record NZ_JASIAL010000015.1, on the reverse strand, counting down.
ACCGAGTGAGAGTATCCAAGACAAATCTTCAGACGCTCGACTGACCAATTGTCACATGCCAGCGTACGAATAATCACGAGTAGGTGAATGCCGTGAGTTTTCGGCTTAAGTCAATGCGGACCGCCTGCCTGGCTGGAGCGGCCGCACTAACTCTCGCGGCTGCCGCGTGCAGCAGCTCATCGTCGGGCACGGTCAGCCCGACCGGATCCGCGCTACCCTCCGTACCGGTCAAGAGCGGCGGCTCGATCACCGTCCTCGAAAGCGCCGGGTACGCGGGTGCGTGGACGACCCTCGACCCGGCGCAAAACAAGGAGGGCGCCGCCACCCAGGACTTCATGACCGCGATCTTCGGGGAGCTCTTCGAGCTGGGCCCGAACAACGTGATCGAACCGGACCTGGCCACAAGCTACTCATACAGCGCCAACGCCGAGAACGTGACGATCACGTTGCGCCAGGGCGTTAAGTTCACCGACGGCACGCCGTTCAACGCCGAGGCGGTGTACTACAACTGGGAGCGGGATCTCGGCCCGGTCGGGATCAAGAACGGCCTCAACCCGCCGTGGGAGATCAAGGAGCTGCCGCTGCCCAAGGGCGCGGCTGTCGGGACGCCCGAGCCGCCCGCGGCGGGGGCCATCCAGGTCACCGGTCCTTACACGATCGTCGTGCACCAGGACGCGCCGAACGCGGCCTTCATCGACCAGCTCTTCGACTCGATTGCCGACTGGATCGGCTCGCCGACCGCCATCGCGAACGACAAGAACTTCGGGCTGGACCCGGTTGGCGCCGGGCCGTTCGAGGTCGTCAGCGACACCCCCAACACCGAGCTCGTGGTCAAGAAGAACCCGAACTACTGGGAGGCGGGTCACCCCTACCTGAACCAGATCACGTTTAAGACGGTCGGCAGCGATGAGGCAGCGTACGAGGCCCTGCTGGCCAACGAGGGCCAGGTGTACGAGGACATGTCCACGACGGCGCTGATCGACGAGTCCGCGTCGCACTTCGAGGTGGAGAACAACCTCGGCACGTCCCCGTACGACCTGCAGCTGAATACCGCGATCGCGCCGTTCAACAACCCCAAGGCGCGCGAGGCGATATACGCGGCGACCAACTTCGCCCCGATCCTGCAGCACCTCTTCGGCGGCCGGTACCCGGTCACGGAGAGCTTCACCGGGCCAGGCGGCATCTGCTACGAGCCGGTCGTGCCCGGGTACCAGGGATATGATCCGACACTGGCCAAGCAGCTGATCGCCGAGACCGGGCTGAATAAGATCACGTTCCAGCTCGGCACGATCGCCCTCTCGACCGCGCAGGATGCCATGGAGGCGCTGCGCACCGAGTGGGAGGCGCTCGGCATGCACGTCAGCATCATCTCCTGGCCGCTATCGGGGCTGATCTCGGCCTTCGAGGCGGACGGCGGCAAGAAGTGGCAGTCGATGGTCCAGACCGCGGGCGCCTTCGACCCGGCGGGCGGCGTCGGCGTCGGCTTCCGCTTCGAGTCCTACTCGCCGTTCAGCGGGGTGCACTCCACGGCGCTCGACACGATCCTGCAGGATGCGCAGGCGCCGCTGAACCTCGCCACCCGCTGCAAGTACTACGCCGAGGCGGCGGAGTACATCGCCAAGAACTACGACGGGCCGTTCTACTTCACGTTCTCCCCGGCGAACGTGTCGGTGCACGGGATCAGCGGACCGGGTCTTTCCACGCCGCTGGCCTCGGTGGCCGTCGTCCCGACAATCCCCTGGGAGGATGTGTACTACAACCCGACCTCCTGACGGCCTGTCCCTGAACTAAATACGGGAGGACAAAAGAATCATGGCGCTGGTTCAGCAAATCCAGCTCCAGACCGGAGCCGGCGCACGCGGAGGCGTGCGCCGGCTCACCGGCTCGCCGGCGCTGCGGATGGTGGGCAAGCGGCTGATCGCCGCCGTCTTCGTGCTGTGGGGCGTCACGTTCCTGACCTTCGCGGTCATGAGCGCGCTGCCCAACGACACCGCCCAGGCGATACTCGGTCTGCACGCCACCCAGGCGGCGGTGGCCCAACTCAACAAGACGCTCGGGCTTGACCAGCCGTTCTGGCAGCGGTACTGGAGCTGGCTGGACGGCGTGCTGCACGGAAACTTCGGCACGTCGCTCCTGGGCCTGGACATCAACCACGAACTGGCCACCCACCTGCCCGTCACCCTGCTGCTGCTCGCGTACGCGCTCGTGGTCTCGCTGCTGCTCGCGATCATCGTGGCGGTGCTCGCGGCGCGCCGGCCGAACGGCGTCATGGACCGGATCAGCCTCGGGATCAGCATGCTCGGGCTGTCCGCCGCGCCCTACGCGTTCGCGTTCCTGCTCATCATCATCTTCGCGGTCAAGCTGCCGTGGTTCCCGGTCATCTCGGACTCCCTGGGCAGCACCCCGCTCTCCTACTTCAAGGCGCTGACGCTGCCCGCGGCGTCGCTCGGGTTCGGGCTGTTCGCGATCTACACCCGGCTGCTGCGGGCCGACATGGTGGAGCAGATGCAGCGCGAGGACTACATCGTGACCGCCAAGGCCAAGGGCGTGACCCCGTGGCGGGTCCTGATCAAGCACGCGCTGCGGAACTCGATGTTCACGCTGATCACGGTCGTCGGGCTGAACTTGGGCGGGCTGGTCGGCGCGGCCGCGATCATCGAGACGATATTCGAGCTGCCAGGCATCGGCAACGACCTGCTGACCGGCATCGGCGACCATGACACGGCCCTCGTCGAGGCGATCGTGCTCGTCTTCGCGCTGGTGACCGTGCTCGGCAACCTCCTCGCCGACCTCGCCTATACGGTACTCGACCCAAGGATCCGGTATGGCAGCACCAACTCCTGACGTCACGCTCGCGACCCCTGTCCCGCCGTCGCTGCCCTCCCTGGTCAATAACCGCCGGCTGCGGACGCAGCGGCTGGGCCGCACGCTGCGGCTCTGGGTACCAGGAGGATTCCTGATCCTGATGCTCGCGATGTGCTTCGTGTGGCCGCTGATCTACACGCTGCCCTCGTCGGAGAACGGGAACATCATCTATTCGTCAGAGCCGCCGTTCTCGCCTGGCCACATCCTGGGCACCAACCAGCTCGGCGTCGACGTGTTCTCCCAGATCGTCTACGGCGGGCAGGTGGCGTTCGAGGTCAGCGTGTCCGTCACGATCATCGGCATCGTGGTCGGCGGCGCGATCGGGGTGATCGCGGCCTTCTTCGGCGGCTGGATCGACGCCGTCCTGAGCCGGGTGCTCGACGTGCTGATCGCGTTCCCCGCCCTGGTGCTGGCGCTGGTGATCGCGGAGGGGCTCGGGCCGAGCGAGCCGCACGTGATCTTGGCGCTTTCCGTGTTCGCGGTCCCGGCGCTGGGGCGGGTCGTGCGGGGTGCCACGCTGACGCTGCGGGCGCTGCCGTTCATGACCGCGGCCCGGCTGGCCGGCACCCGCGGCTGGCGGATCATCGTCCGCCACATCGTGCCGAACATCTTGCCGGGCATCGTGACGTTCAGCCTGCTCGGCATCGGCATCGTGATCATCCTGGAGGGCGCCCTGGACTTCCTGGGCTACGGCATCCCGCTGCCCGAGGCAAGCTGGGGCTCCATGATCGCGCAAGGCCAGCAGGTGCTGACCGCGCAGCCCGAGTACGTGCTGATCCCGTCGATTTTCCTGCTGGTCACCGTGGTGGCGCTGAACATGCTCGGGGACGCGCTGCGCGAGCGGTGGGGGGTGCGATGACCGATGCTCTGCTGCAGGTCGACGACCTGCGGGTCTCGTTCGTGGTCGGGGGCCGCGAGCTGCGTGCCGTCGACGGAGTCAGCTTCTCTGTCGATCCCGGGCGCACGCTCGCGATCATCGGCGAGTCGGGGTCAGGCAAGACCGTCTGCTGCCGGGCCATCATGGGGCTGCTCCCGCTGGGCACGGCGATCGGCGGGTCCGCCCGGCTGCGCGGTGCCGAGCTGATCGGCTTGTCCGACGCCGAGTTGCGCAAGCACCGCGGCTCCGACATAGCGATGGTGTTCCAGGACCCGGCCCGGTCGCTCAACCCGACGATGCGGATCGGTGTCCAGATCACCGAGGCCATCAGGACGCACCGCAAGGTGAGCAGGCACGAGGCGCAGACGCAGGCGATCGAGCTGCTGCGGCTGGTTCGCATCCCGGCGGCCGAGCGCCGGTTCCACGAGTACCCGCACCAGCTCTCTGGCGGCATGCGCCAGCGCGTGGTGATCGCGATCGCGCTGGCGTGCCGGCCGAAGCTGCTGATGGCCGACGAGGCCACCACCTCGCTCGACGTGACTACCCAGGCGCAGATCATGGAGCTGCTGCTCGAACTGCAGCACGAGCTGGACATGGCGCTGGTCCTGATCAGCCACGACATGGGGCTCGCGGCGTCCTACGCGGACGAGGTGATCGTGATGTACGCGGGCAAGATCGTGGAGCAGGCGCCGGCCTTGCGGCTCTTCGGCGCCGGCGGCGCCGTCCGGATGCGCTACACCCGTGCGCTGCTCGACGCGGTCCCGCACCTGGAGCGGCCGGCGCACTCCCCGCTGCCCATCGTCGGCGGGCGGCCGCCTGACCCGACCGCGCTGCCGCCAGGCTGCTCGTTCGCGCCGCGCTGCGGGAGCGCGGCCGACGACTGCGTGGCGAAGGCGCCGGCGCTGCTCGAGCACGCACCCAACCACCGATGGGCATGCTGGCACCCCTGCGAGAACGGAGGCGTGGCATGACCGCCGAACCGACCCCCCCGGACCAGCCGACGGCCGGGGAGCCGCTGCTGTCGGTGCACGACCTGGTCCAGGAGTTCGTGGTGCGCACCCGCGGCGCCGCGGGGACGGACCGCACGAGCGCCGGTGAGGGCGCACTGTTCGGCAGCAGCGGCAGCAAGGCGGGCGTCGTGCAGGCGGTGTCCGGCGTGTCGTTCGACATCATGCCCGGCGAGACGCTCGGCATCGTGGGCGAGACAGGGTCCGGCAAGTCCACCCTGGCCCGGGCGATCCTGCAGGCCCCGCGCCCGAAGTCGGGCTCTGTCATGTTCCGCGGCACCGAGCTGACCAGGCTGCGCGGCAGGAGGCTGCTCCAGGCGCGCCGGCACATGCAGTTCGTTTTCCAGGACCCGTTCGGGTCGCTTGACCCGAAGTGGAAGGTGCAGTCAATCATCGACGAGCCGCTGGTCGCCTACCACGCCGGCGACAGGACCGCGCGGCGCAAGCGGGTCGATGAACTGCTCGACCTGGTGGGCCTGGATCCGGGGCGGTACGCCAAGCGGCATCCCAGGGAGCTGTCCGGCGGGCAGGCGCAGCGTGTCGCCATCGCCCGGGCGGTGGCACTGGAGCCGTCGCTGATCATCTGCGACGAGGCCGTATCGTCACTCGACGTGCTGGTCCAGGCACAGGTGCTCAGCCTGTTCGAGAAGCTGCGTGCCGAACTCGGACTGTCCTACCTGTTCATCGCGCACGACCTGTCGCTGGTCAAGCAGGTCAGCGACCGGGTCGCGGTGATGTACCTCGGGAAGCTGTGCGAGATCGGGCGGGGCGAGGACGTGTACCGGGAGCCGCTGCACCCCTACACGCGGGCGCTGCTCGACTCGATCCCGTCCACCGAGCCGGGCGCCGCGCGGGCGGCCACGACGATCAAGGGCGAGCCGCCGTCGCCGATCAACCCGCCGAGCGGATGCCGGTTCCGCACCAGGTGCCCGCGGGCCACGGACCTGTGCGCCGCGGAGGAGCCCAAGCCCAGGGAGCTGGCGGCAGGCCACTTCGTCGCGTGCCACTACCCGCTGAACCAGCCGGCGCCGGTCGCGACGGTCGTGACAGCCGCCGACGCGACCACAGGCGCCACGTTCCGTTCCGCGTAGCGATCTTTTAATTCCCACCCGAAGGAGACTGGATGAGGCTGCGGATACTGCTTGAACCGCACCACGGTGCCACGTATGAGCAGATCCTCGCCTTGGCGCGGGCGGCGGAAGAGGGCGGGTTCGACGCCTTCTTCCGCTCCGACCACTACCTGGGCATCGACGCCGACGACACCACCTATCAGCCGACCGACTCGTGGACGACGCTGGCCGGGCTGGCGGTGCAGACCAGCCGGGTCCGCATCGGCACCCTGGTCAACGCGTCGACCTTCCGGCTGCCTGGCCAGCTGGCGGTCGAGGTCGCGACCGTCGACCAGATGAGCGGCGGCCGGGCCGAGCTGGGCATCGGGGCCGCCTGGTACGAGCGCGAGCACCAGTACTTCGGCATCCCGTTCCCGCCGCTCGGCGAGCGGTTCGACCGGCTGGAGGAGCAGCTGGCGATCCTCACCGGGCTGTGGCGGACCAGGCCGGGGGAGCGGTTCAGCTTCGACGGCAAGTTCTACCAGGTGCAGGATTGCACCTCGATCCCGCGGCCAGCAGCCCGGCCGAAGATCATCATCGGCGGGGCCGGCCCCAAGCGCACCCCGACGCTGGCGGCGAAGTACGCCGACGAGTTCAACGGCGCGCTGGGCACGCAGGTGCGCGAGCGGTACGCCAACTTCCGGCGGATCTGCGCGGACGTCGTCGGCCGCGACCCGGCGGAGGTCCGGCTGTCCGCGACGCTGCCGGTGTGCATCGGCTCCTCACCGCAGGACCTGGAGCGGCGCAAGGAGTCGCTGGGCGAGCCGGGCGCGCGGCTGCTCGCGGCGGGCGTCACCGGCACCGCCGGCGACGTGATCGCGGCGATCGAGGACCTGGCCGCCCAGGGCGCGGACACGGTCTACTTCCACGTCTACGGGCCCGGTGACGTCGAGCACATCAGGCTGCTCGGCAGCGAGGTGGTCAGCCGGTTTTAGCGGCGGCCGCCGGTTTTCGTTGTGCGGCTGCACAGGGGCCTCCCCGCAAAGCTTGTGGGGCGTGTCGATGCCTGGGGTCATCGGCTGAGGCAGCATGAGGAACGTGGGACTGGCTCAGCGACGCCCGGCGCGCCTGTGTGCGAGCACTAACGGCATTTATGAATTCGGTGCTATAGGCACTGGCGCTATTGGCGCGCAATTCAGCCGCCAGTCAGGTGAAAAGCCGGCTGGAGTTGTTTTCCCGTCCGGGGACCACGAGTGAGCCTGCTGCGGGGCCGGCTCCCGGCCGGGGCGCGCCGGCCGGCTCCAGTCGGGAAGTGGGCCGATGGACATTGAGGTTCGCGCCGTCCGCAAGCTGCGCGAATCCGCGGGGGCGCAGGCGGCGATCGGCCCGCTGGTCGGCGCGCTGTGCGCCGCCGACGTGGACCTCACGCGGCTGCGCGTGAGCTGCGACTGGATCCAGTACAAGAACAACTTCCGTGACACCGTCATGGTGCGCCCGGTCATCGCGGCCGGCGCGGGATCTCCCGACTCCGGCGCCGAGGCGGCCGTGGACGGCTACGAACTCGCCGTGGACCTGCGCCGCTGCGCGCAGCCGGGCACGGACGTGGCGGCGGTGGTGAACGCGGCCCTCACGGACGCCGACGCTGGTGCAAACGTCTGGCTTGAGCCCTGGGTGCCGGGCTCGGCCAGCTGCGTCTGGCGCTTCAACGCGCTGTACTGGCAGGCGCTGGCGATCTGGGAGAAGGCCACGGGCCGGGAGTACGAGCACGCGCTGCCCGGCGGGGAGAGCGACGCGCGTAACGCCGCCACGGCACGCGACCTGATCCTTGACCTGTTCAAGGTCTGGGACGAGCTGGCGGCACGGCGCGCGCTGCCCGAGGCGCTTTACGTCATCGAGCTTGGCGTGGGCAACGGAGGACAGGCGCGTACCTGGCTTGACGCGTTCACCGAACTCGACAGGCGGCACGGCCGCGACTACTACCGCCGGCTGCACTACCTGATGGGCGACTACTCGGCGCACGTGCTCGACCGGGCGCGACAGGAGGTCGCGCACCACGGCGACCACGTCAGCGGGCTGGTGCTCGAGGCCACCCGGCTGACGGGGAGCGTGGGATTCCTGGCCGGGAAGGCGTTCCTCGTCTACATCTCCAACGTGTACGACAACCTTCCCACCGACGAGGTGGCGTCCATCAGGGGCCGGGTGTACCTCGTGCAGACCCGCGCCTACCTGTCCGCACCCGCCGCGGCGCGGATCGCGGAGCAGTTCGGCGTGGCGGAGCGGGAGCTCGCCCCGCTCACCGAGCGGCTGCTGCGGATCGGCCCTGAGCTGCTGTCGGAGTCGCTGCCCGGCAAGTTCGCCGACCCAGGGGCGGCGGTCCTGTTCTGGCAGGCGGTGTGGGGCGCGCTGCGCCAGGCCGAGCGGTACGTGCCGCTCGAGGGCCTGGACACCTACCAGGTCACCCCGTCGCTGACCGGGGAGATCCTGCGCCCGCTGCTCGCCGCCGAGGGCGACGTCCGGATGCACGTCAGCAACGGGGCGCTTGCCAGCTTCGCGGACACGTTGCCGCTGCTGCACCCGTTCGGCCAGGTGGCCTGCCACGACCTGTTCCTGACCGGGACCGATCAGTACGGGACGGGCTTCTACGGCCCGGGCAAGTACGACGGGTCGACGGTCAACTGGGTCAACGGCCCGCTGCTCGCGCTGCTGGCCAACCGCCGCGGCTTCCAGGTGGGGTTCAGCCAGTTCAAGGAGCGGCCCGGCGCCAACATCAAGACCCTCACCGCGCAGGTCAGGGATTAGGGCGGGGACAGATGACGCCGAGCGAACAGTGGCACCGCTACCTGCCGACCACGGTCGTGGGATCGTACTCGGTCCCGGAGTGGCTTGAGCGGCTCAAGACCGAGTACTACCAGCGGCGGATCAGCGCGCAGCACCTGGCGGAGATCCACGAGGTCGCGATCAAGGCCGCGGTCAAGGACCAGGAGCGGGCGGGGATCGACATCGTCTCCGACGGGGAGCTGCGCCGGGACAACGACATCGACTACTTCCTGGCCCGCATCCCCGGCGTGCACATCGCGCAGCGCGGTAAGTCGGATTACTACGACTACTACGAGGCCGAGGTCACCTCGCCGCTGCCCGAGGACGACAAGTCCAGCCTCGGGCTCGCCGCCGACTTCGACTTCACCAGGCAGCTGACCGACCGCCCCGTCAAATTCTCCTTCACCGGGCCGTTCTCGCTGTCGCGCCGGATCGCCGACACCGCCTACACCGACCCCGCCGACCTGATCCGCGCGCTGGCCAGGCGGCTCAACATGGAGGCTCGTTTCCTCGCGGGCGCCGGCGCGACCCTGCTGCAGATCGACGAGCCGTTCCTGGCGGGCTACCCGGAACAGGCCGGGCTCGCGGTCGAGGCGGTCAACATCGTGACCGACGGGATTCCCGTCACATGGGCGCTGCACGTCTGCTACGGCAACAGGTACGCGCGGCCGTCCTGGGAGGGTCACTACGACTTCCTTTTCCCGGCCGTGCTCGATGCCCACGTGGACCAGCTGGTGCTCGAGTTCGCCCGCAAGGGCCTTGAGGACCTGCGGCTGATCAAGGAGTACTCCTGGCGCTCCGCGGTGGGTCTCGGCGTGATCGACGTCAAGTCCGCGACGGTGGAAAGCCCCGAGCTCGTCGCCGCGCGCATCCGGCGCGGCCTTGAGTACGTCGCCCCCGGCCGCCTTATGATCAATCCCGACTGCGGGCTGCGGCACCTGGCTCCGGAGGTTGCCAGGCGCAAATTGCGCGCTATGGTAGCTGGCGCGGCAATTGTCCGGTCTGAACTCGGGCTGGACGCCGCCGCGACCGACCCGGACCCGGAGCCGAGCGCACGGGGCGCCCCGGGCGCCCCGGGCGCCCCGGACACCGCAGTCTTCGCACTCGATACCGTCCTAGCCGCACACACAACTATCAACCCTCCCGCCTCGGGAGATAACGACTCCTCAGGAGCTAGCCATGGATAGCGGATTCCTCTTCACTTCCGAGTCTGTGACGGAGGGCCACCCGGACAAGATCGCAGACCAGATCTCCGACGCGGTCGTTGACGCGGCGCTCGCCGGTGACCCGCTGTCCCGGGTGGCGTGCGAGACCTTGGTCACAACGGGCCTGATCGTGATGGCCGGCGAGATCACCACGGCGTCGGCGGTCGACTACACGGCGGTCGCGCGCCGGGTGGTCTGCGAGATCGGCTACGACAACGGCGAGTACTACTTCGACGGCAACGCGGTCGGCGTGATCGTCGTCATGGACCGGCAGTCGCCGGACATCGCGCAGGGCGTGGCCGCCGCGCACGAGGGCCGGGTCGGCGGGTCGGACGACCCGCTTGACAAGATCGGCGCCGGGGACCAGGGCATGATGTTCGGCTACGCGACCAATGAGACACCCGAGCTCATGCCGATGCCGATCACGCTCGCGCAGCAGATGGCGAAGAAGCTGACCGACGCCCGGCGCTCCGGCGTGCTGCCCTACCTGCGGCCGGACGGTAAGACCCAGGTCACCGTGCGGTACGACGACGCGGGCAAGCCGACAGGGGTCGAGAAGGTGCTGATCTCCACCCAGCACGCCGAGGGCGTGGAGAGCAAGCTCCCTGACGCGCTGTGGGAAGAGGTGGTCCTGCAGACGTTGTCGCCAGAGATGTTCGACCCTGGCCGGCTGCGCAAGGAGTTCTACGTCAACCCGACCGGCCGGTTCGTGATCGGCGGCCCGGTCGGCGACACCGGACTGACCGGCAGGAAGATCATGGTCGACACCTACGGCGGCTTCGCCAGGAACGGTGGCGGCGCCCTGTCAGGCAAGGACCCGTCCAAGGTGGACCGGTCGGGGGCCTACGCCGCCAGGTACGTGGCGAAGAACATCGTCGCGGCCGGCCTGGCCGACCGCGCCGAGGTCCAGGTGGCCTACGCGATCGGCGTCGCCCGCCCGCTGTCGCTGCTGATCGAGACGTTCGGCACCGAGAAGATCGCCAAGCCGGCGATCGCCGAGCTCGTCCGGGAGAACTTCGACCTGCGCCCTGGCGCGATCCTGCGCGACCTGGACCTGCGCCGGCCGATCTACCGGCAGACCGCGGCCTACGGCCACTTCGGGCGGTCCGGTGACGCGTTCACCTGGGAGCGCACCGACAAGGCCGACCAGCTGCGCACCCAGGCGGGCCTGGCCTGACGGCCACGGCCCTGGTGCGGCGCCGCCGCGGACCCGCGGACCCGCGTCCGCGGGGACGCGGACCCGCGGACCGGCGCCCACCCCAAGTCGTGCCCGGCCGGCGCTCAGCGCGGGCCGGGCACGCGCAACCTTCGGCAGCGACCGCCGGTCGCGTGCCGGCCGCCCGGCCTGCTAACGATTGCAACGGCCCCTCGATACGCCGCGTAATGATGCTTGGCCAGCGTGGCCTGAGCGCAGGGAAAATTTGTGGCCCGCCGCAACTTTCGCGCTGCCGAGTTTGGGACCAGCGGCAATTGTTCCCGGTCAGCTGCCGTGGAATTCTCGCCCGTAGATTGGTTACCCCCGGCAAGCTTTGGCCGCGCGGCGGCGGCCAGAAAGGGGCCGACCGGTGCTCGCGGCGCTTCCCAGATCACCGGGCGATATCGGCATCGGCGATATCGCGGCACCTGGCCGGCCGCGCGCGGGCCGGGTCGTCGTCCGGCCTGAGGCCGCGGGAATCCGCGAGTCGGACCCGCACCGCTTTTCGGGCATACCGGCCGGTCGCCGTCCACGGTACGCGCCAGGTCCCGGTGGGTCGCTGGGCAGCAGGTGCCGATCCTCGGTGCCCGGCGGCCGGGGTCGCCCTGGCCGCGGCGCCCGGCGCGCCACCCGCCGGCGGTGGAGTTTCCCATTTACGGTCAGCGGAGGAGGGGCTGAAACGTGATGAAAACGTATTCTGGCGCAGTGCTTACCTTAGCCCTGGCACGGCGATAATCTCACCGAAACACACGACGGCTTCTAGAACATAGGCCACATCTCAGGCAATGCAAAGGTAATGCAAAGACGCACCGTTTACCTGTGAACGATGTGTTCTTCTGCTAGCCTCCGGGTCGGCGAGCCTACCCCCGGCAGCGCGCCCCGGCAGTTTCGGAAATATTTCGCTGTTAGCCACGAGAAGGCAGAACCCATGATTAGATTCGAGCACCGGCGCTCGCGGCTCGCCGTCGCGGCGCTCGCCGCGGTCGCGCTCGGCGTCCTCGCCGGATGCAGCAGCAGTAGCAGCAGCAGCAGCTCCACCACGACGACGCCCACCACCAGCACCTCAACCCCGTCGACGAGCGCGAGCCCGACCTCTACCGCTGTCGCGACCTCGGCCTGCGGCACCAACCCGGGCGTCGTGGCCACCGGGACCCCGATCCCGCTCGGCGCCATCGTGACCGACCAGAGCGGCACCTCGTTCACCGACATCACGAACATGGCCGCGGCCTACTTCACCTGCGTGAACGACAACGGCGGGATCAACGGCCACCCGATCAAGTACTACATCGAGACCGAGCAGAGCAACGCGACGCAGATCGCGTCCGAGGCCAAGCAGCTAGTGCAGACCGACCACGTCGTCGGCATCGTCGGCAGCTCGAGCATCATCGAGTGCTCGGTCGACAGCAGCTACTGGAAGAGCCTCGGCTACTACGTCATCGCCGCGGGCATCGCGCCCGAGTGCTACGCGACGCCGAACTACGCCGATGTCAACATGGGACCGCGGTACAGCTCGGACGGCGCGGTGCAGTACGCGCTGACCCTGCACCCGGACAAGATCGTCTTCGACCAGTCGAACGTCCCGGGCACCACGTACATCGAGGACGGCCCGAACGCCCTGGCCAAGGCCGCGGGCGTGCCGATCACCGATGACACCACGAACGTGCCGATCTCCGACGCCGACTCGGTGGCGATCAACCTGGTCGACCAGGCGGGCAAGGACGGCGCGGTGATCTTGAACTTCACCCCGCCGGACGCGCTGGTGATCCTGCAGGCGGCGCAGAAGCTCAACATCGAGGGCAACGTCAAGTTCTGGGGCTGCTCGACGCCCTGCAACACCGACTTCCTCGCCCAGTCGCTCGGGGCCAAGTGGGACGGCAAGTTCTTCGTGAACGCCGAGCTGGCCCCGCCTGACGTGGAGACCACGCCGGCGATGAACCTGTACAAGGCGATCTACGCGCAGTACGGCAAGGCCGTCTCCGGCGGCATCGGCGCGTTCAGCGAGATGGGCTTCACCGAGGCGGAGCTCGGGGTCGACGCCCTGCGGTCGATCACGAGCGGCGTCTACACGGTGGCCACGGTCAACGCCGCGATCAAGGCGCTGAAGAACGTCGACACAGGCATGCTCTGCCAGGCCTGGACGTACGGCGACTACAGCACGCACATCGCGAACAACGAGGACTACACGGTCACGCCGGACAACGGCAAGATGGTGATCGCGCCCAACGGCGGGTGCACGCTGATCTCGGCCGTCGACCCGAACATCGCGTCGTACCGTGCCCAGGCCGGCACCGCGGCCTTGGACCCGACGTCCTCGTGACGGATGATAGGTAGATGCCAAGCTGGTCTGAACTCTCGCAGTTCCTCGTAAGCGGTCTCGCCCTGGGCGGGGTGTATGCCCTGTCCGGGGTGGGGCTGGTCGTCCTGTACCGCGCCACCGGCGTGCTCTACCTCGCCTTTGGCGCGGTCGGGGCGATGGGTGCGTTCATCACCTATGCCATGGTCCAGGCGTCGCTGCCCGGCTGGGCCGCGTGGCTCGTCTGCATCCTCTTCGGCGGCGTGTGCACGCTCGCGTACGGGATCGTGTTCGGCCCGCCGCTCGCCAGGCGCGGCCCGCTGGTCCGCGCGGTGGCCACGCTCGGCCTGACCCTGATCCTGTTCGGGCTGATGAACCTGCTGTGGCCGCCCACCGGCGGCGCGGTGCGCGAGATTTCGCTGCCCACCGACAACGGCGGGTTCACGGTCCTCGGGCTGCAGGTCACCTGGACCCAGTTCATCGCGCTCGTCGCGGGCATCGTGCTGACCGTGGCGACCGCCGCGTTCCTGCGGTACACCAAGCTCGGCACGGCGATGCGGGCGATGGCCAACGACAGGGAGATCACCGCGACGCTCGGCGTGCCGGTGCGCCGGGTCGAGGCGGCCGCCTGGTTCGGCTGCGGCATCCTGGCCGGCATCGCCGGGCTGCTGCTCGCCGACCTGGTCGAGCTCGACCCGACCACGCTCACGTTCCTGGTGATCTCGTCGCTGGCCGCCGCCCTTGTCGCGCGGCTGCGGTCGATCGCGGTGACGTTCGTGGCGGCGATCGTGATCGGCGTGGTCCACGACCTGCTGACCCCGTTCACCGCGCTCACCAACTACCGCGACATGACGCCGTTCGT
>NZ_JASIAL010000499.1:0-28001 GCF_030042015.1 Trebonia sp. | reverse complement strand
GGCGGCCCGGGCTGGGCTGGTCCCGGCGGCCGGCGCTGGGGCTGGGCGGAGCCAGGCCCGCTACCGCCGCTGGGGCCGCTGGGTCCGATGTTCGGCCGGCATCCGTTCGGGCGCGGTCCGCGTGCCCGGCGCGGCGACGTGCGGGCGGCCATCCTCGACCTGCTGGCCGAGGGCCATCCGTGGAACGGCTACCAGATCATCCAGGAGATCGCTGAGCGCACCGACGGGGTGTGGCGGCCGAGCGCGGGGTCGGTGTACCCGGCGTTGCAGCAGCTCGAGGACGAGGGGCTGATCAGCCCCGAGGGGGAGGGCCGCCGCCGGATGTACTCGCTGACCGCGGAGGGCCGGGCGTACGCGGAGGCGCACGCCGATGAGCTCCGCAGGTCCTGGGACGCCGCCGCCGGGATGGCCGACGAGGCCGCCCTCGAGCTCGGCGATATGATCCGCCAGGTGATGCTGGCCGTCATGGAGGTTCGGCGTGCCGGGTCGGCGAGCCAGCTCGCCGAGGCCCGCCGCGTGCTCATCGAGGCACGGCGGTCGATGTACCGCATCCTGGCCGAAGACGACACGGCAGGCACGGCAGGCACCGCGGGCACCGCGGGTGACTCGGCCGGCGCAGGCGAGGCCGCTGGCACCAGCGACAATGGAGCTAGCGAGACTACCGACTCAGCCGGCGCGGCCGGCGCCCCGGAGGGAAACGAGTGAGTGAACCGGTCGTCCAGGTCAGTGACCTGGTCAAACGGTATGGCGAGATAGAGGCGGTGCGCGGCATCGGGTTCGAGGTACAGCCGGGGGAGACCTTCGGCTTCCTCGGCCCGAACGGCGCCGGCAAGTCCACCACGATCAAGATCCTGTGCACCCTCGCGAACCCCACCTCGGGGACCGCGAGGGTCGCGGGCTATGACGTGGTGAAAAACCGGGACACCGTGCGGCGGAACATCGGCCTGGTCTTCCAGGACCCGACGGTGGACAACTACCTGACCGGCGAGCAGAACCTCCGCTTCCACGCGGACCTGTACGGCGTGCCACGGGCGCAGCTCGTGCCGCGCATGCGCCAGGTCCTGGAGATGGTGGGCCTGTGGGACCGCCGGAAGGCGGACGTCATTACGTACTCCGGTGGCATGAAGCGCCGCCTGGAGATCGCCCGCGGCCTGCTGCACGCGCCGCGGGTGCTGTTCCTCGACGAGCCGACCGTGGGCCTTGACCCGCAGACGCGCAGCTCGATCTGGGAGTACATCAACGACCTCAAGCAGCGCGAAGACATCACGATCTTCCTGACGACCCACTACATGGACGAGGCCGAGAACTGCGACAGGATCGCCATCATCGACCACGGCAAGATCGTGGCGATCGACAAGCCGCAGCAGCTGAAGGCCAGCGTCGGCAAGGACCGCGTGCAGATCACCACCAATGACGACCAGGCCGCCATCAAGGAGCTCAAGGACCGCTTCGACCTGGAGGCCGCCCTGCACGAGGGCATGGTGACGTTTAACGTGGAGTCCGGGGAGCACTTCGTGCCCCGCCTGTTCGCGGAGCTCACGCAGCCGATCCGCTCGGTGAGCGTGGCCCGCCCCTCGCTGGACGACGTCTTCATGTCCTACACCGGCAAGACGATCAGGGACGCGGAGGCGTCGATCGGCGACCGGAACCGCGCGCAAGTCATGGCGTTCCGCAGGAGGTAGCAGATGGCTATCGAAGTCACTGAGCTAGACAGCGAACGGCTCACCGAGGCGATCCGTGTCGCGGTACCGGATCGAGGACTGCGCCAGGACCTGCGCGCCGTCAGCATCGTGTGGCGCCGCGAGCTGCTCAGGTTCAAAAGCGACCGGCTGCGGGCGATCACGTCGCTGGTGCAGCCGGTGCTTTTCCTGTTCGTCCTCGGCACCGGGCTGTCCACGCTGGCCAACCGCGGGATGCCCGCGGGAATCGACTTCAGGACGTTCATCTACCCTGGCGTCCTGGCAATGTCCGTGCTGTTCACGGCCATCTTCGCGGCGGCGTCCATTGTCTGGGACAGGGAGTTCGGATTCCTGCGGGAGATGCTCGTCGCGCCGGTGAGCAGGTCCGCGCTCGTCCTCGGCAAATGCCTCGGCGGCGCGACCGTCGCCACGTGCCAGGGACTGGTGATACTCGCTCTCGCCGGGTTCGCGCACGTCCCCTACAACCTCGGGCTGTTCCTCACGCTAATCGGTGAGCTGCTGCTGTTGTCGTTCACGCTGACCGCGTTCGGCGTGATGGTGGCCGCGCAGATAAAGCAGATACAGGCGTTCATGGCGGTAACCCAGATGATGGTGATGCCGCTGTTCTTCCTGTCCGGCGCGCTTTACCCGCTGAACGGCCTGCCGGCCTGGCTGACGGTGCTGACCAGGCTGGACCCGCTCACCTACATCGTCTCCCCGATGCGGCACGCGGTGTTCAGCCACCTGAACATGGCGCCAGCGGCGCTCGCCGTGCTGAGCCCCGGGGTCACCTGGAACGGCTGGCTGGTCCCGATCGGGGTGTCGCTCGGCCTTGTGGCGGTGATGGGCGCGGCACTGCTCGGAATAGCGATCCTGCAGTTCCAGCGCACGGAGTAGCCGGACACGGAACCAACTAGACCGGACGGCGAATATCGCAAAGTCCCGCGAAATAGGGCGACGCCGGGTGGCTACGGGGGCAAACCACCCGGCGTCGCTATCATCGGCGCTCCGACGGGGGCCCGGAACGCCGGCAGCGGTGCCCCGACGGGGGACCAGAGCACCCGATATGAATCGTACACGGAAACACCCCGGGGTGTGTCAAGACCCAATTCTTAACGAATCCGCGGCGGCGTTTTCGGCACTTGAAGCCGCAAGTGCGATGCTGCCGATGCTGGCGGGACGCCGAAGGTCCCATGCGTACGCTTCCGAACCTCCATTTGATTCCGCATAGGCGGCGAGCGCCAATCCCGTCGCTGGCCGGCGACAAATGAGCGCGGGCTATCCCTGGCCTCAATCGCCGTCCGCGCGGTCCGCGGCCGGGCCAGCAGACCCGCCGGCAGACCCGCCGGAAGCCGAGTCGCCAGAGTCATCAGATGGCCCGCCGGGCTCCCTGCGGGCAGGCAGATTCATCTGGTACTCCATGAACCCGCGGACGTTGGCGGGTTCTCGCCCGCCGTTTGCGAACACCACGGCGAAATACGGAATGGCGATCGCCCCGACGGCGGGGATAGCCGTCAGCCACCCCAGGTGGTTGACGAACAAGATGATCGCGATCGCGAAGCAGACGGTGCGGATGGCCATCATGATCAGGTACCGGTGCTGGCGGTACGCGATGTCCTCGGACAGCCCACGGCGCGCCTGCGTGACAACGTGGACCTGCTGGCCGCGTCCGAGATGGCCTACCCTCATTCCCCCACGTTATCGCGCTCCGCGCGGGCCGGCTACACCACGGCCCGACCGGTCGCGCGGCCGGTCAGCTCGCCTGGCTGACCGACGACATGTTGAACGCATCCACGCGCAGCGGCGGCATCGCCACGCGGGTGAAGTAGTCGCCAAGCTCACGCGGCAGCGTGGGCGTGGTCGCGCCCGCCTCGAGCAGGCGGCCGAGCATGGCCATCGGCGACTCGTTGAACCGGAAGTTGTTCACCGCCCCCACCACCTCGCCCTCCTCCACCAGGTACACGCCGTCGCGCGTCAGGCCCGTCAGCAGCATCGTCTGCGGGTCCACCTGGCGGATGTACCACAGGCAGGTCAGCAGCAGCCCGCGTTTGGTCGACGCGATCATCGCCGGCAGGGACGTGGCCGAGTCCGCCGACATGATCAGGTTGCCCGCTGGCGGCGTCGCCGGCAGCCCGGTCAGCCGAGCCGAATACCGGCTGGAGTGCAGCGCGCTCAGCACGCCTGAGGAGATCCACGACCCGCGGCCGACGGCCAGCCCGTTGTCGAACACCGACGAGTCCCGCCCCGACGCGTGCGCGATGACGAAAGGCGCGCACTCAAGCCCCGGATACGACGGGTCGCTGAACAGGTCGACAGGCAGCGCGGACAGCCGCTCCCCGACCCGCGTCCCGCCGCCCTGCCTGGAGAACACGGTCCGGCCCTCGCCGGCGTCCCGCGCCCCGGCGTTCCAGTAGAGGTCGACCATCAGGTCGGACACCGCGGTCGGCGGCAGCAGCGTCTCGTACCGCCCGGCGGGCAGCTCGACCCGCCGCGCCTGCCACGCCAGCCGCTGCGCGAGCTCGGCGTCGAGCGCGGCGACGTCCACGTCGGTGAAGTCCCGCGTCGCCGCCCCCGCCCACGCCGACCGCGCCAGGTCGGCGGACTTGGCGTTCAGCTCAAGCCGCCCGGCCGGCTGGTCGTGCCGCAGCCGCAGCCCCGCCGAGGTGCCGAGGAACGTGGAGGTGACCCCGTGCTCGGCGAACCCGTACAGCTTGCGGCCAGCTCCCTCGGCCGCGCGCAGCGTCTCGCCGAGCTCGTGCGCGAACGCACGGAAGACTCCGAACTCCGTGGCGGCTGGAGGTCCATCCCATGATCCCGAACGATCCCGGCCGTCTGCGGCCACCAGCTCCCCGGCGTCCTCGGCCGGCGAGGCCTCGGCGGCGGCCTTCTCCGCTTCCCGCACCACGTCCTCGACCTGCCCGGGCCCGACCCCTGAGCGGGAGACGACGCCGACGCCAGCGGCGCCGTCCGGACCGTGACTCCGCCGGTCGATCGCGATCACCGTGAGGCTGCGCGAGACGGCGACCCCGTTGGTGGTCAGCGTGTTGCCGGCCCAGCGCAGGTTGGCGGTCGAGGTCTCCTCCGCGATCACGACGCAGTCACCGCCCGCCCTGGCCAGGGCCAGGGCGCGTGCGACGGTGTCCTGGGCAGACGCCGAAGGTTCGTTCGGAATCATGCGCCGCCTCCCGCCCGGCGGCCCGCGGATCGTGCACGGCCCCGGCTCATGCGCTCCCCTCCTGCGCCGTGTTGAGCACCCGTACCCCGCGGAAGAGCGCGGCCGGGGCGCCGTGGCTGACCGGCGCGGTCTGGCCCGGCTGGCCCTTGCCGCAGTTGAACGCGCCGTCGAGCACGTAGGTCTGCGGCCCGCCGACCGCCTCCATCGAGTTCCAGAAGTCCGTGGTCGTCGCCTGGTAGGCCACGTCCTTGAGCTGCCCGTCGAGCCGGCCGTTCCTGATCCGGAAGAACCGCTGGCCGGTGAACTGGAAGTTGTACCGCTGCATGTCGATCGACCAGGACTTGTCGCCGAGGATGTAGATGCCGTTCTCGACGCCGGCGATCAGCTCGGCGGTGTCCGGCCCGCCAGGCGCCGGCTGCAGGGACACGTTCGCCATCCGCTGCAGCGGCATATGGCCGGGTGAGTCGGCGAACGCGCACCCGTTGGAGCGGCCGAACCCCTTGAGCCGGGCCATCCGCCGGTCCAGCTGGTAGCCGACGAGGACGCCGTCCCTGATCAGGTCCCAGGACTGGCCCGCCACGCCCTCGTCGTCGTACCCGATCGTGGCCAGGCCGTGCGGCGCGGTCCGGTCGCCGGTGACGTTCATGACGCCCGACCCGTACTGCAGGGTGCCCAGCTTGTCGATCGTGGCGAACGACGTCCCCGCGTAGGCGGCCTCGTAGCCGAGGGCCCGGTCGAGTTCGGTCGCGTGACCGATGGACTCGTGGATGGTCAGCCACAGGTTGGACGGCGCGATCACCAGGTCGTAGCGGCCCGCCTCGACGCTCGGCGCCGCCAGCTTTGCCTGGAGCAGCTCGGGGAGTTCGGCGAGCTCGGCGGGGAAGTCCCAGCCGCCCTGCCCGCCGGATGGGCCAGTCAGGTACTCCCAGCCGCGGCCCGCGGGGGGAGCGAGCGTGCGCATGTCGTCGAAGCCGGCGGGTGTGACCGCGACGGCGGTGAGCTGCGGGTGCAGCCGGACCCGCTGCTGGGTGGCCGTGGTGGCGCCGTCGGTGTAGAACTTGCACTCCTTGATCTGGACCACGCTCGCGTCGGCGTGGGTGACCGCGTCGTGGGCGAGCAGCTGCGCGGACCACGCGCCGAGCAGGTCCACCTTGTCCTTGGGGGCGACCGTGAACGGGTCGACCTGGTAGGCCGACACCCAGGTGACGTCGCCGTAGGGCGGCTCGGGAGCGAGCTCGATGTGTTCGGTGTTCATCGCGGCGGCCACCCGCGCGACCTCGACCGCGGTCCTGGCGGCGGCGGCCGCGGCCTCCGGCGTCAGGTCGACGGTGGAGGCGAATCCCCAGGTCCCGTCCACGACGACGCGCACCGCGAGCCCGCTGTCGTCGGCGTCGGACAGGCTCTGCAGCCTGCCGTCGGACAGCGTGATCCACTGTCCCCTGACCCGCTCGACGCGGAAGTCGGCGTGCTGCGCGCCCAGCGTGCGCGCCTGGCCGAGCGCCGCGTCGGCGAGCGCGGTCAGCGGCAGGCCCGCGAACTCCGGATCGATCCGTGCGTTGCCATCATCCACGTGAACGAACCTATTCCCCCCGGGGGACGACCCGACCGGGGCCCCCCGAAAACGGGGATCCCGGCCGCGCCCGGCCGCGCCCGGCCGCGCCCGCCCCGGCTAACTGGCGGAGAACTACAAACCTTGGCCTCGATACTTCATGCCAGGCGGCATGGAAGCGGCCGGCTTCTTACGGCAAGGTGAGCGGTACCCTCGGCTGGCGAGTTGAGCGACGTGAGGAGGCGATCGCGTGGGTCGTTCTGTCCTGGTGACCGGCGGCAACCGGGGGATCGGGCTTGCGATCGCGCGGCGGCTGGCCGCCGACGGCGACAGCGTGACGGTGACGTCCCGCTCCGGGGACCCGGTGGCGGGACTCTCGGTCGTGCGCTGCGACGTCCGCGACGCGGCATCGGTGGACGCGGCGTTCGCCGCGGTAGAGCAGGAGCAGGGCCCGGTCGAGGTGCTCGTGGCCAACGCGGGCGTCACCCAGGACCAGCTGCTCGCGCTGATGAGCGAGGACGCCTTCACCGGCGTGCTCGACACCAACCTGACCGGCGCGTACCGGGTGGCGAAGCGGGCCGTGCGCGGCATGATGCGGATGCGCCGCGGCAGGATGATCTTCATCTCCTCCGTGGTCGGGCTTTACGGCTCTGGCGGCCAGGCCAACTACGCCGCGTCCAAGGCGGGCCTGGTCGGGCTGGCCCGGTCGCTGGCCAGGGAGCTCGGCTCGCGCGGGATCACCGTGAACGTCGTGGCGCCCGGGTTCGTGGACAGCGACATGACGGCGGCACTCCAGCAGGAGCGCAAGGCCGCGATCATCGGCGCGGTGCCGATGGGCAGGTACGCCTCGGCCGGCGAGGTCGCCGGCGCGGTCGCGTTCCTGGCGGGTCCTGACGCGGCATACATCACCGGCGCGGTCATCCCTGTGGACGGCGGCCTCGGCATGGGACACTAAGCGGCACCCCACAACGGAAGCAGGACAGCGATGGGAATCCTCGACGGCAAGCGGATCCTGGTGACCGGGGTGCTGACCGACGCATCGATCGCCTTCCACGTGGCCCGGGTCGCGCAGCAGGAGGGCGCGACGCTGGTGCTGACCGGGTTCGGCCGGCTGAGCCTGGTGGAGCGGATCGCCAGGCGCCTGCCGCAGCCGCCGCCGGTGCTCGAGCTTGACGTGACCAGCCCGGCGCACCTGGAGTCGCTCGCGTCGCGGGTCAGCGAGCACGTCGACGGTCTCGACGGCGTGGTGCACGCGATCGGCTTCGCCCCGCAGTCCGCGCTCGGCGGCAACTTCCTCGCCACCTCGTGGGAGGACGTGGCCACCGCCGTGCACGTGTCCGCGTTCTCGCTCAAGTCGCTGGCGATGGCGGCGCTGCCGCTGATGCCCGGCGGCGGGTCGGTCGTCGGCCTCGACTTCGACGCGAGCATGGCCTGGCCGGGCTATGACTGGATGGGCGTCGCCAAGGCGGGCCTTGAATCCTGCGCCCGCTACCTGGCCGCAGGCCTGGGACCGCAGCGGGTGCGGGTGAACCTGGTCGCGGCCGGGCCGCTGCGCACCATGGCGGCCAAGTCCATCCCTGGTTTTGACAGGTTCGAGGACGTCTGGTCGCAGCGGGCGCCCCTCGGGTGGTCGATCACCGACCCGGAGCCGGCGGCGCGGGCGTGCGTCGCGTTGCTTTCCGACTGGTTCCCGGCGACAACCGGGGAAATCGTGCACGTGGATGGCGGCGTGCACGCCGTCGGCGTCTGACGTCGGGCAGCAGACCCCCCTGGCTGCCGCGCCCGGGCGGGCCGCGCCCGTACCGCCGCGTTTTTGTTGCGCTGGGCTGCGTTGGTCCCGATACTCCATGTCATGGGAGGTACTGCGCCTGAAGCCCCTACACAGCCTGATGCGCAGCCGGTCAGCGGTGTCCGGGCCTCCGACGCCGAGCGTGACGAGGTGGTCGCCAGGCTCACCGAGGAGTTCGCCGCGGGTCGCCTCTCCCAGGACACGTTCCTCTTCCGGATGAGCGCGGTGCTCCAGGCCCGGCATCAGGCGGACCTGCCGCCGCTGCTCGCCGACCTGCCGGAGGCGCCCGCGCCGTCGCCTGAGCCGGGCATCGGCGGAGCGGTCGCCCGCGTCCCCGCCGGGCCCGCGCCCGTGCCCGTCACGCCCGTGCCCGCGCTGCCGGAGCCGGGCGGCCCGCCGGCCGGGCGCCCGGCATCCCTGGTCAGCCGGCTGCGCTCGGCGCTGCCGCGGCGGATCTCGTCAGCGGCGTTCCAGCACGGGGATGCCACGGTCCGGCCGGGGGATGCCGCG
Organism: Trebonia sp.; assembly: GCF_030042015.1. Lineage (GTDB taxonomy): Bacteria > Actinomycetota > Actinomycetes > Streptosporangiales > Streptosporangiaceae > Trebonia. Next base: position 19,299 of record NZ_JASIAL010000499.1, on the reverse strand, counting down.
GTCGCCGGCCTGCCGCCGGGCAGCGGTCCGGCTCGCAGGCTGACGGGCGGCATGGAGCGCGCCCCGCAGACACGGCGGCCGCTTCCCCTGCAGTTCCCGCGTGGCGACGGCACCCACTTCAGCATCGGCAGGGACGCCAACTGCGACCTCGCGATCGCCGATATGACCGTGTCCCGTGTCCACGCCAGGCTCGAGCGCACCGAAGACGGCTGGCTGCTGACCGACCTCGCCTCCACCAACGGCACCCGGGTGAATGGCTGGCGGGTGCGCGGCCAGGTGCGGGTGCGGGCGGGTGACCTGGTGAGCTTCGGCAACGCCGAGTACTCGCTGAGCGCGGCCGACGGGATCTAGGCGGCCGGCCGGAGCCAGCCGGCGCGGACTGTGCCGCGTCCGCCCAATACGGGCAATGTTCTAAAGTCAGGAAGCGTGACAACAGTTCTGCTCGTCCGGCACGGCCTCACGGCCACGACGGGGCATGTGCTGACGGGCTGGCTGCCGGGCGTCGGCCTTGACGAGCGCGGGCGCGCGCAGGCGGTCGCGCTCGCGGCCCGGCTGGCGCCCGTCCCGCTCGACGCGATCGTGACCAGCCCGCTGGACCGCTGCCAGCAGACCACCGAACCGATCGCGGCCGCCCGCAACGGTCATCTGCCCACGATCGTCACCGATCCCCGGCTCGGGGAGTGCCACTACGGTGACTGGACGGGACGGACGCTGAAGGAGCTGGAGAAGGACCCGCTCTGGCCGGTCGTCCAGGCGCACCCGAGCGCGGTACGGTTCCCCGGGACCGAAGGCGAGTCGATGCTGGACATGCAGCACCGGGCGGTCGCGGCGGTGCGGGAATGGAACGCCAGGCTCGGTAAGGACGCGACCTACCTGATCTGCTCGCACGGTGACGTCATCAAGGCGATCGTGGCGGACAGCCTGGGCCTGCACCTGGATCTGTGCCAGCGAATCCAGGCAGACCCCTGTTCGCTGACCGTGATCCGGTACACGCCGCTGCGGCCTTTCCTGCTCCGGCTGAACGACGTGGGAGGGGGCGTGGCGGACCTGCTGCCGCAGGCCGCCGCCGCCGCGCACGCCGGGCTCGACGTGGAGAGCGACGCCGTGATCGGCGGCGGAGCGGGCAGCAGTGTCAACCCGGCAACCGGGACAAACCCGGCAGGCGTGGCCGGCGCGGCGGCGAACGGCGCGGGCAGCCTCGCCGACGGCCCGGCCGGCGGCCCGGCGGCCAGTGGCGCAGCCGCCGGAATTCCGGCGGCCCCGACTAGTGACGGGCTGGCCGACAAGCGAGGATAGGACTATGCCGGTCTTTTACTATGACCCGCCGGACAGGTTCGTCGCCGGCTCAGTAGGGCAGCCGGGCGACCGGACGTTCTATCTGCAAGCGAGTTCTAGTGGCCGCGTGACCAGCGTCGTGCTGGAGAAGTTCCAGGTTAGCCTCCTCGCGGAGCGAATCGACGAGCTGCTGGACGAGGTGCTGCGGCGAACTGGCGGCAGCACCTCCATTCCGGCCGCGGCGCCGGCCGCGCTCCGCGATGACGGCCCGCTTGACCTCCCGCTGACCGAGGACTTCCGGGTCGGTGCGATCGCGCTGGCCTGGGACAGCGACGGCGACCGGGTCGTCATCGAAGCGCAGGAGGAGAGCGAGCAGCCAGTGGAGCCGCTCGCCGACGACGTTCCGCTCGACGGTCCTGGGGTGCTGCGGGTGCGCATCACGCCGGGGGCCGCCCGGGCGTTCGCCCAGCGCGCGCTGCAGCTTGTCGCCGCCGGCCGGCCGCCCTGCCCGCTGTGCGGGCTCCCGCTCGACTCCACCGGGCATGTCTGCCCACGGCAGAACGGCCACCGGGCCAGCCATGGCTGAGCGCGCTCCGGCCGGGGACATGGACATCCCGGACGGCGAGCGCGCCGCGCTCGAGTTGCTCGAGCGCGGAACGATGGAGGTGGAAGGCCGCCTCGTCGACGCGTCCAACGCGACGCTCTACTGCACGCTCAAGGGCGGCGGCGCGCAGGCGGCCTGCGTGTACAAGCCGGTCGCGGGGGAGCGGCCGCTGTGGGACTTCCCGACGGGCACGCTGGCCGGCCGTGAGGTCGCGGCCTACGCGGTGTCCCGGGCGGCCGGCTGGAACATCGTGCCGCCGACCGTGATGCGGGACGGTCCGTTCGGCCCGGGCATGTGCCAGCTGTGGATCGAACTCGACCCCGAGGTGGACCTGATCGCCCTGTCCCGCCGCAGCGACCACGCGGGGCTGCGCGAGATGGCGGTGTTCGACGCAGTCGTCAACAACGCCGACCGCAAGATCGGCCACCTGCTTCCCGTCCCCGACGGTCACCTGTACGGCTGCGACCACGGCGTCTGCTTCGCCGAGGACTACAAGCTGCGCACCGTGCTGTGGCAGTGGCGCGGCAAGACGCTGCCCAGGAATTCTGTTGAGGCGCTGCGCCGTCTGGCGGACGACCTGGCCGGGGGCTGGCTCGCCACGGAACTGTCCAGGCACCTGACCCGCGCCGAGATCAGCGCCACCAAGATCCGGGTGGACAAGCTCCTCAAGCACCGCGTCCACCCCTACCCGTCGGAAGACTGGCCCGCGGTCCCCTGGCCGCCGGTCTAACCGGCGCCTAGCGCCCGGCGCGCCCCCCACCGCGGCACGCCACCCGTGCGCAGGCAGGTCAGGCCTCGCCGTCCCCGTGGTTGCCGCGGCGGCGCAGGTAACGCTCGAATTCGCGGGCGATCGCATCGCCTGACGCCTCGGGCAGGTCGGTGGCGTCCTTGGCCTCCTCGAGCGTCCGCACGTACTCCGCCACGTCGGAGTCCTGCTGCGCGAGTTCGTCCACGCCCCGCTCCCACGCGCGCGCCTCCTCGGGCAGGTCGGCCATGGGCAGCGGCGCGTCCAGGATGTCCTCGACGGTGCGCAGCAGCGCCAGCGTCACCTTGGGCGACGGCGCCTGCGCGACGTAATGGGGCACCGAGGCCCACAGCGACACCGTGGGGAGGTCCGCGCCCGCGCACGCGTACGCCAGGACCCCGACGATTCCCGACGAGCCCTTGTAGTCGGACGGCTCGGAACCCACGCTGCGCAGCAGGTGCGTGTTGGTCCCGCTGACCTGCACAGGCACCGGCCGGGTGTGCGGGGAGTCGGCGAGCAGCGCGCCCACCAGGATCACCATCTCGACGCCAAGCTCGGTCAAGCCGCCGATCAGCTCATCGGTGAAGCCGCGCCAGCGCATGTTCGGCTCGACGCCGTGCACGAGCACGACGTCCCTGGGCAGCCCGGTGGCCGACGCCCGCGCCAGGGACAGCCTAGTGGTCGGCCAGACCAGCCGCTCGGCCTTCCCGCCGACGACCTCGATCACCGGCCGGTTCACCTGGAAGTCGTAGAAGTCATCAGGGTCGATGGCGGCGATCGGGGTGGACTGCCAGGCGATGCCGAGGTGGTTGACCGTGCCGCTTGCCGCCTCGGCCGCGTCATTCCACCCCTCGAACGCGGCGACCGCGACTGGGTGCAGCAGCGGGCCATCGACGTCGCTGAACTTGATGACTTCACCTCCGGATCGGCACGGGCGCGCGCCCCGTGACTACAGCCTACGTCGCCAGGTCGTGCCAGTACGCTACCTGTGATTCGCACAATTTTTGCCGCGTGTCTTTTGTGTTGAGCCCATAAACGTCTACACTCTGGAGGCCTATGAGCGGCATCGCGATAGAAGAGAGTACCGAACGGGCGGCACGCGCGAGTGCGCTGCGCTCCGCCCTCGCCGAGCGCGTCGTGATCGCGGACGGTGCGATGGGCACGATGCTCCAGGCCAGCGAGGCGACGGCCGCCGACTTCGGCGGCCACGAGGGCTGCAACGAGGTCCTCAACGTCACCAGGCCGGACATCGTGCGCGCGGTCCACCGCGCGTACCTGGACGCCGGCGCCGATTGCGTCACCACGAACACGTTCGGGGCGAACCTCGGCAACCTGGGCGAGTACGGCATCCCCTGGCGGATATCGGAGCTCTCCGCGGCAGGCGCGCGGCTCGCCCGCCAGGCCGCCGACGAGTTCACCGCCGCCGACGGCGCCCCGCGCTGGGTGCTCGGCTCGATCGGCCCGGGGACCAAGCTCCCCACGCTCGGCCACGTGAGCTTCCGCGAGCTGCGCGACTCGTACTTCGACAACGCGGCCGGCCTGCTGCGCGGCGGCGCGGACGCGCTGATCATCGAGACTTGCCCGGACTTGCTGCAGGCGAAAGCGGCAATCATAGGCTCCAAACGGGCCGTGGCTTCTCTCGCGCCGCACGCGCTTGTCATCGCGCAGCTGACCATCGAGACCACAGGCACCATGCTGCTCGGCAGCGAGATCGGCGCGGCGCTGACGGCACTTGAGCCGCTCGGCATCGACGTGATCGGGCTCAACTGCGCGACCGGGCCAGGTGAGATGAGCGAGCACCTGCGCTACCTGGCGGCGCACTCGGCGATCCCGATCTCGTGCGAGCCGAACGCCGGCCTGCCCGAGCTGACCGCCCGCGGCGCCTATTACCCGCTGACCCCGGGCGAGCTTGCCGACGCGCACGAGCGGTTCACCAGCGAGTTCGGGCTCTCGCTTGTCGGCGGCTGCTGCGGCACCACGCCCGAGCACGTCGCCGCCCTGGTCGAGCGCCTCGGCGCCGGGCGGGCGGCCGGCAGGGGCCGCCCGCTGACCCGTCGCCGCCCGCGGCCGGAGCCAGGGGTGGCGTCGCTGTACAGCCACGTGCCGTTCCGGCAGGACACCGCGTTCCTGGCGATTGGCGAGCGGACGAACGCCAACGGCTCGAAGGCGTTCCGCGAGGCCATGACGGAGAACCGGTACGAGGACTGCGTGGCGATCGCGCGCAGCCAGACCAGGGACGGCGCGCACCTGCTCGACCTCTGCGTGGACTACGTCGGCAGGGACGGAGTCGCGGACATGCGCGAGATCGCCGGGCGGCTGGCCACCGCGGCCACGCTGCCGCTGGTGCTCGACTCGACCGAGCCCGCGGTGATCGAGGCCGGGCTGGAGCTGCTCGGCGGCCGCGCCGTGGTCAACTCGGTGAACTACGAAGACGGGGACGGGCCGGAGTCGCGGATCGCCCGGCTGATGCCGGTCGTGCGCGAGCACGGCGCGGCCGTGGTCGCGCTGACGATCGACGAGCGCGGCCAGGCGCGCACGGCGGAGTGGAAGCTGCAGGTCGCCACCAGGCTGATCGAGGATCTCACCGGCAGGTGGGGGATGCGGCGGGCGGACATCATCGTCGACTGCCTGACGTTCCCGATCGCGACAGGGCAGGAGGAGACCCGGCGGGACGCGGTGGAGACGATCGAGGCGATCGCGGCGCTGAAGCGCCGCTACCCGGACGTGCAGACGACGCTTGGCGTGTCCAACGTGTCCTTCGGGCTGAAGCCCGCCGCACGGACGGTGCTGAACTCGGTGTTCCTCGCCGAGTGCGTGCGCGCCGGGCTTGACTCGGCGATCGTGCACCCGTCCAAGATCGTGCCGCTGGCCCGGATCCCCGACGAGCAGCGGCAGGTTGCCCTCGACCTCGTCTACGACAGGCGGCGGGACGGCTACGACCCGCTGCAGCGGATGCTCGAGCTGTTCGAGGGCGTCGACGCCTCGTCCGCGAAGGCGGACCGCGCCGCCGAGCTGGCCGCGCTGCCGCTGTGGGAGCGGCTGAAGCGGCGCATCGTGGACGGCGAGCGGGCAGGCCTGGAGGCCGACCTCGACGCCGCGCTGGCCGAGCGGCCCGCCCTGGAGATCATCAACGACGTGCTGCTCGACGGCATGAAGACGGTGGGCGACCTGTTCGGCTCCGGGCAGATGCAGCTGCCGTTCGTGCTGCAGTCCGCCGAGGTGATGAAGGCCTCGGTCGGCTACCTCGAGCCGCACATGGAGCACGCGGACGCGGCGGGCCGCGGCACGATCGTGCTCGCCACGGTCAAGGGCGACGTGCACGACATCGGCAAGAACCTGGTCGACATCATCTTGTCCAACAACGGCTACGACGTGGTCAACATCGGCATCAAGCAGCCGATCTCCGCGATCATCAGCGCCGCGGAAGACCACCGGGCCGACGTGATCGGGATGTCCGGGCTGCTGGTGAAGTCGACCGTGGTGATGCGGGACAACCTCGCCGAGCTCAACTCGCGCGGGCTCGCGGGCCGCTGGCCCGTGCTGCTCGGCGGCGCGGCGCTCACCCGCGCCTACGTGGAGCAGGACCTGGCCGCGCTGTTCGAGGGGGACGTCCGCTACGCGCGCGACGCCTTCGAGGGGCTGCGCCTGATGAACGCGGCGATGGCCGTCAAGCGCGGCGACCCGGGCGCCAGCCTTCCCGAACTGCGCACCAGGCGAGTGCGCGCCGTTGGCCCGGGGGACGACCCCCGAACCCCCGATCAAGGGGACCAGTCCCCCCGAACCCCCCCTGTGGCGCCGGCCCCTGTCCCCGAGCCGCCGTTCTGGGGGACGCGCGTGATCAAGGGCCTGCCGCTCGCGGACTACGGGGCCTACCTGGACGAGCGGGCCACCTTCATGGGGCAGTGGGGGCTCAAGCCGTCGCGGAAGGCCGACGGGCCGGGCTACGAGGAACTGGTGGAGACCGAGGGGCGGCCGCGGCTGCGGATGTGGCTGGAGCGGGCGCAGACCGAGGGGCTGCTGCAAGCCGCCGTGGTCTACGGTTACTTCCGCTGCGTGAGCTCGGGAAACGACCTGATCGTGCTGTCGGAGCCGGGGGCGGAACTGGAACGGTTCACCTTCCCCCGGCAGCGGCGCGACGCCCGGCTGTGCCTGGCCGACTACTTCCGGCCCGCCTCCTCCGGTGAGACCGACGTCGTGGCGTTCCAGCTCGCCACGATGGGCCCGGCGGTGTCAGCGGCGACCGCCGAGCTGTTCGCGAAGAACGCCTACCGCGAGTACCTGGAGTTGCACGGCCTGTCGGTGCAGCTCACCGAGGCGCTCGCCGAGTACTGGCACGCCCGGGTGCGGAGCGAGCTCGGCATCGCGGCTGCGGACCCGGCGGACCTGGACGGGTTCTTCAGCGTCCGCTACCAGGGCGCGCGGTACTCGATCGGCTATCCCGCCTGCCCTGACCTCGCGGACCGCGCCAAGATCGCCCGGCTGCTCGCCCCGGACCGGATCGGCGTCGAGCTGTCGGAGGAAATGCAGCTCCACCCCGAGCAGTCCACCGACGCGATCGTCGTGCACCACCCCGAGGCGAAGTACTTCAGCGTCTGACGCGCGGCGCCCGCGGGCACGCCCGCCCCCGCGGGCGGCTCCGCGCTCCCGCGGGAGCCCCCGCGCCGGGGCACCCACCACGCCTGTCGCACTGGTCGCTGCCGTTCTCCTGATCCGCGAGTCGCCCCGGCAGCCTGGATAACGGGAAAGAAAATGCCGCCCCTGACCGGCATTTTCCTCCCCGTTAATCGGCTTGTCCGGAATGTCTGATTCCGAGTAGCTGTTCAGCAAGCGGTCACTGGGATGGCGTGACGTGCTGTGGCGCGCGAGTGGCGGGCTGGTTATCTGGCTGGAGTCCGGGCGGTATCCAGGGTGGCCGCCGAAGAGGTCGCGGAGGGCGTCGAGTTTGCTGATCTCCCATTCGGCTGCGGTGGACAGGTAGGACTGGACGATGGCGAACTCGGCCAGGCCTTGCAGGGTGCGCCAGCATCCTCCGGAGCTGCGCTGGGCGACCTTGACGGGCCTGATCGTCCGCTCGGCTTCGTTGTTGGTGAAGATGTCGAGGTCGGGGCGGGTGGCGAAGCGCAGGATCATGTCCTCATACCGCTGGAAGCGGCGGGCGATGGCGCGGGCTGCCCGGGCGGTGGCGGTGTGCCCGGTCAGGTTCGCCCACCGCCCGTACCGGGTGCGGGCCAGGTGCACCCACCGCAGCCCGCCGGCGGCGCGGGCGTGTCGTCACCGCAAAGCGCGCCACACACCAGGCCTGAACCCCTGCTGAATAGCTACGATTCCGATGTTCCGGCATTGCGGACATAGCGGACCGCGAGCAGGGTGCGCTCGTGCGGCACGCGCGCGCCGACGATCGGTCATCATGGAAGTCCCGCTGATGGCGGCGTGTCGCCGTCACCAGCGCTTCAGGAGGGAGACGAGGTGACGGGCGGGCTCGCGGCGGTGCTGTTCGACTTGGACGGCCTGCTCGTGGACACCGAGCCGCTCTGGCTGGAGACGGAGACCGAGGTCATGGCGCTGCTCGGGACGACGTGGACGGCACACGACCAGGAGGCGCTGCTCGGCGGCAGCATGCAGCGGACGGTCGGCTACCTGCTCGCCAAGGCGACCAGGCCCGCGCCGCCAGAGGCCGTGGAGCGCTGGATGACCGATGGGATGCGCAAGCGGGTGCGGGACGGCCGCGTGGTCGTGCGGCCGGGCGCGCGGGAACTGCTCGCCGCGGTGGCCGGCGCGGGCGTCCCGCACGGGCTCGTGACGTCCTCGAAGCGGTCGTTCGCCGACGCCGTGCTCGCCAGCACGGCAATGGCGTTCCCTGTGACGGTGTGCGCCGACGACGTCACCGTGACCAAGCCGGACCCGGAGCCCTACCTGCTGGCGGCCAAGCTGCTCGGCGCCGACCCCGCGCGCTGCGTGGCGCTCGAGGACTCGCCGAACGGCGTCGCCTCCGCGGGGTCCGCCGGGTGCCGGGTGGTGGCGGTGCCGTCGCTTTTGCCGATCCCGCCCGCCGCGGGTCGCGTCGTGGTGCGGTCGCTGCGGGAGGTCACGCTCGCGTTCCTCCGCGAACTGGCGGCATGACCGCGCCGCGCCACGCCGCGGCGGCGTTCCTGGCAGTCCGCCCGGTATGTCAGGATGGGATTCAGCAGGGAGGCGCGTCATGGGCTACGACAGTATCTTCTGGCTCCCGGTATGCGCGGTGCTCACCGCGCTCGGGCTGGTGCTGACCTACGCGTACGGGCGGCCACGCGGGTTCCGCGCCATGCTGCGCGGCGCGGCATGGTCGCTGATCCCGATTGCCGCCTACCTGACCGGCTCGATCAAGATGCTCTGGAAGATCGGCGACGCGATCGGCAACTTCGCCTCCGGCTTCGTCTTCTCTCCGGTCAAGTGGGCCGGCGTGGCCGTCACCGCGCTGTGCGTCGTGCTGTTCATGACCACAAGCGGGCGGGAGCGCCGTAAGGCCGCGCGGGGCAGGGCCGGGGCACGGGCAGCGGAGAAGGCCGACAAGAAGGCCGCGCCGTCCGCTACGGGGGCGGCCCCCGCGGGCCTGCCGGCGGCCGGCGGCACGGCCTCGCTGCCCGCGGTCAGGGAGCCGCAGCCCGTCGTCAAGAACCAGGCGCCGCAGGCGAAGGGTTCCCGCAAGGGCGCGGCGCCGCCCGACGACGACATGAAGGACATCGAGGACATCCTCCGCAACCGCGGCCTCTGATCCCCAGCCGGGCGACGCCGTTGCCTCGCGTGTGACTGAGAGATGTCACGCGCATTCCGCGCGTTACCTGGAAGCGTTTGCCTTAACGGCCTGCACTGCCGTAAAATTAGCAGTTTTCGGCCGCACGGGCAACAAGACTCCCCTATGTAACAGCCATGTTACTCAGCATGACGATCAAGGACGATTTATATCACAGTTGGGCCACGTCGAAGGTTTTGGTCTGGATTTCCTCGCAGGTAGCGGACAATCTCTCGGGTAGGCAGTGATCACCCGGACGGGCCGCCGGACGGCTTGCCCTGCTCCGGCATGACCTGAGAAGACCGAAGAGGAACATGCCAATGACCAGAGTGCCCAGGCGTTTTGCAGCACTCGCCGTAGTGGCGGCCGTCGCGACCGGGCTGGCCGCGTGCTCGAGTTCGAGCTCGCCGAGCACCTCGCCGACAACGGCGGCCCCCACGGCGACAAGCGCGCAGACCCCCCAGTACGGCGGGACGCTGAACATCATCGCAGCCACCGGCCCCGACCACCTGGATACCGTGCCCGCGTACTACACCGTGGACTACGAGCTGGAGCGCGCGTACACCAGGCAGCTCGTCAGCTACGAGACGGTGCCCTACACGAGCACGACCAGCAGCGGATGGACGACGGACAGCACGCCGGTCGCCGACGTCGCGACCGTGGTGCCGACGGTCGCCAACGGCGGCATCACCGACGGCGGCAAGGTGTACACGTTCCACATCAAGACGGGCGTGGACTGGAACTCGACGCCGGTGCGCCAGGTCACGTCCTATGACTTCCTGCGCGAGTTCAAGGCGTTCTTCAACCCGGTCAGCCCGGTCGGCAACCCCGTGTACTACACGTCCACGATCGCCGGGATGCAGCAGTACGACAACGAGGAGACCGCCTACTTCGCGAACGCGAAGCTGCACCCGCCGACGGCCGCGGACATCGCCAACTTCCAGAACACGCACAGCATCACCGGCATCACGACGCCGAACTCGATGACGATCCAGTTCACGCTGATCCAGCCGGCCAGCGACTTCCTGTACATGCTGGCGATGCCGTTCGCCTCGGCCCGCCCTGTCGAGTACGACAGCTACGTGCCGAACAGCCTGCAGCTTGACGACCACCTGCTGTCCGACGGCCCGTACGCGATCACCTCGTACACCCCGGGCAAGCAGATCGTGCTGACGAAGAACGCGGCGTGGAACCAGTCGACCGACCCGCTGCGGCACCAGTACGTCAACGAGATCGTGGAAACGATCAACGGCTCCTCCGCGCAGACCCAGCTCGCCGACATCGAGGCGGGCACCATGGACATCACCAGCGGCGACACGACCCTCAACCCGGCCTCGATCCCTGGGCTGGTGGCATCCCATATTCCGAACTTCGTGGACTGGCCGTGGTCGGACACGTTCCCGTACATCGTGTTCAACCTCCGCAGCCCGGACTCCAGCGGCGCGATGGGCAAGGTGCTCGTGCGCCAGGCGGTCGAGTACGGCCTTGACAAGGTCGCCGTGGTGAAGGCGTACGGCGGCCCGGACGTCGGTACGATCATCAACACCGTCATCCCGCCGGGCAACACCGGTTACGTGAACTACAACCTCTACCCGGACGACAACGGCGCGGGCAACGTGGCCATGTGCAAGAGCGACCTCTCCAAGGCCGGCTACCCGAACGGCCTGACGCTCACCTACATGTACCCCAACGACTCCACGGACACCCGGGCGTTCGAGGCGATCCAGGCGTCGCTCGCCCTGTGCGGGATCACGCTGACCGGCAAGCCCGAGCCGGGGTCCACGTTCTTCGTCGACCTGGGCAACTCGCCGGAGAACAACAAGGCGGGCCAGTGGGACATGGGGCAGCCAGGCTGGATCCCCGACTGGTACGGCAACAACGGCCGCACCGTCATCCAGGCGCTGTTCGCGGGTCCGAACTGCGTGATCAACACGGTCAACTACGGCTGCTACGACAACGCCACGGTCAACTCGCTGATCAGCCAGGCAGAAACGGCGCCGAACCTAACGGCGGCCGGTGCTGACTGGCACGCGGCGGACGTGCAGATCATGAAGGACGCGGTGATCGTGCCCATCATGTCTCAGACGTTCCCGCTGATCGCCAGCAAGCGGGTGCGCGGCGTCCTGCCGAACGGGACCACCTACCAGACGGCGCTGTTCAACCCGAACATCGGCGACCCGGATATCACCAACATCTGGCTGGCCAGCAGCTGACCGGGACGTGGTGTCCGGACCGGTTGGTTAGGCCGTAGTGCCGCGTGGTCCGGCCGGGGCATCCGTGCCCCGGCCGGACCACGGGCGTAGCGGCCAGGGCACCCATATGCGACGCTAGCCTTGTCGGGGGGTGCGATGACCCGCACCCCGGCAAGGCTTGCCCGGAGGAAAAACGCAAGTGACCCTGCTCGAGGTGACGGACCTGCACGTCAGCTTCCCGACGGCTGACGGCGTAGTGCGCGCGGTCCGCGGCGTGTCGTTCGGCGTGGAGGCCGGGCAGACGCTCGGCATCGTCGGCGAGTCCGGCAGCGGCAAGACCGTGCTGACCCAGACGCTGCTCGGGCTGACCCCCGGGGCGAACGTGTCCGGCAGTGCCATGTTCGAAGGGAACGACCTGCTGCAGCTCCCCCCCGACCAGATGCGGCGCGTGCGCGGCGCGCGGATCGCGGTGATCTTCCAGGACCCGCTGACCAGCCTGCACCCGCTGTACAAGATCGGGTGGCAGATCGCCGAGATGATCCGGGCGCACGACAAGTCGGTGTCGAAGAAAGAGGCCGCGCACCGGTCGGTTGAGCTGCTGCACCGCGTCGGCATCCCCAGGCCGGAGACGCGGATCAACGACTACCCGCACCAGTTTTCCGGCGGCATGCGCCAGCGCGTGATGATCGCGATGGCGCTGTCCCTGGAGCCGGCGATGATCATCGCGGACGAGCCGACCACGGCGCTCGACGCCACCGTGCAGGCGCAGATCCTGGACCTGCTGCTGCGGCTGCAGCAGGACTCAGGCACCGCGCTGATCATGATCACCCACGACCTCGGCGTGGTCGCCGACATCGCCGACGAGGTGATGGTCATGTACGCGGGGCGCGCCGCGGAGAAGGCACCCAAGCGGGACGTCTTCTACGCGCCGCACCACCCCTACACGAAAGGGCTGCTCGAGTCGATCCCGAGCAGTTCCGCGGCGGGCACGCGGCTGCGCCCCATCGCGGGCCAGCCCCCGAGCCTGATCAACCTGCCCGCGGGCTGCAAGTTCCATCCGCGGTGCGGCTACGTGTTCGACCGCTGCCTGCGGGAGGAGCCGGTGCTGCACCCGGTCGCCGACAGCGGCGCGCACACCTCGGCCTGCTGGCTGCCCGCCGCGGCGGCCGGCCTGTCGGGGCAGGCGGAGGAACTGCGCGAGGAAACAGCGCGTGAGCAGCGCGGGGCGGACGCGTCCGCCGTGGCCGCCGTCGGCGCCGAGCTCGCGTCGCCGGCAACGGACGCCGCGGACAACGACGGGAGCGTGGCCTGATGGCGGACGACGACGACGTCCTGGTCCGCGTGGAGAACCTGGTCAAGTACTTCCCCGTCAAGGCGGGCGGTCTGTTCAGGCACACGGTCGGGCACGTGCACGCGGTCGACGGCGTGTCGCTGCTCATCGAGCGCGGCAAGACGCTCGGCCTGGTCGGCGAGACAGGCAGCGGCAAGTCGACCCTGGCCCGCTGCGTCGCCGGGCTGATCCCTGTGACGTCCGGCCGGGTGACCTTCGAGGGCCGGGAGATCACCAAGCTGTCGCGCGGCGCGATGCGCCCGCTCCGCCGCGAAGTCCAGATGATCTTCCAGGACCCGTACTCCTCGCTGAACCCCAGGCGGCGGGTGGGGTCGATCATCGGCGACCCGTTCGCCATCCACAAGACCGCGACAGGCAGCGAGCGCAAGCGCCGGGTGCAGGAACTCATGGAGCGCGTGGGGCTCAACCCGGAGCACTACAACCGGTTCCCCTCGGAGTTCTCCGGCGGGCAGCGCCAGCGGATCGGCGTGGCCAGGGCGCTCGCGCTGCGGCCGAAGCTGATCATCTGCGACGAGCCGGTGTCCGCGCTCGACGTGTCGATCCAGGCGCAGGTGCTGAACCTGCTGTCTGAACTGCAGAAAGACTACGGGCTCAGCTACTTGTTCATCGCGCACGACCTGGAGGTCGTGCGGCACGTGAGCGACAAGGTCGCGGTCATGTACCTGGGCCGCGTCGGCGAGTCCGGTCCCAAGGACGCGCTGTACAGCCGGCCCAGGCATCCGTACACGGTGGCGCTGCTGTCTGCGGCGCCTGCCGCCGACCCGGACGCGGCCGCCGCCAGGCAGCGGGTGATCCTGACAGGCGACGTGCCCTCGCCGATCGACCCGCCCTCAGGATGCCGTTTCCACCCGCGCTGCCCCAAAGCGCAGCCGCTCTGCACGCGGGAGGAGCCACAGCTCGTTCTGAGTGCTGCTGACGAACCGGCGGCGGATGGAGCGGATGGAGAGGTGGCGGTCCCCGGCCCGGCCGCCGCGGGCATTGTCGGCGGGGACGTCCACCTGACCGCCTGCCACTTCCCGGTCGCGGTCGGCGAGGACCTCGCCTCCGCCGCTGCTAGCAGGGAGTTCGCGTGAGCACCACGTTCCATGAGATTGACCTTGAGGTAGAGCCCTCCATCTCTCGGATCGAGGGACGCAGCCAGTGGCAGCTGACGTGGCGCCGGCTGCGCACCGACAGGGTGTCCATGATCGCGCTGGCCGTCATCGTGGTCATGATCCTGCTCGCCATCCTGGCGCCGGCGGTCGCCGCGCTCACCGGCCACCCGCCGAACATGGCCTACCCGATCACCGGCGAGAACGCGGCGGGCAACCCGGTCGGGCCGTTCACCAACGGCTTCATCCTCGGCACCGACAGCACCGGCCGTGACCTGCTGGTCCGGATCCTCTACGGGGCGCGCATCTCGCTGTTCGTCGGCGTGGTGACCACGTTCATCGCGTCGGTGCTCGGGGTTGCGATCGGCCTGATGGCCGGGTATTTCGGCGGGATCATCGACACCGTGCTCGCGAGGTTCACCGACGCGGTCCTCGCGTTCCCGTACGTGGTGCTCGCGATAGCGCTGGCCGTGGTGTTCGGGCCGAGCCTGACGATCATCATGATCATCATCACGTTCTTCTCCTGGGCAGGCATCGCGCGCATCGTCCGCGGGCAGACGCTGTCGATCAAGGAGAAGGAATACATCGAGGCGGCGCGGTCGCTCGGCGCCGGGCCGTTCCGGATCATGTTCTTCGACATCCTGCCCAACCTCCTCGCCCCGGTGCTGGTCGTGGCCACGCTGTACATTCCGCAGGCCGTCGTGTTCGAGGCCACGCTGTCCTTCCTCGGCCTTGGCGTGCAGCCGCCGACCGCGAGCTGGGGGAACATGCTCGCCGACGCGTCGAACTTCTACACGGTGGCGTGGTGGTACGTGGTGTTCCCCGCCGTCGCGCTGCTGATCACCACGCTCGCGTTCAACCTGCTCGGCGACGGCATCAGGGACGCCATGGACCCGCGCACCGAGCGCCTGCTCGCCGCCAGGCGGCTGCGCCGCAAGAACAGGAAACGGAAGGGCGCAGGCTCCGGCGGGATCGCCGGCACCGGACCCGGCCCGGACTACCCTGACCCGGTGCGGATCGGGCAGACACCGTAGATCGAACGGACAGACAGAAACATGGCTATCGTCGGCTACCTGGTCAGGCGCATCCTCACCGGCATCGTCGTGGTGTGGCTGGTCGCGACCGCCGCGTTCTTTCTCTTCTTCGCCAGGCCTGTCATCACGGTCGCGCGGGAGCTCGCGGGGCGTGCCGCGACACCGCAGGTCATCACCGAGGTCATCTCGAACCTCGGCCTCAACCAGCCGATCATGACCCAGTACTGGCACTTCATCGACGGGCTGCTGCACGGGGACCTCGGGTACTCCTACTACACCCAGGAGTCGGTGAACACCATACTCAAGCAGGACCTGCCGCCCACGATTTCGCTGGTGATCGGCGGCACGATCCTGTGGCTGGTGGCCGGGCTGTCGGTCGGCATCATCAGCGCGACCAAGGCGCGCAGCCTGTTCGACCGCGTCTCCTCGGTCGCGGTGCTGGTCGGCCTGTCGATGCCGGTGTTCGTCATCGGCGAGCTGCTGATCCTCGTGGTGTTCCTGCCCCTGAACGAGCACGGCATCACGTGGATCGACACCGGCTACTCAGGTCCGACGTCCGGGCTGAGCAGCTTCTTCGGCCACATGCTGCTGCCCTGGATCACGCTGGCGGCCGTGCAGGCCGCCGTGTACACGCGGCTGTCCCGCGGCCAGCTGCTCGACACGCTCGGCGAGGACTACATCAGGACCGCGCGGGCCAAGGGGCTGTCCGAGCGCCGGGTGCTCTTCAGGCACGCGGTGCGTGCCGCCCTCACCCCGGTGGTGTCGCAGCTCGGTGTGGACGTCGGGCAGCTGCTGGGCGGCGTGGTCGTCGTGGAGATCGTGTTCGGCCTTGGCGGGGTCGGCCAGGCATCGGTCGAGGCGGTCGAGCAGGACAACCTCCCGGTGATCATCGGTTTCGTCATCATCGCCGCCGTGTTCGTGGTGCTCGCCAACCTCGTCGTTGACATGCTGTACGCGGCGCTGGACCCGCGCGTGCGCATAACCTGACGGCATGTCATCCCGCACGACGGCCCCCGCGTCCGGCACGACCGGCGCGACCGGCGAAGGCCGCGAGGTGCTCCGGCTCGTCCCGCCGGTCATCCTGTGGTGGGTCTGGGTGGCGTTCGCGGCCGTCAACGCCGTCGACTTCGGCATCCAAGGCGTGCCGTCCGCGCGGTTCGGGGCCGTCGTGTCGGCTATCTTGCTGCTGGTCACCGGGCTGATGTTCACGCTGGCGCTGCGGCCGCGAGTCATCTGCGACCGCACAGGCCTGACCGTGGTCAACCCGTTCCGCGTCCATCAGGTGCCGTGGCGGGTGATCCAGGTGGTGGAGGCGGGGGAGTGGGTGCGCGTGCACTATGCCGCCGTCGGACCCGCGGTCGGGGCCGCGGCTGGCGGGGCCGCGGCTGGCGGGGCTGGTTTGCGCCAACGAGGCAGTACAGTCCACTGCTGGGCGCTGTACGTGTCGGCCGGGGCCCGCCGGAAGGCCGCCCGCCCCGCGCGGCGGGCGGGCCGCGGCCCGTTCTCCGCCTCGTTTGCCGCCCAGTGGGCAAACGCCGACGCCGGCCCCGGCACGGGACCCGGCTACGCGCAGCCGACGTCCCGGCTGCCAGCGGAGGCCAGGTACCTTGCCTCGCTGCCGCCCGCCATCGCGATGGCCGCGCGGCTGGACGCCCGCGCCGCCAGGGAGCGCGCGGCCCCCGAGCGCCCGGGGGAAACACCGGCAACGGCGGGCCCGGCGACCGTGAACTGGTCGGTGGCGGCGGTCGCGGCCGTCGTGATTCCCGCGCTGATCCTCCTGGTCACCGTGCTGGCCTAAGCCCGCCGGGCCGGCCCGAGCCCGCTAGGCCGGCCCGACCCGCGGGCCAGCCTTGACGGCGAACGCGTTACGCGTTCTCCCGGACGAACACGCGTGACCCCAGCCACATGCACACCACCGCCACGCCCGCGGCGACCAGGACGCCCTCGAGCATGACCATGTTGGCGTAGTGCCCGGCGAAGGCGTCGCGCATGGCGTCGATGATGTACCGGAACGGGCTGACCCGGGCGATGCCCTGCAGCCAGCCGGGCCCGAGCGCGATCGGCAGCATGATCCCTGACAGCAGGGTCAGCGGCAGGACGACCGAGTTCAGCATCGGCGCGAACGCGTCCTCGCTCTTGACGATCAGCGCGGTCGCGTACGACACCGACGCAAGGCCGACCGCGACGAGGACGATGAAGCCCAGGCTGAGCAGCACGGCCATGACCGGCGCGCGCAGCCCGAACGCCACGCCGGCCAGCACCAGGATCACCGCTTGGACGACGAGCACGACCACGTCCCGCAGCACCCGGCCCGCCATGATCGACAGCCGGCTGACCGGCGTGACCCGGAACCGCTCGATCACCCCGGCCCGCCAGTCCGAGATGATGGCGAACCCGACGAACGTCGAGCCGAACAAGCCAAGCTGGATCAGCAGCCCAGGGACGAAGAACTTGTACGCCGCCGCGCTGCCGGCGGGGGCCAGGCCCGAGCTCCCGTCCAGCGCCCCCAGGGGCAGCTTGGTCAGCAGCGGGCCGAACAGCGCCAGGTACAGGATCGGCTGCACGAGCGCGATGACCACCCAGGCGGGGGTGCGCAGGCTGAGCCGCAGCTGCCGCCTGAAGACGGTCAGCGTGTCACGGATGAACGGCATCTGGGCTAGCTCCTTGTCCCGGTGGCGGCGCCGTCCGCGGCGCCGGCGGTCTTGTCTCGCGCGGCGCTGGGGGAGTCGTCCCGCAGCGACCGCCCGGTCATCGTCAAGAACACGTCGTCAAGCGTCGGCCGCGACAGGTTGATCGAGTGCATGGTGACGCCCGCGTCGTCGAGCACGCGCAGCAGCGACGGCAGCGCCTCCGCGCCGTGGAAGACGTTCAGCCGCAGCGCGCCGTCGTCGGCGACCGTCACGTCCTGCACGATCGGCTGCCCGGCGAGCAGCTCGCGCGCCATGTCCCGCGCGCCGTTGACCTGCAGGGTCACCACGTCCCCCGAGACCCGCCGCTTGAGCTCGTCGGGCGTCCCCTCGGCCACGATCACCCCGTGGTCGATGATGAACACGCGGTCGCACAGCGCGTCGGCCTCCTCCAGGTAGTGCGTGGTGAGGAAGACCGTCGTGCCCAGGTCAGAACGCAGCCGCCGGATGTGGTCCCACAGGTTCGACCGGCTCTGCGGGTCCAGCCCGGTGGTGGGCTCGTCGAGGAAGACCAGGGGCGGCTGGTGCACCAGCCCGAGGGCGATCTCCAGCCGCCGCCGCTGCCCGCCCGACAGCGTCTTCACCAGCCGCCTGTCGAGCCCGGCGAGGTCGAGCTGGCCGGTCAGCCGCTCGGCGCGCCGCACCGCCTCCGCCCGCTCGATGTGGTACAGCGCCGCCTGGTCGAGCAGTTCCTCCCCGACCAGGCACTCCGGGTCGGTGCCGCCCATGGTCTGCCCGATCGCCTGCGGCACGTAGCCGATCCGCCGCCGCACGCCGACCGGGTCGCGGCGCAGGTCCGCGCCCGCCACGGTGGCGGTGCCCGCGGTGGGTTCGAGCAGCGTGGTGAGCATGCGCAGCGTGGTGGTCTTGCCCGCGCCGTTCGGCCCGAGGAAGCCGACGATCTCCCCCTCCTCGACCCGCAGATCGACCCCGCGCACCGCGTGCACGGTCCGCTTGCGGCTCTTGAACGTACGGGCGAGGCCCTCGGCCTCGATGATCAACATGGGTCCGCTCCCCTCGGCGCATGACATCACGAGCTTCTCACATTATCGAGTAATATCTCGATTCAATTCAAGTCGCACGCCGGCGCGCCGCACACTCCGGGCCGCCAGGAGCCGATCCCGTCCTTCTTCTCCCGAACGGGCCGTCCCGTCTGTCCCGCCCATCACTAGTCCCGAGCGCTGGCCGGCGCTCCCTGGTCGCACCCGTCCCCAGTCCGGGCCCATCTTAGGACCCGAGCCGCAGGTTTATTGTCCGTTTTATACGCATTTCCATCTGCCGCTTGGGTCCTATCTTGCGACGAGGTGTCCGGATAGTGAGATAACGGGACACCGGCGAGGCGCCGCGCACGGGGGAAGCCCGCGGAAGCGGGCGGGAGACGCCGACGCGGATGCGGGCGGGAGATGCCGACGCGGAAGCGGGCGGGACAAGCCCGCGCACATGCGGGCGGCGATGGCCGCGGGGCCGCTGAGGAGCCAGCCGTCGGCGGCGCTAGTCCGCGAGCGCGGCCGCTGGCCGATCGAGTGCGGCGTCCCCGGCGGCCGGGGGCTC
>NZ_JASIAL010000014.1:0-18919 GCF_030042015.1 Trebonia sp. | reverse complement strand
ATCCGCACATGGGCTAGCACGGCGTTCTGGTGCCGGGGCGGCAGGCGCGCGGCGGAGCAACGTCGTCGAACGAAGAGAGCCCCGGCGAAGCGAGGAGGCCGGGGCTCTGCTCCATTGTGGCAGGCGCGCGCTCCGCAGGGTGTCCATTCGGACACACCCGAGTTTCCCCGCAGCAGCGCGGACGTGGCAGCCATCGGGCAGCTCCCGCCCCGGGGTTACCACCAGTCTGCGCGACGCAGACAGTCCGTAACAGAATGGTTGCAATACGCACTAACGCCGTGCACCGGCGGCCCGCACAGTATGTGATTACTTGCGTGCGAATCGTTACAATCTCTCCCGCGCGCCGGACCGAGCCGGCGGAGGTACGGCCATGACAGCAATCATTTCCGAGCGCGGCACCATCACCCTCGCCGCCGAGTCCTTCAGGATCCGCCTGATGTGCCTGGTCCACGCCCTCGGCTACGGCCTATCGTGCGACCCGGAGTCCGGCGAGGACAGGCTTGCGCCCGACCTCGACCACGAGGCGGCCGCCCGGGCGTTCTGGGACATCGACAGGGCACCGGACCGGGACGGGATGCTCGCCGCCTTCATGCGCGCGGTGCTTGAACTCACCGAGGCGGGCGCCGAGGAGATCACGCGGGCCGCTTGCGCGGCGGAGGGCGGAGCGGCACAGCTGTGACCTACCTGCCGATGAGCAAGTAGAGGTACTCGCGCGAGGAGCCCCCGGCAGGGTCCGTCAAGCTGTAGCCTGCGCCGGGAGGATGACTGAGTCATCCGCGCATGGGTGAGATCACCGCAAAGTGCGGATGAACGTGAGCAGCGGAGGCCCGAGATTCACCGGCTTGTTCTGTGGAACATCGACCTAACCCTGGTTGACGTCGCGAAAGTCACCAGGGAGGCCTACGCCGAGGCGTTCCGCTCGGTCACCGGCCGCCCGCTGGTGCAGTTGCCCCAGATGGCCGGCCGCTCCGAACCCGAGATCTTCTTCGACGCGCTCGCGCTGAACGACGTCACCCGCCGCGAAAGCGATCCCGCCGAATCCGAGCGGCTGCTCGCCCCGTTCGGCGCGGAACTGGCCACGGCGCTCGCGGCCCGCCGCGGGTTGCTCACGGCGCAGGGGCAGGTGCTGCCCGGTGCCGCCGAGTCCCTGGCGGCCGTCGCCGGGCTGGCGGACACGATCCAGTCGGTGCTGACCGGCTCGAGCCGGCCGAACGCGACGCTCAAGCTCCGCGCGTTCGGCCTGGAGGGCTACCTGGACCTGGCTGTCGGGGGGTTCGCCGGGTCCGAGGTCTACCCGAAGGGCACGCTGCTGCGGGTCGCCCGCCAGCGGGCCGCGGAGAAGTACGGCGTGCCGATCGCCGACGCCGCGACGGTCTACGTCGCGGACTCGCCGCGCGACGTGGAGGCGGCGAAGATCGGCGGGGCACGGTCGGTTGGGGTGGCCAGCGGCCGCGCGAGCACCGCCGAGCTGCGCGACTGCGGGGCCGACGCCGTTCTGTTCGATCTCACCGACACGGCCGCCCTCATCGACGTCATCACCGCCGCCCCCTAGCCGTGACGCAGGTCGCCCGCACCGCGGTTGCGCCCGCCGCCGGCGCGGCACGATGCTGGGTGCATGGCAGGCAATGAGGCGAGCGGGGCGGTAGCGGGGCAGGGGTACGGGGCGACGCTGTGGGAACCGGACGCGGACACCGTCAAGAGCGCCCGGATAAGCCGGTACATGCGCTGGCTGGCGGATCGCGGGGCTGCGCTTGGCGGGGATCCGCCGGGATATCAGGACCTGTGGGCCTGGTCGGTAGGTGACCTCGGCGAGTTCTGGACGTCGATCTGGGACTACTTCGAGGTACTCGGCGACCGCGGCGACGGCCCGGCGCTGACCGGCGGCCCGATGCCCGACGTGCACTGGTTCCCCGGATCGACCCTGAACTACGCACGGAACGCGCTGCGGACCGCGTGGACCGATCCGGACCGCGCCGCCATCATCTTTTCCTCCGAACGAGGCCGGGCCGGCTCTCTTACCTACGGCGAACTCGCCGCCGAGGTGGCCCGCGTGGCGGCGGGCCTGCGCGCGCTCGGGGTGGGCAAGGGCGACCGCGTGGCCGCGCTGCTGCCGAACATCCCCGAGGCGGTCGTCGGGCTGCTTGCGGCCGCGAGCGTCGGCGCGATCTGGTCCTCCTGCTCGCCGGACTTCGGCACCCGCAGCGTGCTTGACAGGTTCGCGCAGATCGAGCCGGCGGTGCTGCTCGCCGCGGACGGCTACGCGTACCACGGCAAGGAGTTCCCCCGCATCGGCGTGGTCGCCGAGATCGCGGCGCAGCTGCCCACGCTGCGTGCCGTGGTCATGGTGGACCTGCTGGGCACGGCGGCGGCCAGTCCGCCCGCGGTGGGCGCGGGCGTGCAGGTTCTTGACTGGTCCGCCCTGGCGGCGCCGGCCGGGCACGGTCATGACGCCGAGTTCGAGGAGGTGCCGTTCGAGCACCCGCTGTGGGTCGTCTACTCCAGCGGCACCACCGGGCTGCCGAAGCCGATCGTGCACGGGCACGGCGGCATCGTGCTTGAGCACCTCAAGGTGCTCGCGCTGCATCTGGACCTGCACCCTGGCGACCGGTTCAGCTGGTACACGACGACCGGCTGGATGATGTGGAACTTCCAGGTCGGCGGGCTGCTCGCCGGCACGACGATCGTGCTGTACGACGGGAGCGCCGGCTACCCGGAGACCGGCAGGCTGTGGCGGCTTGCGGCCGAAGCCAAGCTCAGCTACCTGGGTGTCGGCGCGCCGTACCTGATGGCCTGCCAGAAGGCAGGGCTGCGGCCCGGCGAGAGCTTTGACCTGTCCGCGCTGCGCGGCGTCGGGTCGACCGGCTCGCCGCTGCCGCCCGAGGGTTTCACCTGGGTGTACGCGGCGGTGGGCAAGAACATCCAGCTGGGCTCGACGTCCGGCGGCACCGACGTGTGCACCGGGTTCGTCGGCCACTGCCCGTTGCTGCCGGTGCGGGCCGGCGTGATATCCGGCCGCTGCCTGGGCGCGGCGGTCGAGTCGTTCGACGAGGCCGGGCGACCGGTCGTCGGCACGGTCGGCGAGCTGGTGATCACCGAGCCGATGCCGTCGATGCCGGTGATGTTCTGGAACGATCCAGGCGGGACCCGGTACGCCGACAGCTACTTCGCGGACTTTCCCGGAATCTGGCGGCACGGCGACTGGATCGAGATCCGCCCCGACGGCGGCTGCGTGATCTACGGCCGGTCTGACGCGACCCTCAACCGGGGCGGCGTGCGGATGGGGACGAGCGAGTTCTACCGGGTCATCGAGTCCTTCCCCGAGGTCGCGGACAGCCTGGTGGTGGACACCGGGCGGCTCGGGGCCGACGGCAGGCTGGTGCTGTTCGTCCAGCTCGCGGCGGGCCGCGAACTGGACGAGGACCTCACCGCCCGGTTCCGCGCGGCGCTGCGCGCGCAGCTGTCCCCGCGGCATGTCCCCGACGAGATCGTCGCCGTGCCCGGCGTCCCGCGGACGCTGTCGGGCAAGAAGCTGGAGATCCCGGTCCGCAAGATCCTGCAAGGCACCCCGCTGGCCCAGGCCGCCGATCCCAGCGCGCTGGCCAACCCGGAAGTGCTGTCGTCATACGTTCGTGCATCTAGTCTGTAGATAGGGAGGATCCGGAACTCACCCAAGCAGCCACCACAACGACGTGAGCTGCCGCACGCCCCGCCCCCACGGCCCAGACGCCCCCGGCGGCCCCTAACGGACCCGAGGGCCCTGACGGAACCCGGCAGGCCCTGACGGAACCGATGGCCTTAACGGAACCGCCAGGCCTTAACGGACCCCGCGGGTCCTAACGGCACCGAAGGGCCTTAACGGAACCGGCGGCCCTAACGGAACCGGCGGGCCCTAACGGAACCGGCAGGCCCTAGCGGCACTGGCGGCCCGGGGGCCAAGAAGGCCCCCGGGCCGGGGGGGCAATGGGGGGGCGGGCAGCTCCCCCATACCGGGGGGGTCACCGGGGGGGTCGTCCCCCCGGGGGTAAGCAGAGGAGATTTTCAATGCCGGAACGGCCGGACGAAGCCAGGGACACCTCGGACGAGGCAAGGGAGCCGTTGTTCGCCGAGGCTGCGGCGCTGTGGGTGGACGGGGGTGGCGCGGACCGCGCCGTCGCGCCGCCAGGCGACCTTGGCAAGGCGGTCGGTGACCGGCGCGGCTTCCTCGACGCCTACTACCGGTTCGTCGCGACCGAGGATCTCGCGCCGGCTGGCGCGCGGCGGGTGGCCGCCGTGGCGGCCTGGCACGCCGCGCTTGGCGCGAGCCGTCCGCAGGGCCGCGCCGCCGTCCAGGTGCGCGAGGCGGGTGCCGCGTCGCTGACCAGCGCAGGAACGGTCGTGGACATCGTCACCGACGACATGCCCTACCTGGTCGACTCGGTGACGATGGAGCTCAACCGGCACTCCGCCGACATCACGCTGCTCGTGCACCCGCTGCTGACCGCGCGGCGGGACGTCACCGGAGTCGCGAACGGGATCGTGCTTGGCGGGGTCGGCGCGGAGCCGCCGGCTGGGTGGGTGCCAGAGTCCTGGATCCACGTCGAGCTCGGTCACCTGCCCGGGCACGAAAAGCTCGCGGGGGACCTGCGCCGCGTGCTTGACGACCTGCGGGTCGCGATGGAAGACCAGCCCCGCATGCGGTCCGCGGCGCGTGAGCTGGCCGCCTCGCTCGCCGACGCCGAGGGCAGCGGCCCGGAAGAGGCGGAAGCCGGCGAGCTGCTGGTCTGGCTCGCGGCCGGCCACTTCACGTTCCTCGGCTACCGCCAGTACAAGCTGACCAGGCTCGAGGACGAGCAGGAGCTGCGTCCGGTGCCGGGCACCGGGCTTGGCGTGCTGCGTCACGACGGCGCGGACTCGTTCGCCGCCACCCCGCCGGGTGGCCCACACGGGGCGCGCGCCGCGCGGCTGCTCGTGCTCGCCAAGTCCAGCACCCGGTCCACCGTCTACCGGCCGAGCTACCTGGACTACGTGTCGGTGCGGAGGTTCGGCGCGGACGGCCAGGTGAGCGGGGAGTACCGGTTCCTCGGCCTGTACACCCAGGCCGCCTACACCGAGTCGATCACGCGCATCCCCGTGCTGCGCCGCAAGCTTGAGCTGGTGCTCGAGGAGGCCGGGCTGCCCGCGGACAGCCACGACGGCAAGGAGCTCATCGAGATCCTCGAGGGCTACCCGCGCGAGGAGCTGTTCGAGATCAGCGCCGAGCAGCTGACCCCCATCGCGCTGGCCGTGCTCCGGCTCGGGGAGCGCAAGCAGGTCCGCCTGTTCTTGCGGCCCGACGCCTACGGCCGCTACGTGTCCTGCCTGGTGTACCTGCCCAGGGACCGCTACACCACGGAGGTCAGGCTGCGCGCCCAGGAGATCTTGCGCGCTGCGCTGCACGGCGCGTCGGTCGACTACAGCGCGATGGTGAGCAACTCCGCGCTCGCCCGGCTGCACGTCGTCGTGCACGGCGAGCCCGGCCGTCCGCTGCCGCACGTCGACCAGCTCGCGCTGCAGGCCGACATCGCGGCCGCGGTCCGCTCCTGGGATGAGGATCTCGCCGCGGAGGCCGAACGCCGCATCGGCCCCGAACGCGCCGCCCGGCTGCTGCAGGTCTGCGCCGAAGCGATCCCCGAGACGTACAAGGCCGACACGTCGCCGGCCACCGCCGTCACCGACCTGACCGAGGTGCTCCGCCTGCGCGAGGCAGGCGAGCCGTTCGCGCTGCGCCTGGAGACTTCCGACGGCGAGCAGCTGCGGCTGCGCATCTTCCGGTCCGCCGGGCCCATCACGCTGTCCGACGTGCTGCCGCAGCTGCAGCACATGGGGCTGGAGGTCGTGGACGAGCACCCGTACGAGTTCGGCGGGTCGATCTCCTGCGGCCCAGGCGAAGACCATCTGGCGCTGCCGTTCTGGATCTACGACTTCGGGCTCTGTTTTCCGGGGGGGCGACCCCCCGGAGCCCCCCGGCTGCGGCTTGACGCCGCACGTGCTTCTGCTGACCCGGGGGGGCGACCCCCCGGAGCCCCCCGGCTGCGGCTTGACGCCGCACGTGCTCCGGGGGAGTCCGCGGATGCCCTGCCTGTACCCCGCGGGATCCGGGCCGAGTTCGAGGCGGCGCTGACCGCGCTGTGGGACGAGCGGACCGAGGACGACGCGTTCAACGCGCTGGTGCTCGACGCCGGGCTGACCTGGCGGCAAGTGGTGGTGCTGCGCGCGTATGCCCGGTACCTGCGCCAGGCCGGCACGCGGTTCAGCCAGAGTTACCTGCAACGGGTGCTGTGCGCCAACCCGGCGATCACCCGGCTGCTGGTCCGGCTGTTCGAGTCCAGGTTCGACCCCGGCATGCAGGGCGGCGCGGCCGAACGGTGCGAGGCGATCGCCGAGGAGCTGCGCGGCGCGCTTGATGAGGTGGTGAGCCTGGACCACGACCGCATCCTGCGCTCCTACCTGGCCCTCGTCGAGGCGACGCTGCGCACGAACTACTTCCAGCACCCGGACACGCCCGCGCCCTACCTGGTGTTCAAACTGGCGCCGGAGAACGTGGCGGTGATCCCGGTGCCGCGGCCGAAGTTCGAGATCTTCGTGTACTCGCCGCGGCTCGAGGCGGTGCACCTGCGGTTCAGCCACGTCGCGCGCGGCGGACTGCGCTGGTCGGAGCGGCCCGAGGACTTCCGCACCGAAGTCCTTGGCCTGGTCAAGGCGCAGGAGGTCAAGAACTCGGTCATCGTGCCGTCCGGCGCCAAGGGCGGCTTCGTGTGCAACCGGCTGCCCGACCCGGCCGACCGGGAGGCGTACGCGGCCGAGGTGCTCGCCTGCTACCGGATGTTCATCAGCGCGATGCTCGACATCACCGACAACATCGACGGCGACAAAGTGGTGCCGCCGCCCGGCGTGGTCCGGCTTGAGGGCGACGACCCGTACCTGGTGGTAGCCGCCGACAAGGGCACCGCGACGTTCTCCGACGACGCCAACGAGATCGCCGAGCGCTACGGGTACTGGCTCGGCGACGCGTTCGCCTCCGGCGGGTCCGTCGGCTATGACCACAAGAAGATGGGCATCACCGCCCGTGGCGCGTGGGAGTCCGTGCGCTGGCATTTCGCCGCGCTCCGGCTCAACCCCGACGCCGACGACTTCACCGTGGTCGGCGTCGGGGACATGTCCGGCGACGTGTTCGGCAACGGGATGCTGCTGTCCCGGCACATCAAGCTCGTCGCGGCCTTCGATCACCGGCACGTGTTCCTCGACCCGGTCCCGGATCCGGTGGTCAGCTTCGCCGAACGGGAGCGGCTGTTCGCGCTGCCCCAGTCCTCCTGGGCCGACTACGACCCGGCTCTGATCTCGGCCGGCGGCGGGGTATGGCCGCGCGCCGTGAAGTCTGTCCCGCTGTCGCCGCAGGCCCGTGCCGCTCTCGGCATCGACGAGGGCATCCTCGCCGTCTCCCCTGACGAGCTGATCTCGGCGATCTTGCAGGCGCCGGTCGACCTGCTGTGGAACGGCGGGATCGGCACCTACGTCAAGGCCAGCCATGAGACGCACGCCGACGCGGGCGACCGCTCCAACGACGCGGTGCGGGTCGACGCCGTGCAACTGCGGGCGAAGGTCGTCGCTGAGGGCGGCAACCTGGGGCTGACCCAGGCCGCCCGGGTCGAGTACGCGCTGAACGGCGGGCTCGTCAATACCGACTTCATCGACAACTCGGCCGGGGTGGACACCTCCGACCACGAGGTCAACATCAAGATCCTGCTCGCCGACGCCATCGCCAGCGGGTCGATCAAGCCAGCGGACCGGGCTCCGCTGCTGCACGCGATGACTGACGAGGTGGCCGCGCACGTACTCGAGCACAACGACGGGCAGAACATGGCGCTGGCCGCCGCCCGCTACCAGGCGCCGCGGCTGCTCCACGTGCACGCCAGGTACCTGCGCAAGCTCATCAGGGAAGGGCGCCTGTCCGCGGAGGGCGACGTGCTGCCCGGGGACAAGGAGATCGCCTCCAGGCGGTCCGCGGGCACCGGCCTCACGTCGCCTGAGCTTGCCCTGCTGCTCGCGCACACCAAGATCGCCGCTGGCCAGGAGGTGCTCGCCTCTCACCTGCCCGACGACCCGTATCTGCGGGACGCGCTCGTCGATTACTTTCCCGCGCCGCTGCGCGCCCGGTTCGCCGACCAGATGAACGGGCACCGGCTGCGCCGGGAGATCATCACGACCTCCGTGGTGAACGAGATGGTGGACACAGGGGGAACCACGTTCTTGTTCCGGACCGGTGAAGAGACCGGTCTGCCGGTGCCTGACACCACCCGCGCCTGGCTGGTCGCCCGCGCGGTCTTCGGCATGCCCGCGTTCTGGCGGCAGGTCGGCGGGCTGGTTGGCGAGGTCGACGTCGACGTGCGGATCGCGCTGGTCCTTGAGGCGCGCAAGCTCGTGGAGCGTGCCACCAGGTGGCTGCTGCTGAACGGGCGCCCGCCGTTCGGCATCGCCGAGACCGTGAGCTTCCTGAGCGAGGGAGTCGCCACGGTCCGTTCCGGAATGCCTAAATTGCTTTCCGGCCGTGATCTTGCCACCTATGAAGAGCGGCGGACCTCGTTCGCGGCGCGCGGCGTGCCGGCGGCGCTGGCCGATGAGGTGGCGGCCATGGTCCCGTCTTACTCGGCCTTCGACATCGTGCACAGTGCCGCGATGACCGGCCACGGCGTCGAAGAGACCGCCGCGGTGTACTTCACGCTGGCCGACCGGCTGCAGCTCGGCCGGATGCGTGACCTCATCGTGGCGCTGCCGCGCGAAGACCGCTGGTCGTCGATGGCGCGGGCGGCGCTGCGCGACGACCTGTACGGCGCGCACGCCGCGCTCACGCGGGACGTGCTCGCCGTTGGCGGGGACGGCCCGGTGGGCGAGCGGGTCGCGCTGTGGGAGCAGCGGAACGCGGCGGCGGTGCGGCGTGCGGCGCAGACGCTCGGCGAGATCTGGGAAAGCGAACGCTTCACGTTCACGACCCTGTCGGTGGCGTGCCGCGTCATCCGCACGCTGGTCGCGCCAGGCTCACTGCCCGCTCAGGAAGCTGAGGCGTAGTCCAGGCCGCCGCCGATCGCGATGACCTGGATCTTCGCGCTGCCCGCCGGCGGGTCGATCGCGGCGAACGAGAGCAGGTCCTGGCCTTCCAGTTCCACGCGCGGCGCCTTCTGCCCGAGGGTAAGCAGCGGCATCAGGTCGGCCGGGACCGTGATCGGCGGTCCCGGGTTCACCGGCTCGGCATCGTTCAGCACGGCCGGGACCTCGACCGTGGTGTTCAGGTACATCGAGTAGAACACCAGCGCCCCGCCGTCGGCGGTCCGCAGCGCGAGCCTGGCGTAGTCCGCGCCGTCGAGCGCCCACTGCAGGACATCGCCGCGCGGCGGGTAGATGCCCTGCACGAAGGTGCGTGCCGCCTGGTAGATGCCGGTCGTCAGCGGGCCGTTCGCGACGGCGCTGGCGGCGGGGCTGGACGGGCCGTCGTCAACGACCGCGGCTTGCAGCGGGCCGACCACGTCCGGGGGGGCGAGCAGCGTGCCGGTGCTCAGCGGCAGCGCAAGGACATGGCCGCCGCCGTTCGTCGCGAGAGGCGGCAGCGACGTGCCCGCGGTGAGCTGCGACGTGCTGGCGAGCCGCCAGGGTTGCTTGTGGCCGGCCTGCTCGAACAGCATCAGCACGTTCCCGTCGAGTGGCACCGTCACTCCCGCGGTCTGCGTGGCGATTGCGTCGCTCAGCTTGGTGCCGGCGAGCACGCGCGAGACGTCGGCGACGAAAAACCGCGGATATCCGGCGGGTGCTGGCAGGTAGAAGACGGGCCTGCCGTAGGTGTAGTAGGGGTAGGGCAGCCGCACATGGTCGTAGCGGTCGGCCTCGAAGGTGGCTGTGACGTAGGAGCGCTGCACGCCGGTCACGTCGGACAGCGCCAGCGCCACGTCGCCGGTGCGCGCGGCCGCCTCGCTCCCGCTCACGTAGGAGTCGAAGACCTGGCGGGCCTGAGCGGTCGTGAGCGCGGGCGCGGTGCTCGCCGCACCGGTGCCCGTCTGCGCCGCGCCGGCGCCGCCGGACGTGCAGCCAGCGACGGCGAGCACCGCCGTCACGGCGAGCGCGACGCCGCAGGACAGGTGCGCCATGCGCGTTGCGTGTGCCACGGATTGGCAGAATACCTGGTATCCGCGCCCGGGCGCGGCCGCAGCCTGTTACGCCGCCGCGCCCGTCCTCGCGTAGGCTTTCCGGCATGGCAGCTACCGATCCCAACGAAGAGCTATCGGAACTGTCGTCCAAGCTCGACAGCATCGAGGCCGTGCTCGACCCCGATGCCATGCGAACCGAGGCCGCCGACCTGCGCGAGCAGGCCGCGGACCCCGGACTTTGGGAGGACCAGGCGCGTGCGCAGCAGGTGACCCGGCGGCTCTCCTACCTGGAGGGAGAGCTGGCGCGGCTGGACAGCCTGCGGCAGCGCCTCGATGACACCCGCGTACTGTTCGAGCTTGCCGACGACGAGCACGACCAGTCCGCCAGGGACGAGGCGATGGGCGACCTTGCCCGGCTGCGTAAGGAGATCGACCAGCTTGAGGTCCGCACGCTGCTTAACGGCGACTACGACAACCGCGAGGCGCTGATCACGATCAACTCGCAGGCCGGCGGCGCGGACGCGGAGGACTTCGCGGGAAACCTGCAGCGCATGTACCTGCGCTGGGCGGAACGGCGCAAGTACCCGGCCGAGGTCTACGACGTGTCCTACGGCGAGGCGGGCATCAAGTCCACCACGTTCGCGGTGAAGGCGCCGTACGCGTACGGGACCCTGCGCGGCGAGCAGGGCACGCACCGGATGGTCCGCATCTCCAAGTACGACAACCAGGGCCGCAGGCAGACGTCGTTCGCCGGCGTGGACGTGATGCCCGTGGTAGAGCAGACCGACCACGTCGAGATCCCCGAGGACGAGATCCGGGTAGACGTGTTCCGTTCCTCAGGACCGGGCGGTCAGGGCGTCAACACCACGGACTCTGCGGTCCGGATCACGCACCTGCCGACCGGTATCGTGGTGTCCTGCCAGAACGAGCGGAGCCAGATACAGAACAAGGCCTCGGCGATGGCCGTCCTGCAGGCCAAGCTGCTGGAGCGGCGGCGCCAGGAGGAAGCCGAGGAGATGGCCGCGCTGCGCGGCGACGGCGGCCGGGCCTGGGGGACCCAGATCCGCAACTATGTGCTGTACCCGTACCAGAACGTGAAAGACGTGCGGACCGGGATGGAAACGGGCAACGCGCTCGCGGTGCTCGACGGCGAGATCGACGACTTCATCGACGCGGAGATCCGCTGGCTGCGCCGCGGGGAGAACGGCGGCAGGCAGTAACCGGCGGGCTTAGTTCGCCAGTGCCCTGCTACCCGAGCACATGGGTCGCGATCAGCAGGCCGAGCAGCAGGATCAGCGCAGCGGCGATCAGCAGTTGCGGGGTCACGCCGGCCGGGCCGCGGTGGTGGACGTGCGCGCGGGCGGCCCGGCACACCGGACAGCGTCCCTCGACCACTGGACCCGCGCAGTGCGCGCAGATCAGGTGCTCGCAGCTCATCTCATACCCCTTCCGGTAGCGGTGCCCCGGCGCACTTGGAGTGATCTGGAGCCTTAGCCGCCAGTTTCCCCCTAGACTGTTCCCTGGCCAAACCAGGTTACCCGCAAGTTGCCCGGCCAGGCCGCAATTACCCGCTAGGCGGCACCCGTGCCGCGGGTTGGCCTGTCCCTCCTCGTCGAGATCGTAGTGATGGTCCCGTGATCAACTTTGATAACGTCACCAAGATCTACCCGAACCAGAATCGGGCCGCGCTGGAGAACGTCGACCTCACGGTCAACAAGGGTGAGTTTGTTTTCCTTGTCGGTCCCTCCGGGTCCGGCAAGTCGACGTTCCTCAGGCTCATCCTCAAGGAGGAGCGCCCCAGCGAGGGGCGCATCCACGTCGCCGGCAAGGACCTGGCGCGGCTCACGAACTGGAAGGTGCCGCACCTGCGGCGCCGCATCGGCTGCGTGTTCCAGGACTTCCGGCTGCTCCCGAACAAGAGCGTCTACCAGAACGTGGCGTTCGCGCTCGAGGTAATCGGCAAGCCTCGGCGCTTCATCCGCCGCGTGGTCCCCGAGGTCATCGACCTGGTGGGCCTGGAGGGCAAGCACGACCGGATGCCGGACGAGCTGTCGGGTGGCGAGCAGCAGCGGGTCGCGATGGCCAGGGCGTTCGTCAACCGTCCGATGATCCTGCTCGCCGACGAGCCGACGGGCAACATCGACCCGGCGACCTCGATCGGGATCATGAAGGTGCTTGACCGGATCAACAGGACCGGGACGACTGTCGTCATGGCTACCCATGACGCCGCCATCGTCGACTCGATGCGCAAGCGCGTCATCGAGCTCGAGTACGGCAAGGTGGTCCGCGACCAGGTACGGGGGGTTTACGGCCAGGCGTACTAGCCGGGACTCGATAACCGCTTACTTACGGTGTGCCGCACGAGACCACACAGGACTACTGAGGGATGAGATAAGGCCAGTATGCGTTCGAACTTCGTGTTCCAGGAGATCTGGGTCGGGCTGCGCCGCAACCTCACCATGACTGTCGCGCTCATCGTGGTGGTGGCGATCAGCCTGTCCCTGCTTGGCACGGGGCTGCTGTTCGTCAAGCAGGTCGACAGCACGCGGACGTACTGGCAGAGCAAGGTGCAGATCTCGGTCTACCTGTGCACGGCCACCAGCCCCAACCCGGCCTGCCGCGGGGCGGTGACACAGGCCGAGCAGCAGCAGATCTATCAGACGCTGACCGCGATGCCGCAGGTCGAGGACGTCTCCTACGTCTCCCTGTCAGCGGCGTACGCGCAGTTCAAGCACGACTTCGCCGACGACCCGTCCTACGTCTCCACGGTCACGGTAGGCGACGTTCCGCCGTCGTTCGAGGTCAAGCTGCGCGACCCGGCGGCCGACTACAACATCGTCGCCAGCGCGGTGACGGGCGCGCCCGGCGTCGACTCGGTCATCGACGAGGAGACCATTCTCGCCAAGTTCTACCGGCTCCTGGACGGAGCGAGGAACGCGGTCGTGGTCGTGGCGCTGATCTTGATCGTGGCGGCGATCCTGCTGGTGGCCAACACGATCCGGCTGTCCGCATTCAACCGGCGGCGGGAGACCGGCATTATGCGGCTGGTCGGCGCGTCCAATTTCTATATCCAGCTGCCGTTCCTGCTCGAGGGAGTGATCGCCGGCCTGTTCGGCTGGGCGCTCGCCGCTTGCCTGCTGATTGGCGTGAAGTCGCTGCTGCTTAATAACCTGCAGCAGTACTTCAGCTACAACGTGGGCCTGTCCGTTACCGACCTAGTCGAGGTCATTGTGCTCGCGATGGGCGTGGGAGTGCTGCTATGCGGCGTGACGTCGTTCGTGACGCTGCGCCGCTACCTGCGCGTCTAGACGTCCGCGGCCGGGGCGGTTGGCTGGTCCGGGGTCTGACGGTAGCCGCAGGCTGGCTGACAGGAGAGACGTGGCACGCGAGCAGGGAAACAAGGTCATCGCACGGAACCGGCGCGCCCGGCATGACTACGCGATCGAGGACGTCTACGAGGCCGGCATC
The DNA here is from genome assembly GCF_030042015.1 of Trebonia sp. Lineage (GTDB taxonomy): Bacteria > Actinomycetota > Actinomycetes > Streptosporangiales > Streptosporangiaceae > Trebonia. Next base: position 5,300 of record NZ_JASIAL010000014.1, on the reverse strand, counting down.
GCGCTCACTGGCACCGAGGTGAAATCACTGCGCGCCGGCCGCGCGTCACTGGCCGATGGGTTCGGGGAGGTCTCGGGCGGGGAAGTCTGGCTGCATAACGTTCATATACCGGAGTACACGCTGGGCACCTGGACCAACCACGCGCCCAGGCGGACCAGAAAGCTCTTGCTGCACCGGGGAGAAATCGAGCGACTGGTCCGCAAGACATCGGAACAGGGCCTCACGCTTATCCCGCTGTCGTTGTATTTCAAGGACGGCAAAGTCAAGGTGGAGCTTGCGCTTGCCCGCGGCAAACGGACATACGATAAAAGGCAAGACCTGGCCCGGCGAGACGCAGCCAGGGAGGTCGAGCGTGCCCTACGGCGACGACGGTGACTCCGGAGGCGGACGGTGACTGCGCGCTCGCGTGACCGGGGTAGCCATGCTGGGCCACCCCGGTCTTATGGGCTGCCGAGGGGGGCAGGGACGCCCCCGGCTCCGCTTTCCGATCCCCGTGCCCCCGGTCCTGCCGCTGGCCCCGCGGGCGCTCCGGGTGGCCCGGGCGCTCCGGGCGCTGTCGGCATGCCGGACGTACCCGGTGCTCCTTCCCGCGATCCGCGACAGCATGGGGGCGCACCAGGCACGCCGCTGCCGCCTCGTCCCGGTTCGCCGCTGCCGCCTCGTCCCGGCGCGCCGTCCCGACCGGCCGGTTCGCCGCGTCCAGGCGGTCCACCGCGTTCCGGCGGCGGGCCATACCCTGGCGGCCCGCCGCAGGCCGGGGGCCCACCGCACCCGGCCGGTCCGCACCCTGGCGGCGCGCCGCACCCGGCTGGTCCGCCGCACACTGGCCGAAGCAGGCACCGCAAGCCGTCGACACGCCGCGTCCGGATGTCGCGGCGGCAGCGCACGGCCGCCGTGTTGGTGATCGTCGTGGGCCTGCTCACCATCGGCTTCGCGACCGGCTTCGGCAGCGAGGCATCCGCCGAGCCAGCGGTGCAGGCGTTCTTGTTCGACTGGCAACAGGGCAAGTACGCCCAGGCGGCCGCGCTGACCAACGGGAACCATGCCCAGGTGGCCGCGCAGCTCGCCGCGGCCTACACCGACCTCGACGCGACCGACACCTTCTTCGCCATGGACTCGGTCACGCAGCACGGGGACACCGCGGTGGCGGTCTTCAAGGCCACCGTGGACATGGGCGAGGGCGGGAACCAGTGGACCTACAACGGCCGGTTCGGGCTCGCTGTGAAGGGCGGTCAGTGGCTTATCGACTGGGCACCTGAGGTGATCAACCCGGGCCTGGGGCCGGGCGACCGGCTCGCGGTGCTGACCGCGTTCGCGCCGCGTGCCCAGGTAGAAGACACCGACGGCCTGCCGCTGCTGACCGACTCGACCGTCTATCACGTCGGTGTCTATCCGGGCCGCCTGGCGAACGCGGCGCGGACCGCGGGAGAGTTCAGCCAGATCGCCGACCTCAACTCCCAGCAGGTGCTCGGCCAGATCCAGGCCGCGCCGCCGCGCGGGTTCCTGTCGCTGCTGGCGCTCGACCCGGCGGCTTTTCATGCGATATGGCCGCGGCTCGCCAAGGTGCCCGGGCTGAGCTACGTCCAGGGGCCGGAGCGGCTGTTCGACTCGATAGCCACCGAGGTCGTCGGCACGGTCGGGACCGAAGATTCAAGCGCGCTGCGCGCCGAGGGGGCCGCCTACCAGCCCGGCGCCACGGTCGGGTTGACCGGGCTTGAGCAGGCCTACCAGGGCGCTCTCGCGGGCACGCCGACGACCACGGTCCTCGTGGTCAACGCCGCGGGCCGAACCGTGGCGAGGCTGTGGACGTCACAAGGACGTACCGGCGTCCCGCTGCGGACCACGCTCGTCAGCCGCGACCAGGACGCGGCGGCGGCGGCACTCGCGGGGCAGCCCGACTCGGGCGAGATCGTCGCCGTTGACGCCGCGAACGGCGGCATCCTCGCGCTTGCCTCCCGCGAGGCCGGGACCGTCGCCCTTCCTCCGGGCGGGGTGCTGAACGCCAGGCTTGAGCCAGGCATGGCCTTCAGCATCGTGTCGGCGGCGGCGCTGCTCGGCGCCGGATACACCGCGAACACGCCCCTGCCCTGCCAGGACCAGGCGAGCCCCGGCGGGTCAGACCGGTCCTCGTCGGCCACCTTCGCCTCGGACTTCGCCGACGGCTGCGCGGCGGCGTTCGCGGCTATGTCGCAGAAACTGACCCCGGCAGGGCTCGCGGCCGTGGAGCGGTCATTCGGCGTCGGCGCCACATGGAACCTGCACGTACAGGCGTTTTCCGGGTCGGCGCCGACCGCTTCGGACGAGGCAGGCCTGGCGGCGCAGGCGACCGGCGCCGGCGGGGTGCTGATGAGCCCGCTGGGCATGGCCATGGTCGCGGCCGAGGTCGACGCCGGCACCGGCCACGCGCCGGTGCTCGTCACCGATGACCCGCCGGCGACGTGGCAGGCGCCACTGTCGGCGGCCGGGCTGAGCGACTTGCGGCAGTTGATGCGCGATGCGGTGCGCTCGGGTGCCGCGCGCGCCGCCAACGTATCAGGCGAGCCGGTATACGGCCAGGCCGGGATCGTGCAGACCGGCGCGCACTCCTGGCTGAGCTGGTTCGTGGGATACCGGGGCAGCATGGCCGTCGCGGTTCTCGAGACCGGAACCAGCCCGGCCCAGTCGGCCGCCGCGCTGGCCGGCGCCTTCCTGTCGGCGACCGGCTGACAGCTCGATCGGCTGACGGCCCGACGGCCCGACGGCTCGATCGGCTGACGGCCTGACCGGCTCCGCGGCGGCATCGCGAGCGAGCACTCCCTCGGTTGGCGAACAGCGGCCGGATTGTGGCAGACTAAACACCGTGACGACCGGGCTGATTATTATCGGCAGGCGCGTCGGCTCCTAGGACGTCAGGTTCTAGGCGCGGTCAGCGGAAGAAGCTGGCCCGGTGCCGGCGCGCAGACCTCTCGCGTTCCGCGAGGGGTCTTTTTGTTTGTGCGCTGTCGCGCGGCGGACCAGCCTCTCGAGCCAACCCCCAGCACACGGAAGAAACGGACAGCGACGATGGTCGACGACCAGTTCCACGTCTACGACACGACATTGCGCGACGGTGCGCAGCAGGAGGGTCTTAACCTCACGGTTGCCGACAAGCTCGTGATCGCCCGGCACCTGGACCGGCTTGGCGTCGGGTTCATCGAGGGCGGCTGGCCAGGCGCGATCCCCAAGGACACGGAGTTCTTCCGCCGCGCCAGGACCGAGCTAAGCCTGCAGCACGCCCAGCTCGTGGCGTTCGGCTCGACGCGCAAGGCCGGCGTCAAGGCCGCCGATGACCCGCAGGTCGCGGCGTTGCGGGAGTCGCTCGCGCCGATCGTGACGCTGGTGGCGAAGAGCCACGACCGGCACGTCGAGCTCGCCCTGCGCACCACGCTTGACGAGAACCTGAGAATGATCGCCGACACCGTCCGGCATCTGCGGGCCGAGGGCCGCCGGGTGTTCCTCGACGCCGAGCACTTCTTCGACGGGTACCGGTCCAACCCCTCGTACGCTCTGGAATGCGTGCGCGTCGCCGCGGAGGCCGGCGCGGACGTGATCGCACTGTGCGACACCAACGGCGGCATGATGCCGACCGAACTCGGTGACATCGTGCACGCGGTATCCGGGCGGACCGGCGCCAGGCTCGGCATCCACTGCCACGACGACACCGCCTGCGGCGTGGCGAACACGCTCGTCGCCGTGGAGGCGGGCGTCACGCACGTGCAGGGCACCGCCAACGGATACGGCGAGCGGGCGGGGAACGCCAACCTGTTCAGCGTGGTGGCCGGGCTGCAGCTGAAGAAGGGCCGCCCGGTGCTGTCCGGCGACGGGATCTTGGAGATGACCCGGATCGCGCACGCGATCAGCGAGGTCACGAACGTCGCGCCGGACACCCACCAGCCGTACGTGGGGCTGAGCGCGTTCGCCCACAAGGCCGGGCTGCATGCCTCGGCGGTCCGGGTCGACCCGATGCTGTACCAGCACATCGACCCGGCCCGGGTCGGCAACGACATGCGGATGCTCGTCTCGGACATGGCCGGCCGCGCCTCGGTGGAGCTGAAGGGCCGTGAGCTCGGCTACGACCTGTCCGGGGACAAGGAGGCGATCGGCCGGGTGACCGACAAGGTCAAGGAACTGGAGGCGCGCGGTTACTCCTTCGAGGCGGCCGACGCCTCGTTCGAGCTGCTGCTGCGTGACGAGCTCGCCGGGTCCAAGCGGCGGCACTTCACCGTCGAGTCCTGGCGGGTCATCGTGGAGCGTCGCGAGGACGGCGCCGTCACCAGCGAGGCGACCGTGCGGCTGACCGCCAAGGGGGAGCGGGTCGTGGCGGTCGGCGAGGGCAACGGCCCGGTGAACGCGCTGGACAAGGCGCTGCGCTCCGCGCTGGAGCAGACCTTTCCCGAACTGGCGAACCTGGAGCTCGCCGACTTCAAGGTGCGGATCCTCGAGGGCTCGCACGGCACAGGCGCTGTCACCCGCGTGCTGATCGAGTCCGACGACGGCTCAGGAGACACCTGGTCCACGGTGGGCGTGGACGAGAACATCATCGCCGCGTCCTGGCACGCACTTGAGGAGGCGGTCACGTACGGCCTGCTCCGCGCCGGCCGCGAGCCGGGCGGCGTGCCGCAATAGGAGGCAATGCCAGGAACTTAAGTCGCCCAGCCTGCCGGCGGACAAACCACCCATACCGGGCGCGGTCCGCGGGCGCTGGCCAAGATAGGAGCCGAGCGGCATCCGGAAATCGGTATAAAACGGGCAATAAACCTGCGGCCCGGGTCCTAAGTTCCCGACGCCGTCCCACAATCTGAGACGGCCACCGGACAGCCGCCCGGGCACCGGCCAGCCTGCCACGCCCTTGCCGCACTGCTCACACGCACATCAGCTGACCACGTGACATGCACCCGAGGGAGCGGCGACGCAGCCCTTAGCTTCCCGAGATCGCAAAAGGTTTGGCGTTGTGGGCCCCACCGCGAACGGGTTTCCTGCCGGGAGCTTAGCGAAGCGCAAAAGCGTGACTCCAGTGGCGGGGGAGGCGGTCACCCGGCCGAACCCCGGGGCTCCTGGCGGCCAACGGCAACATGAGGCACGCTAGTGCGGTGAGCGAACTAAAGGTTGAGGTCGACCCGGCCGAGGTGGGCCTGGACGCGCAGCGACTGCGGCGGATCGACGCGCACTTCGCGCGCTACGTGGACGACGGCCGGCTGCCCGGCTGGCTGATCACGGTGAGCAGGCACGGCCGCCTCGCGCACGTGTCCTGCCACGGGTCCCGCGACGCCGAGGCGGGCCTG
>NZ_JASIAL010000498.1:0-4066 GCF_030042015.1 Trebonia sp. | reverse complement strand
GGTGGCGGGAGTCCGCACAGGAACGCACGCGGATTATCGGCGCCCGCCACATTGCGGCGCCCGCGCGGCCGCCGGGTATGGTTTTGCCCAAATGAGCCCCCATTCCGCGCCAGGACCGGTGAGGAGCGCGACGCGATGACAGCCCGGCAGCAGTTCGCCCGCCTGCTTCCGCTGGCCCTGCTGGTCGTGCTCGCGATCGCGGGGCTGCGGGGGGCGGTGACGGCGCCGCGCTGGGACGGGCCGCTGCGCGCTGACGGCATCGCGATCGGGCTGGCGCTCGAAGTCGTGCTCGGCGTGCTGCTCGTGCTCACGCTGCGGCGGGACGCCGCGGCCCGCCGCGCCGCGGAGCAGCGGCCCCTCGCCGAGGCCACCGACGAGGCCACCGACGAGGTCGGCGTGCCGGCCGCGCTGCGGTTCGTGCTCAAATGGGTGCTTGCCGCCGGCATGGTGGCGGTCGCCGTGGTGCTGATCTCCGACCTGCACCTGCACTTCTTCTTCAAGCCGCGCCCCCTGGTCCTGCCGGGGTCGCAATCGCGCAGCAGGCCGCTGCCGAAATCCCGCGGCGGCGGCGGGGGGACACTGCACATCCCGCTCGGGCCGATCCTGTACGCGCTGCTCGTGGTGGTGCTCGTGGCGGCCGTGGTCATCAGCATCTGGTGGGCGGCGCGGATGCGCGGCGCCGCACGGCCGGGCCAGTTCGCCGGCGATCTCGACACAGAAGACCTGCGGGACGCCGTCGAGTCGGGGCGCGCCGCGCTGGCCGAACTCGACGACGCGCGGGCCGCGATCATCGCCTGCTACGTGGCGATGGAGGGCAGCCTCGCCGAGCGCGGCGCGGCGCGCGGGGTAGCCGACACGCCCGACGAGCTGCTGTCCCGCGCCGTCGCCACGGGAATCGTGCGCGGCGGCGCGGCGCGGCGGCTGACCGGCTTGTTTTACGAGGCGCGATTCTCCACCCACCCGCTCGGGCCGCGGCAGCGGGACGCGGCGAGCCAGGCGCTCGACGAGCTGGCGGCCGAGCTTGGCGCGGAGGTCGTCCCGTGAGCCGCTGGCGCGCGAACTCCCCGCCAGGGAATACCCGCGACCCGGGGCAGGTCAGCCTCTGGCGCGGCACGCGGCCGGAACTGACGATCGCCGCGATCGCGGTCGCCGCCACCGCGATCGCGGGCGGCGTGCTCGCCGGGTGGCCGGGCGTGGCCGTGGTGGCGATCGCCACCGCGGCGCTCGCGATGGTCGTGCTGCGCGGCCTGGCGCCGCGCTCCGCCGCGCCGTCGGTCAGGCGCAGCCGTGACAGGCAGGTCGCCCGGGTGATCGCCGGCTACTCGCAGCGCAGGTTCATCGTCTCGACCAGCGTCTCGAGCCAGGCCTTCTACGAGGCCGACCTCCGGCCGGTCCTCGAGCACCTGCTCGCGGCGCGGCTGGCGGAAAACCACGGCATCAACCTGTACACCGACCCGGCCGCCGCCCGCGCGGCCTTCTGCCGCAGCCGCGGCGACGCCGCGCTGTGGCGCTGGATCGACCCGGCACAGCCGCCGGCCGAAGGCCGCGACGCGCAACGGTCGGGCATCCCGCGCCGGACGCTCGCCCGGCTCATCAACCGATTGGAGCACCTGTGACACCGGAAGAGACCGCGCGCAAGGCCGCGGCCATCCTCGACGAGCTCGAAAGGGCGGTGGTCGGCCGCCGCCGCACGCTGGAACTGGTGCTGATCGGCATCCTGGCCGGCGGGCACGTGCTGCTCGAGGACCTGCCAGGCCTGGGCAAGACGCTCATCGCCCGGTCGTTCGCCCGCGTACTCGGCCTGGACTTCGCGCGGATTCAGTTCACCCCGGACCTGCTGCCGTCGGACGTGGTCGGCGCCCCGCTGTACGACCAGCGCAACGCCGAGATGGTGTTCCGGCCAGGCCCGGTGTTCACCCAGCTGCTGCTGGCCGACGAGATCAACCGCACGCCACCGAAGACGCAGGCCGCCCTCCTCGAGGCGATGGGCGAGGGCCAGGTGAGCGTGGACGGCCAGACCAGGCCGCTGCCGACGCCGTTCGTTGTGCTCGCGACCGACAACCCGATCGAGTACGAGGGCACCTACGAGCTGCCCGAGGCACAGCTCGACCGGTTCCTGATGCGGCTGCGCCTTGGCTACCTGTCGGCGCAGGACGAGACCGACATGCTGCGCCGCCGGGTGGCGCGCGCGGCCGAGTACATGACGCTGACCGCGGTCAGCGACGCGGCCGGCGTGCTCGCCATGCGCCAGTCGCTCGAGCAGGTGGAGATCAGCGAGGACCTGCTCGACTACATCGTCGCGATCGTCGCCGCCACCAGGCGCGACGCCCAGGTCCAGGTGGGCGCCAGCCCGCGCGGCGGCCTCGCGCTGACCCAGCTCGCCCGCGGCCAGGCGCTGCTGCACCAGCGGGACTACGTGATCCCCGACGACATCAAGCAGGTCACGGTCCCCGCCCTCGCGCACCGGGTCACGCTCCGCCCCGAGCTGTGGGTGCGGCAGGTCTCCGCCGACGACGTCGTGGCCCGGATAGTGGCCGCCGTGCCGACGCCGCGCACCGACCCGACCGCGCCGCCCGGGCCCCCCGGGGCACCCAGGGCCTCAGGGGCCTCAGGGGCCTCAGGGGCGGGTGTCCGCGGCGGCACCGCGGCGGTCACCGGCTGATGCCCCCGATCATCCCGAACGAACCGGGCCGTCTGCCCGCCCCCGCGGCCTCCTCCGTTGTCGAGGTGGACGAGGTCGCGATGAGGTGGCGGCCGTCCCGGCACGCCCGGCGGCTGCTCACGCTGGCCACCGCGGGGCTGCTGCTCGCGGTGCTCACCCGGCGCCCGGAACTGGCGGGCGTCGCGGCGCCGGCGCTGCTGCTGCTCGGCGCGGGGCGCCCGCCCCGGCCGCGGCGGGTCGGCGTGCGGGTGGGGCTCACGGCGACCCGGCTGTACGAGGGGGAACTAGCGGCGGTAGACGTGGCCGTCGACGACGACGAGCACGACGCCCGCTGGGCATTGCAGGCCGGACGCGGCGTCGAGCCCGCCAGCGCCACCGCCGCGGGCGGCGCGACCGCCAGGTTCACGTTCACCGTGCCGCGCTGGGGCAAGCGTCAGCTCGGCACGGTCGCCCTGGTGCTGCACGACCGCTGGCGGCTGACCGAAGGCCGCGTCACGGTCAGGCTGCCGAGCGTGGACTGCTACCCGCAGCCGGGCGTCCAGCGCACGAAGGTGGTGCTGAGCCGGCTGCCGAACCGGCTCGGCGAGCACTCCGGCCGGGTGCCCGGCGAGGGGACCGAATTCACCGGCCTCCGCGAGTACGTCCCCGGTGACCGGCAGCGCCAGATCAACTGGCCGGCCTCCACGCGCCTCGGCCGCCTGCAGGTGAACACCTTCGCCGCCGAGCGCTCGCAGGACGTCGTGCTGCTCGTGGACGCGACCTCGGACGTCGGCGAGCCGGGCGCGTCCGCGCTTGACCTGGGGCTGCGCGGCGCCGCCGGCGCGGCGCGCGCCTACCTGGACGGGCGGGACCGGGTGGGCGTGATCACCTACCAGTGGGGCGGCGCGCAGTGGCTGGCCCCCTCGCTGGGACGACGGCAGGTGTACAAGATCATCGACGCGATGCTCTCCGCCGACGCGGGGTGGGCGCGCGGGTCGGTGTTCAGCAGGCTCCCGCGCGCGGCGCTGCCGCCGGGCGCGCTGGTCGTGGCGTTCAGCCCGCTGCTCGACCAGCGGTTCGTCGAGGCGCTGCGCGACATGCGGGAGCGCGGCTTCGCGCTGATCGTGGTCGACGTGCTGACCACCGAGCCGCCGACCAGGTACGCCTACGCGGACGTGATCGCGCGGCGGATCTGGCGCATGGAGCAGCAGGCGATCAGGTTCTCGCTGCGCGAGCTTGGCATCCCGGTCGTGCGCTGGGACGGCATCGTGCCGCTCGACCTGCCGCTCGCCCCGTACACGCGGCGGCCCCTGGTGGTGCGCCGGTGAGCGCGCCAATCGCTCAAGGCAGCGCGCCGGCCCCGGAGCCTGCCCGGCCGGCCGCCGGCGCCGCCAGCGCCGCCAGCGCCTCGGGTGCCGCCCGTGG
>NZ_JASIAL010000497.1:0-5753 GCF_030042015.1 Trebonia sp. | reverse complement strand
GCAGCCGAGCGCCGCGCCCGTGCCGAAGGCGCCCGCGACCGCCGCGACGAGCGCGGGCCCGGCCAGGCCCGCGACGTCGTAGCTGGCCGAGTCGAGCGCGTTGGCCTTGCCGAGCGCGCCCGCCGGGACCACGAGCGGCACCAGGCTGCTGAAACCGCCGGTCAGCACCGGCGCGGTCAGCCCGGCGCACAGCCCGAACACGGCCAGCAGCCAGCCGTGAACATGCCCGGCCAGCAGCAGGACGCCGGTCAGCGCCGCGGTCAGGGTCACCTGGTTGGCCGCGAACAGCCACCGCTTGTGCCGCATCCGGTCCAGGTACGCGCCGAGCACGGGGCCGCTGGCGAGCGTCGGCGCCGTGAACGCGCCGACCACCAGGCCCGCGAGCCGCGGATCGCCGGTGCGGGCGATGATCGCCAGCACGAGGGCGATGGCGGCCGCGTTGTCGGCGAGCCGGGAGACGGTCGCCGACGCGAGCAGCGTGCAGCCGCGGCGGCCGACTCGTGACGGCCCCGGCCCCCTCATCCGCGCGGGATCACCGCGTAGGTGATCGCGGCGGCCGCCGCGCCGAGCACGGACCCGGCGATCACCTGGGCGGTGGTGTGGTCCTTCAGCGCCACGCGCGACCAGCCGGTGAGCGCGACGAGCAGGTACGCCGGCGCGAGCGCCGGGCCGAACAGCAGCGTCAGGATCGTCGCGGACCCCGCCGCGACCGCGCAGTGGATCGAGATCTTCCAGACGGTCGTGATCGCCGTCAGCACCGCGACGCTGCCGAGCATGCAGCCGAAGTACCCGGTCAGCTCGGGCGGGGCGCCGAGCGCCGCGAGCAGCACCAGGCCGGCCGTCACCGACGCGAGGATGAACCCGAGGACGATGAGCCGGGGCCGCTTGGCGCCGACGTTCCTGTCGTCCCAGCGGCCGCGCGCGATCCCGCGGGTGATGAACAGCGTGGGGAGCACGCCCGCGAAAAAGGCCGCGAGCAGTCCCCAGCCAAGGCCCGCCACCCCGTCAGCGCGCCAGCCGACCGCGATGACGGTGGCGATGATCCAGTTCTTCGGCTCAAGCAGGTATGTGACCCACTGGGCCGCCGACCTGCGCGTCACCGGTCACTCACCTGACCAGGCAACCATCTGTCCGCTGCGCCCGCAAGTCATTAGGCTGAGGACCATGCCCGCACGCACAGGCGCGCAGTTCCTGGACCGGCTGGCCAGGACCCGGACGCAGGTGGAGATCCAGGGGGAGACGCTGACAGGCGGCCTGGCCGAGCACCCGGCCTTCCGCAACGTGGTGCGCAGCTACGCGGAACTGTTCGACATGCAGCACGATCCGGTCTACCGGGAGGTGCTGACGTACCTCTCGCCCGCCACCGGCCAGCCGGTGGCGACGTCGTTCCTGATCCCGCGCACGCAACCCGACCTTGAGCTGCGCCGCCGGGCGTTCAAGCTCTGGGCCGACCGGTCGCTGGGGATGCTTGGCCGCACCGGCGACTACCTGAACAGCGCGCTGATGGCGCTGGCGTCGGCCGCCGACTGGTTCGGCCAGGCGGACCCGGCGTTCGCCGCCAACATCGTCAGCTACTACGAGAAGGTCCGCGAGGAGGACCTGCTCTGCACGCACACCCTGATCCCGCCGCAGGCCAACCGCGCGGTGGCGGGCAGCCAGCAAGGCGGCGGCGCGCTGATGGCGCACGTGGTGCGCGAGGACGACAACGGCATCACGGTCCGCGGCGCGCGGATGCTCGCCACGATCGGCCCGTTCGCCGACGAGCTGCTCGTCTTCCCCTCGACCGTGCTGCGCGGCACGCCCGAGGACAAGCCGTACTCGTTCGCGTTCGCCGTCCCGTCCGACGCTCCCGGCCTGCGGTACCTCGCGCGCGAGCCGCTCGACTACGGCCGCTCGCACTTCGACCACCCGCTCGGCTCGCGGTTCGACGAGTCCGACGCGGTGGTGATCTTCGACGACGTGCACGTGCCGTACGAGCGGTGCTTCACGCTCGGCGACCCGGAGCTGTGCAACGGGTTCTACACGGCCACCTCGGCGATCGAGCACATGACGCACCAGGTGGTGGCCCGCACCACCGCCAAGACCGAGTACATCCTCGGCGTCACCTCGCTGCTCGTGGAGGCGATCGGCATCGGCCAGTTCCAGCACGTCCAGGCGGACCTGGCGGAGATCATCGCGACGCTGGAGATGCTGCGCGCGTTCGGCCGGGCCGCGGAGGCGGACGCCGCCGTCAACGCCTACGGGGTGCTGACCCCGGCCTGGGCGCCGCTCAACGCCGCTCGCAACCTGTACCCGAGGCTCTACCAGCGGTTCCCTGAGATCCTCCGCAAGCTCGGCGCCTCCGGGCTGATGGCGACGCCGACGGAGGCCGACGTGACCGGCCCGGCCGCGCACGACATCGGCACCTACCTGCAGGCGGCGACGCTGACCGGCGCGGAGCGGGTCCGGCTGTTCCGCCTGGTGTGGGACACGTGTATCTCCGCGTTCGCGGGCCGCCAGGCGCTGTATGAGTACTACTTCTTCGGCGACCCGGTCCGGATGGCGGGCGCGTACGTGGCCAGCTATGACAGCTCACCGTACACCGCCCGGGTGCGCGACTTCCTGAATCGCCCCTAGCCGCCCCTGGCCGCCCCTGGCCGCCCCTTGCCGGGCGGCGCCGCTTTTGGGCGGCGGACCCGGCCGCCGCCGCGGGTCCTGATTGGTGCTGGGGCCCCCAGCGCCAAACCTGTGGAATTTAAGCGGCCCAACCTGATGGCGCCGAACCGCCCAGACGGGCGCGAGCAGGACCCAGCGGGGAACATAGGATACATTCCGCTTCCATGAATCACGACAAAGCGGACAGAATGCGTGCGGTTCGTATCCTATGTGACCGATGCCGTCCCACTATCTGAGACCGCCGCGGGACATCGGGCCGGGGAGTCAGCCAGCCTGCCACGCACCCGCCACACCGCTCCCCCTGGCCCGCGACCGGACCGGCGAGCCGGGCCGCCACCACCGGGCGGCCGCCACCACCGGGCCGCCACCACCGCCGGGGAGCCCAGCCTCACCGCCGATCTGCCCTGAATCTGCCACTAGCGGGGGTATGTGAGGCTTGTTACGTTCAGAGGCAAGCGGGTGACTAGGGCGGCTGGAAACCGCCGGGGGAGGCCATGGATCCGGTGCCCAGACTTGCCATGCGTTCGGTTACGGCCGTCGCCGCGGCCGCCCTGCTCAGCGCGGCCGGGTGCCTGGCCGCAGCCACCACCGCGTCAGCCGCCTCCGCCTCCGCTTCCGCGGCGGCGTCGTCAAGCGGTACCGGTTTGTCCGTGGCCGGGACCCTGGTGGACGTGACGGCGACGTCGGCGGGCAACGCCTGGGCGATCGGCTCGACGGCCAAGGGACCGCTGATCCTGCACTGGAACGGCAAGGCGTGGAGCGAGGTGCCCGCCCACGCTCCGGCTGGCACCACCCTGGAGAGCGTGGCCGCTACCTCGCCGGACAACGCCTGGGCCGTCGGCAGCATCGTGTCCGGCTCGACGCGCAAGGGAGCGCTGATCCTGCACTGGAACGGCAAGGCCTGGAGTCAGGTCCGCAGCCCGGCTCCGGCCGGCGCCTACCTGGGCGGCGTGGCCGCTACCTCGGCGGGCAACGCCTGGGCGGTCGGCGACTACCACGAGACTGGCGGGTTCAAGACGCTGATCCTGCGCTGGAACGGCAAGGCATGGCAGCAGGTGCCAAGCCCCACCCCGGCCACCGGGGACGAGGGCGCGGCGCTCAGCGCCGTCTCCGCCGTCTCCGCCAGCGATGCCTGGGCGGCCGGTGCCATCCTGTCCGACACCGGCCCGGTCGAGGGCCTGATCCTGCGGTGGAACGGCCGGACGTGGACGGTCGCGTCCGGCAAGGCCGTCGCGTCGGCCGCCAACGGCTTCGGCAGCGTGGCCGCGACGTCGGCCGCCAACGCCTGGGTGGGGGGTTGCGCCTGCGCAGGCGGTTCCGACGGGATCGTCACCGTGCACTGGAACGGGTCCTCATGGAAGCTGGTGCCCACCCCGCTCCCGGCGCTTGGCAGCGCTGGCGGTGCCGTGGCGGCGGCCTCTGCGACCAGCGCGTGGGCCGTCGGGTTCACCTGCGGGGAGGCCTGCGAGCGTGGTACGGCGCCGTCCGAGCCGGACATCCTTGAGTGGAACGGGACGACGTGGAAGAAGACGGCCAGCCCGGCTCCCGACGGCGCAGACCTGACCGCGGTGGCCGCCGTCTCCGCCAGCGATGCCTGGGTGGTCGGCAACACGGCGGGGGACAACACGATTGACACCCTGATCCTGCACTGGAACGGCAGCAGCTGGACGTGACGCAGTCCCCGGGCCCGGAAGGCTGAGCCCGGTGCGGCGCTAGCTCACCTGGAACGAGCGCTTCGCCAGGCCCATCCAGTAGCCGTCGATGACCGTGTCCACCGGCTTGCCAGGGTCTTCCGCCGCGCCCAGCGTCACGAACAGGGGCAGGAAGTGGTCCGCCGTCGGGTGCGCGTACGGCATCCCCGGCGCCTTGCGGAATCCGGCCAGCGTCTCGACGTCACCGCGCTCCAGGGCATCCGCCGCCCACAGGTCGAAGTCCGCCGACCAGCCCGGCACGTGCCCGGCGGTAAAGTCATCCCTGGTCAGGAACGGCAGGCCGTGCGTGAGGAACCCGGAGCCGATGATCAGCACGCCCGACTCCCGCAGCGGCCGCAGCCGCTCGCCAAGCGACAGCAGCCGCGCCGGGTTCTGGGTGGGGATGGACAGCTGCAAGACCGGCACGTCGGCGAGCGGGTACATGACCTTGAGCGGCACCCAGGCGCCGTGATCGAGGCCGCGGCTCGGGTGCTGGTGGGCGGGCTGGGTGTCCGCCATCAGCTTGCGCACCTGCGCGGCCAGCGCGCTCGCGTCAGGCGTCGGGTAGGTCAGCGTGTAGTACCGCGGCTGGAACCCGGCGAAGTCGTAGACGAGGGGGGTTCCCGCGGCGGGGGCAGAGAGCATGAGCGGCGCGGTCTCCCAGTGCGCGGACACGATCAGCACGCTCTTCGGCTTCGGGAGTTGGTGCGTCCACGCGGCGAGCTGGATCATCCACTCGGGGTCGTCGAGCAGCGGGGGAGCGCCGTGCCCGATGAACAGGGCGGGCAGCGGCCCGTCGCCCTCCGTCCAGGCGCGGTGATCCGCGCTCGCGGGACCGGCCGACTTGGCGAACTCGTCGTAAGCGCCGGCCGGCACCAGCGGGTCGAAGATCGAGTGCATGGCGTGTTCCCCTCAGTTGTCCCCCGGCTGTCCCCCGACACGAGGTTGACGCTTCAAGCTATCGAGCATTACTTGAGACGTCAAGCGCTGTGCCCTCTGCAGACACTCTGAAAACACGCCTGAAAACACGCCTGCAGGCACGTCCGCAGGCACGTCCGCAGGCACGTCCGCAGGCACGTCCGCAGGCGTGTCTGCAGACACTCTCCAGACACGCCTGATGACATAACCGAAGACACACGTGATGACCAGATCCTCATCTGCCGGCTCAACCGTTGTGTGACGGAACACTTCCGTGTCGCGGCGTCAGGATTGAGAATCAGTAGGTGCCGCAGTTTCGTTAACGGTAATAAGGGTTGAGACGTCAACGAGGCTTGGCGGCTCCGCCGCACGTCTTGCTCCCGACGGCGAAGGCTCGCCAGCCGGGAGGGAGGGAGATCCGGATAGCTATGACCCTTCGCGACGCACTGGCCGCGGGCACCTTCTCGGTCACCGCGGAACTCAACCCGC
>NZ_JASIAL010000496.1:0-27072 GCF_030042015.1 Trebonia sp. | reverse complement strand
AAGGACCGGGCGGGGGCCATGCTGGCGTTCAGCGCGCAGGCATGGCGACGGTTCGCTGCCATGGTGAGGGACTCCGCCGAGGCCTGAAACCCACAAGCCGTACGCCCCGCCGCCCGTAAGGGCGGCGGGGCGTAGATGCTCGGGCTCGTGGTTCTTCGTCGGGTTGGGGGTCTCGGGGGTCTCGGGGGCGCGGCCCCTGACCCAGCGAGGGGTCCTGTCGGATGGCGTCAGCCGGGATGGCAGACGTGAGCATGTCGGCCGCATGCTTGTCGGGGGAGGCAGGAAGGGGTGCGGTGCAGGGGGAACCTGGAACCGGGGCTCTTGGGTGCGCTAGCCGGGGAGTTCCGGGTTCCCCCTGCGGTTTTGATCTTGACTTTGACTTTCGTTCTTGACTCTCTTTGACTTTCGTTCTTGACTCTGTGGCGTAGTGGAGTCGGAGGGGTTCCCGACCTCGCCACCTTGCCTCTTTGAGGGGGTGAGATCGAGAAGCTTGGAGACGTAACGCAGCCGCGCCCACGGCAAGTGGGCAGGGATAACCGGACTGCCGGGGGGTTATAGCGCCTGCACGCGCGGGCGCTGTGCTGTTCGGGCGCTGTGCAACCGGTGTGTACATGTTGTGACGGCTAGAGTGAGATGCGTGGCGGGGTCAAGGGCCTTTTGGCCTGCGTGTCCGTGTGGCCTTCTTGGTGATCTGAAGCAGATCATCCACTAGCTCAAGCATCATGAGTGCACGAGCGGGGGAGTCATCGGTGAGAGTATGTGCGCGCGGATTTCGCCACGCGCCGACGACTCCCTGGCAGAGGAGCATGTGTCCTCGCTGGGCGCTAAGGTCGCTTTTGGACCGCAGACTGTTGATTCGCAGCAGCGCACCTTTTGGAGAGAATACGGCCGTCATGAGTTCGTCGCCGTCTTCGGTACGCCCGGTACGGCGTCGTACGAGTTCGTTGAGTGCTTTGACGCCGGCTTCAACTGCGTCTGCGTAGTGCTTGGAAACGAAACGCGTCCTCGTCGCGGCGCGCAGGTCCGGGTCGAGAATCCTGCGATCGTACTCAACGAGAAGCTCATCGTCTGGCGAGAGGCGAGACTCGGCTGCCTGTTGCGGCTCGATCAACTCAGGTGTCTTGGCCTCCGCAAACTCTGCAAGGTCGCTAGAGATCTGCTGCGCTAGCTTGAGCGCGGGCAGCATATAAGCATCCGATTGAATCACTTCTGGTAGAGATGTTTGGCCATGCTGGCGAAAATTTGATCGATCTGTTCGAGCGTGGCGTCGGCCGGGATGTGGATCTGGATGTCCAGGTGGACCATCGGCTGCCTTGGCGACGTCGGCTGAGTCTCGGGTAGTTGCGTAGGCAGCGCCACCGCACTGTTGGTCTCCCCAGAGTTCTGCGTGACCGTTGCCGGTGTGGTCTTGCGTCCGGCGGGCGGTCGGCTTGCCTTCTTTGCCTTCCCCTCGGGCGGAGTCGCAGTCGGCAGCATCTTTTCGGCGATCATGAGGTAGGTGGAGGTCATCTGCCTTGCGTTTACGCCTCCAAACCCCTTGTGCTCGAACCAGGTTGACACCTGAGTCTTGTCTGGGGCTCCGGTGGCGTCTGTGAGGCTGGCTAGCTCGGATGGGTAAACGTCATCCAGGATTTCCTGGCATGCGTCGGCATAGGAGGCGTCAACTCTCCACTTGTTGCCGCGGGCGGTGAGACCACCGTCTTCGTTGAGCAAGCCGAGTCGTCGCAGGGGGCTCACAATGTTGGTGGTCGCGCTCGCCGCGTTGGCCAGCCCCTGCATCGCTGCCACCGTCTCAGAGGTGAACTTCGTCGATGGTGCGTTAGCTGCGCGCTGTCGCAGCGAGCGCCAAGCGGAGCTACTCAGCTTGGGGTATGTGATTGCCGCCATCGGCCTGCCCTCGGGATGGAGAATAATTACGCGATGATAGCGCATTGTGACCGTTCAGCGCCGACGAGGTCGGCAAGCCGCCTGCCTCGGGCTTTCGAAGTGACACGTTAGTTCGGCCTGCATGTGTCCCTCCCCAATCGGCGCTGGTTACTGCTATAGGTACTGTCGATTCAGGAGGCGCGCCTGGTTGGCTTTTGGACTTTTCGCCCCGGCGCCGACCCACGCCGGTGCGGTGACGGCGCGGGAACGCGGGCCGGCACCCGCGTGCTGGCCGGGCGGCCCGGGTCGGCACGGCGCGTGATTTCCGCCGCGTCGGCGGTACCGCCTGCGGACCGCTTAACGTGTTAGAGCTGTACCGTCGCCTCCACAGTCAACCGACTGGCCGACTTCATTTTTTTTGCTGTTGGCACGAGGCCCTATCGGCCCCTGCTAACCCGTGATCATGAGGCGCATACCCCACGAGCGGGGCGTGGCGGGGACTCCTGGCCGGCCGGAGATTTGATACTCGCGGCTGCGGCAGATCTGGCGCGGCCGACTCGCGCGCGGCGCACATGGCGCGACCGAGGCGGTCGTGCTACGCGTAGAGGGCGTCGATGTCGGCGGCGTACTTGGCTAGCACGTAGTCCCTGCGCACCTTCTGCATCGGGGTCAGCTCCGCGCCGATCTCGAACGGGCCGGGCAGGATGGCGAACCGCCTGATGCTCTCCGCCGGGGACACCGGCGTGTTCGCCCGGTCGATCGCCTCGCCGATCACGGCCCGCAGGCTGGGGTCGTCGCGCAGCTCGGCGACGGTAGCGTCCGGCGGCTTGCCCGCCCGCTGCTTCCACCGGGTGAACGCGTCGCTGTCCAGCGTGACAAGCGCCGCGATATAGGGCCGCCGGTCGCCGACCACGACGCACTCCTCGACCAGCCAGTGCTCGCGCACCCGGTCCTCCAGCGGAGCGGGGGCCACGTTCTTGCCGCCGGCGGTCACGATCAGGTCCTTCTTCCGCCCGGTGACGAAGACGAAGCCGTCGTCATCGATCCGCCCGAGGTCACCGGTGCGCAGCCAGCGGCCGTCGAACGCCGCCGCGGTGGCGGCCGGGTTGCCCCAGTACCCCTGGAACACCGTCGGCCCCTGGGCCTCGATCTCGCCGTCGGCCGCGATGCGCACCGCGCAGCCTGGCAGCGGCAGCCCCACCGACCCCATCCGCTGCCGGCCGGGCAGGTTCATCGTGGCGGGCCCGATGGTCTCGGTGAGCCCCCAGCCCTCCATGACGACGACGCCGGCGCCGCGCAGGAAGTGCCCCAGGTTCTCGCTCAGCGGCGCCCCGCCGCTGATCACCCAGGCCATCCGGCCGCCGAGCGCCGCGCCCAGCCGCCGGTAGACCAGCCGCCCGAACGCCGCGCGCCGCAGCCGCAGCCACGTCCCGGGGCCCCCAGACCTCTCGCTGGCCTGGCTGTAGGCGATCGCCGCGGCCTCGGCCGCGGCGAACAGCCGCTCGTGACCGGTGTCCGCGGCCTGCTGGCGGGCGGCCGCGACGACCTTCTCGAGTACCCGGGGCACCACGAGCAGGATCGTCGGACGGAAGACGGGCAGCGCCCTGGCCAGCCGGCCGGGGCTGGGCAGGTATCCGGCGAGCTTGCCCTCGTGCACCAGGCAGAGCGCGACCACGCGGGCCAGGATGTGCGACAGCGGCAGGAAGAACAGGGTCGAGGCGTCGCCGGCGAGCACCCGCTCGCGGATCCCCTGGACGCTCGTGATGGCGCGCACCGCCTCGGCGAGGTTGCCGTGGCTGATCACGCAGCCCTTCGGCTGACCCGTGGTGCCTGAGGTGTAGACGATCGTCGCCACCGTTCCGGCGGTCAGCGCGGCCCGCCTGCGGCCGGTCTCGGCCGCGGGGACGCCGCGCCCGGCCGCCGCAAGCTCGTCAAGCCCGCCGCCGTCCATCGGCCAGATCATCTCCGCCCGCGGGAGCTGGGCGCGCCGGACCGCGTCCGCGAGCCGCGCGCTGCCGGCGAACACCCCGACCGCGCCCGAGTCCGTGAGCTCCCAGCGGATCTGCTCGACCGACGAGGTCTCGTGCACGGGCACCGTGACGGCTCCCGCGGCCCAGATCGCGAAATCGCAGGCCAGCCAGTCCAGGCTGACCGCCGCCAGCAGCCCCACCCGGTCGCCGGGCGCGACGCCTGCGGCGATGAGGCCGGCCGCGATCGAGCCGACCCGCCCGGCGAACTCCGCCGCGGTGACCTGCCGCCATGTCTCCCCGTCCGGCACGGCGAACATGGCGCGCCCTGGTTCCCTCGCGGCCCACTCGAACGGGTCGTCGCACACGCTCTCGCCCATGGTGCTTACCGTAGGCGACCCTGGCCCGCGCGCCCAGTGGCCAAGGTCCCGCTCAGGCGACGGCGACAGGGCCGAGTTCGCGGACCCCGTCCGGCGTGGCCAGGCAGAGCATCCGGACCGGTGACCTGTGCAGGGCCGCGCCCTGCTGCAGGACGCTGAGCCAGTACCGGTCCGCCTCACCCAGCTCGGGCATTCCCGGGCGGCTCAGCGCGATCACGACGCTGCCGTCGGGCTCGGCGTCGGAAAGCACCTGGGAGACGACGTAGCAGACGCCGCCGACCAGCTGCGGGTCGGGCGGCTCGGGTATGCAGTCGATCGGCACCACGACCTCGTTCTGGATGCCATCGCGGTCCAGGAACAGCAGCCACAGCGCCTGCAGCCTCCTGGCCTCCGCGTCGATGATCGCGCCGACGCGGGCAAGGACGTCCGCGTCGGTCCTTACCGGTGTCGCCAGCAGTTCGGAGCAGTGCGGAGTTTCCATAGGCCGCAGTCTGCCACCACGTGCTGACATTTCGCAGTTAAGTTACTACATTCTGTGCTTGAACGCTTTCGCGGCGTGCGCGCCGGATCCCGATCGCGAGGTAGCAGGCGACGACCGCGGTCCCCGCGCACATGGCCGCGGCGCTCAGCCCCAGCGACCAGCGCAGGCCGACCACCGCGCCGAACATGCCGACCGTGAGGCCGCTCCCGACCTTCATCCCGTTGGCGCCGACGCCGTAGACGCCCACGACCTGGCCCCGCTTCTCGCGCGGCGCGAGCAGCTGCACGACGGTCTGCGTGATCGACAGCGCGGCCAGGTTGGCGACGCCGCCGATGACGAGCAGCGGCGCCGACAGCGCCAGGCTGTGGCTGAACGCGAACGCCACCGTCGACACGCCGTAGACCGCGGTGCTCCACAGCGCGGCGCGGACCGACATCTTGAGCCACCCGGTGCCCTCGAGCAGCAGCCCGCCCAGGACGCCGCCGAGCCCGTTGGCGAACAGCAGCACGCCGTACGCCAGGCCGGCGCGCGACGTGCCCACGTCGCCCGCCATCGCGGGCATGACGGTCTGCATGGCGGCGCCGATGAAGAACGCGCCGAGCCCGGCCAGGAGGATCATCGCGACGAGCACCCGGTCCCTGGCGACCTCCCGGAACACCCGGACGGCCCCGACCACGCCGATCCGCGCCCGCGCGGTGACGCCGTGCCGCACGTGGCCGGTGTACTTGGTGCGCGCCATGAGAACGGTGAGCGGCACGTAGAACGCGACGTTGCAGAAGATGCCCTTGACCGGGCCGAGGCCAAGGAGCAGCGCCGAGCCGACGACCGGGCCGCACAGGATGCCCAGGCTGCGCGCCGTGGAGTTGAGCCGGATGGCGCTCGGCAGGTCGGCCGGCCCGACGAAGTCCTCGAGCATGAGCTGTTCGGCCGGCGCCCACAGCGCCCCGGCCATGCCGTGCAGTATCAGCAGCACGCAGGCGTTCCAGATCCGCAGCGCGCCGGTCGCGAACAGCACGCCCCAGCTGACGGACACCGCCATGAACAGCAGCTGCGCGCCCTGGATGAGCCTGCGGCAGTCGTGCCGGTCGGCCAGCGCGCCGAAGTACGGCGACAGCAGCAGGAACGGCAGCCAGTGGCTGATCACCTCAAAGCCGGTGAGCGCGGAGGAATGGAACCGCTGCCAGAGCACCCAGTACGTGATCACGTGCTCGATGTTGTCGGCCATCATCGACAGCGCCGCCCCGCCCAGGTACGGCCGGCACGATCTGCTGCGCAGCGCCGCGAACTTGGCCGGCGTGGCCTGCCCCAGTCCGTCCCCGCCCTCCTGGCCCGTCCCCTCCGCCAGGTCCCACACCGGCACGTGCGTCGGCACACCGCACGCAGCGCACATGCTCACTCCAGTGATCGCGGGGACGCAAGCATTGTAAACCGGACCAAACGGACCGTTCGATCGTGAGATTGCCCACGTCGCGGGCTTGCGCGGCCCGGCTCCCCGGCTCCCCGACGGCGGGAGGGCCGGCCTGACGCGGCCGCGGCCCATGGTCAAGACTGGCAGTGAGCGTCCCCGATGTCCCCAAGGGAGGGCGACATGACGAACAATCCCGAGGACATCCTCGGCCACGAGGACAGCACCGACGTCCTCGGCCACGAGGAGAGCACGGACGTCTTGGGTGAGGAGGAGAGCACCGACGTCCTCGGCGAGGAGGAGAGCACGGACGTCCTCGGTGAGGAAGAAGGCGGCACAGACGTCTTCAGCTCTCACCCCGAGTAACCAGGCCGCGGTCAGAACGTCAGCACGAGTCGTCCGCGCACGCCGCCGGCCTCCAGCCGGCGGTGTGCCTGCGCGGCGTTCTCCGCCGGGATCAGCTCGGCGATCCGCAGCGTCAGCACGCCCTTGGCCGCCAGGTCGGCAAGCTGGGCGAGCCGCGTGCCCTCGTGCAGGTGGCTGCCGACGAGCACGAGCGAGATCGTGATGTCGCGTTCGGGCTCGCCCTGGAACGGGCGCACCGCCATCAGCTGCCCGCCGTCCCTGACGGCCGGCAGGATGGCCGGCCCGAGCAGCGCGGCATCGAGCACCGCGTCCACGCCGTCCGGGTACAGCTCGCGCACCGCCGCCGCCATCCCGGCGCCGCGCTCAACCACGTGCCGCGGGCCGAACGAGCGGATCAGCTCCGCGTCCTCCGGCTTCGCGTCGCCGATCACGATCAGCCCGTCGTGGGCGCCGAGCTGGATGGCGTACTGGCCGACCGCGCCGGCCGACCCGGTGACCGCGAGCGTCTGGCCGGGTCGCAGCGCGAGCATGTCCAGCGCCGTGCGCACGGTCATGGCGTTCATCGGCAGCGTCGCGGCGGCCTCGAGCGAGATCCCGTCGGGCACCAGGGCGAGCTGGTCCTCCGACACCAGCCTGTACTCCGCCTGCGCGCCGCCGCCGCTCACCCACGGCGAAACGGCCGCCATCACCCGGTCGCCGGCCCGCCAGCCGCTCACCGACGGGCCGACCTCGTCGATCACCCCCGCCAGGTCCATGCCCGCGATGTACGGCGGCGTCACGCCGTCGGGCAGGTGCCGCCCGCCGTGCCGGAACCCGAGGTCGGTCGGGTTCACCGCGGCGGCCGCGACGCGCACCCGCACCTGGCCCGGGCCGGGCACGGGAATGGGCAGGGTGACGATGTGCATCACCGACGGGTCACCGAACTCGGTGAAACCGACGGCCCGCATTTCGGTCATGAAAGGACTCCAGAGGTAGTCGGGGCAGGGGAGACGCCGAAGATTCGTTCGGCATTGTTCGCATAGCTGACCTCGGGGAGGCGGAACGCCTCCTCGACCGCGATCCGCCTCATCCGGTCTCCTTCCGGCAGATCTCGAGCAGTTCGTCCACCCCCCGCAGCCGCAGGTGCGGCCGCCGCTGCGCGGGCAGGTGGTCGTAGGCGGTCGCGGTGCCGAGCCCGGTGTCCACCGCGATCGCCAGCGCCCGCCCGCGGTGCGCCATCGGGACCTCAAGCAGCGGGTCGTCGCCGACGACCGCGATGTCCTTCGGCGCGACGCCGAGCCGCGCGGCGGCCGCGCGCAGCGCCGCGAGCGACGGCTTGCCGGTGATCGTCAGCCGGCAGCCGGTCAGCGACCTGATCATCGCGCTGATCGCGCGCGAGGTGCCGAGCGCCCGGCCGTGCGCGGAAGCGAAGAACGGCGTCTCTGACGCGCTGTACAAGGCGGCCCCGGCCCACACCGCGTGGCAGGCCGACTCGAGCGCGGGCATCGTGAACTCGGGGAACCAGCCGACGAACACGGCGTCCACGAGCGGCGTCTCGTGCCCCGCCCCGCCGCCGGGCGTGTCGGCAGGCGGGACCACCTCGATGCCGGCTTGCGTCAGCGGCCGCGTCAGCCCGTCGCCGCCGAGCACCATGACCCGTTTGTACCTGCGCCTGGCGAACATGACCGCCGCGCTGCTCGCCGGGGTCAGCATGTCCGCATCAGGCACGTCGAGGCCGGCCTCGCGCAGCACGCGCGCGAAGTGCGCGGGCGCCCGGTTCGTCCCGTTGGTGAACACCACGTACGGCAGGCCGCGGCCGCGCACCCAGGCGAGCATCTCAACGGCCCCTGGCAGCGGCCGCAGCCCGTGGTTGACCCGGTCGCCGAGGACCAGCGTGCCGTCCATGTCGAAGATGAAGCCCCTGGCGTTCCACAGCCGCGTTACCGCCTCGTCAGGCACCGTCACTCCGAACGCCCTTTCAGCTCCAGCCGGAACCCCGGCTTGTCCACCGTCAGCCGGGCGGCTCCCGGCCGGGTGCCCAGCTCGCGCAGCAGCCGGAGCACCGGCTGCACGCCGGGGTTGTAGTGCGCGACCGCGGGCCCGGCGGCGAGCATCCCGTCCACCTCCGCCTCAGGCATGCCGAACCGCAGCAGCAGCTCCTCATCGCCTGTCCGCCGCCCGAACCGGCGCCGCAGCTCGGGCACCGACAGCGGCGGCGGCTCGCCCGCGAGCTCGCGGGCCCTTGGCCTGGACAGGATCCGGTCGAGCACTCCCGGGTCCACCGGCGCGGTCGGCTTGCCGAAGCTGCCGAGCACGTACCTGATCACCTGGTCAGGCACCTGGTCGTAGCGCGCCCCCCCGCCCACGATGTTCGCCAGCGCCTGGCCGATCACCATCTGCGGGAACGGGGTCACCATGATCGGGTAGCCGAGTTCGGCGCGCACTCGGGTGATCTCCTCCATTACCGCGCCGAACCGGTGTTCCATCCCCAGCTCGGCTAGCTGCCGCCGCAGCGTGGTCATCACCCCGCCCGCGACCTGGTGGTGCATGAACGCCGCGTCGAACTCCCGCGGCTTGCCCGCGGGCAGGTTCTCGGCCGCCGCGAGCTGGTCGAAGTACCGGGCGACCAGCGCGAGCAGCCGGTCGTCGAGGTCGACGGTGTGGCCGCTGGCCCGCAGGTTGGCGACGAGCTTTTCCGCGTCAGGCAGCGAGGTGCCGTTGCCGAGCGCCCCGCAGCCGACCTGCAGCACGGCCACGCCCAGGTCAGCCGCGGCCAGGCAGGTCAGCGGCGACAGCCCGAGCGAGGCGTGCGCGTGCAGCTCAAGCGGCTTGCCGTTCAGTTGCGCGAGCACCGCGGGGATCAGCGTGCGCGCCCGCTCCGGGGTGAGAATCCCGGCGGGGTCCTTGACGTACGCGCGGTCGATGTCGCCGCACGCGGCGAGCTGCGCCGCTATCCCCGCGTAGAACGCGTCGTCGTGCACGGCCGAGACCGTGTAGGTGAGCGCGGCGATGACCTCTGTCCCGCCGGCCTTCTTGATGATCCGCGCGGTCTCGCGCACCGCGTCCATGTCGTGCGTGGGGTCGAGCACGACGAACCGGTCCATGCCCGCGTTGACCAGGCACTGGTACACCAGCTCCATGACGTCGGGGGAGGCCTTCTCCCAGGAGATGAACCGGAAGCCGGTGCCGATGAACTGCAGCCGCGTGTCCGGCATCGCCGCCCGGGTGAGCCGCAGCAGGTCCCACGGGTTCTCCCGGTGCGTGCGCACCGACACGCCCATCGCGGTGCTCGAGGAGAAGTCGAGCGCGCGGAACCCGACCCGGTTCATCAGCGGCGCGACCTGCGCGATGTGCGCGGTGCGCAGCCCGGTCGCCCCCCACAGCGACTGGTTGCCGTCCCGCACGGACACGTCGACAAGCTGCAGCTCAGCCATGGCTTGCCCCGCAGTCGGCAGGAAGACCGGATTCATCCAGAACGGTCCCGGCCGTCTCCCCTGCCCACACCCGCTCCAGGTACCCGGTGTCGACGCCGCCGCGCGCGAACTCGCCGTCGGCGAGCAGCGCCCGGTGCATGCGCAGGTTCGTGGCCACCCCGCCGATCTCGCACCGGTCCAGGGCGCTCCTGGCGCGGCCGAGCGCCGCGGCGCGGTCGGCGCCGTGCGCGATGACCTTGGCCAGCAGCGAGTCGTAGTGCGGCGGCACCGCCGAGCCCGCCTGGACGTGCGTGTCGACCCGGACGCCGTCCGGCCCGCCGGCCGGGAAGACCGCGCTCGTCACCGTGCCCGGGCTGGGCTGGAAGCCGTTGCCAGGGTCCTCGGCGTTGACCCGGCACTCGATCGCGTGGCCGGTGAACGTCACGTCGCGCTGGCGCATCCGCAGCGGCCGGCCCTCCGCGATCCAGATCTGCTCCGCGACGATGTCCAGTCCCGTGACCGCCTCCGTCACCGGGTGCTCCACCTGGATGCGGGCGTTGACCTCCAGGAAGTAGAACGCCTCGCGCCTGGCGTCGACGAGGAACTCAACGGTGCCGGCGCCCCGGTAGCCCAGCCGCTCGCCAACCGCGACCGCGGCGCTGGCGAGCTCCCCGCGCAGGGCGGCGGGCAGCAGCGGCGCCGGGGCCTCCTCGATCAGCTTCTGGTAGCGCCGCTGGACCGAGCAGTCCCTGTCGCCGAGGTGGATCACCCGCTCGCCGTCGCCGAGCAGCTGCACCTCGACGTGGCGGCCGGGGGAGACGTACCGCTCCAGGTACACGCGCGGGTCCCCGAACGCCGCCGCCGCCTCCCCGCTGGCCACCGCCACCGCGTGCGCGAGGCCGGCCGGGTCGCGGACCACTCGCAGCCCGCGCCCGCCGCCTCCCCCCGCGGCCTTGACCAGCACGGGGAACCCGATGCGCCCGGCGAGCTCGCCGGCGCTTGCGTCCGGCATGACCGGCCCGCCTGGCACGACCGGCAGCCCCGCCGCGACCGCGTGCTCGCGCGCCGCGAGCTTGTCACCCGTGGCTTCAAGCGTCTGCGGCGACGGCCCGATGAACACGACGCCCGCCGCCGCGCACGCCCGCGCGAGGCGCGCGTTCTCCGACAGGAACCCGTACCCGGGATGAACCGCGTCCGCGCCCGCGGCGAGCGCCGCGCCGGCGACCGCGTCCACGTCCAGGTAGCTCGCCGCGGCGGCGGCCGGCCCGATGCGGATCGTGGCGTCGGCGAGCCGCGCCGGCAGCGACCCGGCGTCGGCGTCGGACACGGTCAGCACGGTCTCGATGCCGAGCCGCCGGCAGGTGCGGATCACCCGCGCGGCGATCTCGCCCCGGTTGGCGACCAGCACCCGCCGGAAGCCGTGATGTCCGCTCACGGCGCCTGCGCCCCGCTGACCGGGGCCGTCGCTGCCATCACGGCTCCGGGGCGATCCACATCAGCGTGGCGCCCTGCGCCGCGGTCTCGGCGTTGCGCAGGCAGATCTGCGCGACCCGCCCCCTGGTCCCCGCGTGCACCGAATTCATCAGCTTCATCGTCTCCACGATCGCCACCACGGTGTCCTCTGTGACCTGGTCCCCGACCTCGACGAACGGCGCGGCCCCCGGCCGCGGCGCCCGGTAGAACGTCCCCGGCAGCGGCGCGTTCACCGGAACCTGCCCGTCCCGGCTCGGGTCGGCCTCCG
Source organism: Trebonia sp. (assembly GCF_030042015.1). Classification (GTDB taxonomy): domain Bacteria; phylum Actinomycetota; class Actinomycetes; order Streptosporangiales; family Streptosporangiaceae; genus Trebonia. The sequence goes on along the minus strand of NZ_JASIAL010000496.1, from coordinate 15,474 downwards.
CCACCCGGCCGGCCTGCGGCTGGGGCTGCGCGGCGGACGCCCCGTTCGGGGCTGGCGAGACGACCGCGGGATCAGCGACGACCTGTGACTCCTGCGTCCAGCCGCCGCCCGGGGCGCGGCGCAGCGAGAGCCGGAACCGCGGCGTCTGCAGGTCGAGCTCGTCGTACGGCAGCGAGTCGAGCACGGCGAGGATGTCCGCTACGTCCTGATTTGTCAGGTCCATTGCGGCAGCCCCGCGGTTTCCCTGACGCTCACAGCGGCTTCCCGAACAGGGCGAGCACGTGGTCGGCGGGGCGCGCCTTCGGGGCGGCCACGGGAGCCGCGGCGCGGGCGGCCCACACCGTTTCCGGGCGGCTCTGCAGCAAGACGATGCGCTCGGTCCCCGAAGCCGCCGGAGCGGGGGAGGCCGGCTGGCCGAAGGAGCCCGCCGCGGGGGGGACCGCGGGGGACAGCGGCTCCTCGAGCAGGGCCCACTCGATGTCCTGCGGCACGCCGTAGTGGGCCTCGACCCGGCCCGCGATGGCGGCCAGCGCGCGGATCTCCTCGTCGGCCAGGCACGGCGCCGAGCGCAGGTCAGCGGGGGTGTCGGCGACAGCCACCCCGTGTCCGTTCTGAACATAGGAATGGATGCGGTCCTTGGCCGAGACGCGGCGGCCGGTGATCTCCCCGGTGATCTTGCTGATCACGAAGCTGTCCGGGGTCACGTCGCCCGCGACCAGGGCCGACCCCAGCCCCCACGTGCCCTCGATCGCCACCACCGAACGATCCCCGGTGACTGGAGAGCGGGTGAACATCACTCCGGCGGCGCGGGGGCGGACCATCAGCTGGACGACGACCGCCATGCCAAGCGACTGCTCGGGCATGGCGAGCCGGCGGCGGTAGGTCACCGACTCGTCGTTGTACATGCTCGCCCAGCAGCGGCGGACGTGACCGAGCACGGCGACCGCGCCGGCGACGCCAAGGTAGCTGTCCTGCAGGCCGGCGAACGACGCGGCGGAGCTGTCCTCCATCGTCGCCGACGACCGGACCGCGACGTCGGGGTCGGCGCCAGCGGGGCCGAGGGCCGCGTACGCGGTCGTGATCGCCGCGGCCAGGGACGCGGGCAGCGGGGCGGCCGTGATTTTTTCCCTGACGGCGGCGCTCACCCTGGCGATCGCCCCCAGGTCTGCCGCGGGCAGCGCCTCGACCTGGGCGCGCAGCTCGCCGCCGGGATCGATGGCGTCGATAGCCGCCCTGAACGCGGTGGTCGTCACCGCGAACCCGGGCGGCACGGCGACGCCGGCCCGGGACAGCTCGCCGAGGCTGGCGCCCTTGCCGCCGACGTCGGCGGGATCTCCCGCTGACGCCAGCGGCAGCACGAACTCGGTCACAGCACCCGCACCGTGCCGCGGTCCCCGTCCACCCGGATCCTGTCCCCCGTCCTGATCCGCTTGGTGGCGTCGCCGGTGCCGACGACGGCGGGCATGCCGTACTCGCGGGCGACGATCGCCGCGTGCGACATGGCGCCGCCGATGTCAGAGACCGCCGCCTTGATCTTGCCGAACACCGGCGCCCACGACGGCGCGGTCACCGGGCAGACGAGAATCTCGCCCTCGCGGATCTCGCCGATCTCGTTGACGTCGTGCAGCACCCGGGCGACGCCCTCGACCACGCCGGCCGAGGCCGCGACGCCGTGCATCTCCTCCTCGTCCGGGTGCAGCCACGACTCGATGCGCTCGGCGGTGACCCCCCACAGCATGCGCACCGCGGGGTCGTTCAGCGCCTCGGGCACCGGGCCGAGCGCCGGCGGCGGCGACCAGTCACGCAGGACTTTGAGCATGCGCTTGCGTTCGGCGATGATCGGCGGGAAGTGCGCCCCGCCGATCGGCGGCGTGCCCGCGGCCCAGGCGAGCGAGAGGTCGGCGAGCGCCTGGTCGACCTCGCCGTGGTGCAGGTGGAAGACGTCGTCGGCCTCGCCGAGCACGCCCTCGCGGGCCAGCAGCGCGCCGAACGCCTTGATCTTCTGGAAGAACCGCGTGGTGAACCAGTGCTCGCAGTAGAACTTATGGTCCTCGACGAACGGGAACACGAGCCGGCACAGGCCCAGCATCTGGTCGAACGCGGCCTTCTCGTCGTCGGTCGTCAGCAGGTCGCGGTAGCCGTTGGCGATCCGCTCGCGCTCTTCGACGAGCTGCGCCGTCGGCCGGGCGCGCATCGCCCCGTCGCGCACGGCGCCGACGTAGCCGGGCAGCGCGGTGAACGGCACCGTCAGGTCGTCGTTCCAGCTCAGGTGGTGGTGGTAGAACCCGTCGCCGGTTGACACGTGGAACCAGGGGTCGCGCGCCTTCGCGAACGCGTCCAGCCATTGCTCGCCGGCCGGCCCACGGGAGGCCAGCGTGGACAGCACCTCCGCGGGGACGCAGCCCTCGGTGAACAAGTCGTCCACGCCCAGGTCGACGGCCAGCCGCGCCAGCGACCGGAGCTCGTCGTCCGGCCGGTACATGATCACGTCGATGCCCGCCACCATCCGGGCCACGGTCTGGTCGCTGATCTCGGGGAACGCCTGCGTGCAGAACTGGAAGAACACCACGTAGGCGCCGTAGCCGAGCATCAGCATCTCGGTGTGGTGGTGCCAGGCCTTGGAGTACAGCGCCAGGCACCTGGCGAAGTTGTCCTGCAGGTAATGGTTCTGCGCGATGCCGCGCGCCTCGAACACCACCGTGTCGTCTTCCCACTCGGGCAGCGACGGCACCTCGATCGCCTCGATCTCCGCGATCAGCCCGCGAAGACGCTCCTTCCAGCCCTCGTACAGCGAGTCCCAGTTCTCGAAGTAGTAGCCCGCCCGCGGGCCGAAGGCCTCGGCGCGGCGCCCGATCTCGGCGGGGTCAAGCACCGGGTTGGCGGTGATGTAGACCCGGCCGTTGACGATCCGGTGCTCGATGCCCAGCGTGGTCGGGAACACGAACAGCCGCGCGGTGTTCGCGCCGATCGCCTGGTACGGGATCTCCGACGTGACCGTGTCGAAGGCCGGCATGGGCTCGGGGAAGTGCATCGAGTTGTAGAACCAGAAGCGCTTGTCGTCGTCGGGCTGGAACCGCGTGAAGTACTGGTACATCGAGCGCCAGTTCTCGGCGCCCGGCACGTCAGTTATCTGCGAGGGGAGCGGAAAGCCATCGTGTTCCATCGTCGGAACCCCCTGGTTGGCCCACGGAGTGGGAGCTGGATTAGCCGGATTAGCTGGATTAGGTTGTGTAGTCCCGCTGGGTGCGCGCGTAGTCGATAAAGGCGTCCAGGGAGGACGCGTCGGCCATCGCGCTGGTGTTGGCGGCCTTCTCCGCCGGCGTTCCCATCAGGATCTTGCGGACCGGCACCTCGAGCTTCTTGCCGGTCAGCGTCGTCGGTATCGCGGGTACCTGGATTATCTTGTCGGGCACGTGCCGCGGGGTGTACTCACGCCGCAGCCGCATTCTTATCTCATTTTCGATCTTCTCGTCGAGCGTGAGACCGTCGGCCAGCTTGACGAACATCGGCATGAAGAACTGGCCGCCTGGCAGGTCGAGGTTGACCACGATCGCGTCGTCCACCTCGGGGACGCCCTCCAGGACCGTGTAGATCTCCGCGGTGCCGATCCGCACGCCGAACCGGTTCAGCGTCGCGTCGCTGCGGCCGAGCACCTGGCAGCTGCCGCGCTCGTTCACCTTGAAGAAGTCGCCCTGCCGCCAGACCCCTGGGAACTCGTCGAAGTACGTGGCCCGGTACCTCGTGTGGTTCTCGTCGTCGCCCCAGAGCTTGACCGGCATCGACGGCATCGGCTGGGTGATCACCATCTCGCCGACCTCGTTGACCACCGGCTGGCCCTTGTCGTTGAAGGCGTACGCGGCCACCGCGAGGTTGCGGTGCTGGTGCCAGCCGGCGTAGACGGGCAGGGTCGGCGACCCGCCGGTGAACCCGCTGCACACGTCGGTGCCGCCGCTGCCGACGATGCTGAACAGGTCCCGCTTGACCGTGCGGTAGAACCAGGCGCCGCATTCGGGGGAGACGGGCGAGCCGGCCAGCATGATCGTCCGCAGCGCGGACAGGTCGTAGGAGTCCTTCGGCACGACGCCCCGCTTGGCGAGCATGTCCGCGTACGCGGGGCTGCCGCCGAACAGCGTCACGTTCGCGTCGGCCGCCATCCGCCACAGCGCGTCCGGCTCGGGGTAGCCGGGGTTCCCGTCGTACAGCAGCGGCTTCACGCCGAGCAGCAGCGAGCTGACCAGGAAGTTCCACATCATCCAGCCGGTCGTCGTGTAGAAGAACAGCACGTCGCCCGGCTTGAGGTCCATGTTCAGCCGTTGCAGCTTCAGCTGCTCGACGAGGATCCCGCCGTGGCTGTGGGTAATGGCTTTCGGCAGTCCGGTGGTGCCGGAGGAGAACAAGATCCACAGCGGCATCCCGAACGGGCCGTGGTGGAACTCGAAGTCCGCCGGCTCGACCGCGGGGCCGTCCAGCAGGTCGTGCCAGTTCAGCGCGCCGTCCGCGGGCGCGGGGATGGCGGCGAACGGCAGGTAGATCACGTGGCGCAGGCAGTCGAGGTCGTCGACGATCGCCTTGATCTCGCCGCTGCGGTCGTAGTCCTTGCCGCCGTACCGGTAGCCGCCGGTGCAGATCAGCACGGTGGGCTGGAGCTGGCGGAGCCTGTCGAGCACGCCGCGCCAGCCGAAGTCGGGGGACACGCTCGTCCAGATCGCCCCGATGCTCGTCGCGGCGAGCATCGCGATGACCGTCTCTGGGATGTTGGGCAGGCAGGACGCGAGGCGGTCGCCAGGCCGGACGCCGAGGTCCCGCAGCCGGGTCGCGAGCTTCCTGACGTTCCCGGCGAGCTCGTCCCAGGACAGCGGCGTGACCGGCGTGGTCTCGGAGTGGTAGTACAGCGCGACCTCGCCCGGGCGCTCCTGGCGCAGCACGTTCTGCGCGTAGTTCAGGCTGGCGCCGGGGAACCACTCCGCGCCGGGCATCTCCCGCTGCCCGAGCACCGCGTGCGGCTGCTCGGCGGCGACGATGTCGCTGTAGTCCCAGATGGCGCCCCAGAAGCCGTCGATGTCCGTGACCGACCACTGCCACAGGTCCGGGTACCCGGCGAAGCCGAGGCCGCGCGTTTGCCGCAGCCAGGCCATGAACGCGGTGATGTTCGCGTTCGCGATCCGCTCGGGGGTCGGCGTCCAGAGCAGGTCGCCGGCGGAAACGGGGCCGCTCAGGTCGGCGAGGGGCGTGTCCGCGGGCACGTCAACAGAATGGGCGTCTGCGCTCACAGCCACGAGGTTTTCACACGCCGCTCGCCGGAATCAATGGCGAAGTGGCCCATTTCACTCATCGGGGTGTTGGTTGCCGGCCCCAACACATCCTGCTCGGGGCGCATGCGTGACAATCACGGCGTCGCAGGACCTGTACAATGCCATGGATGCGCATCGATTCGCTGGCCGCTGTCGACGTTCACGTGCACATCGAAGCCGACGGGCATGGCTGCTTCTCCCTCGACGACGAGCTGCTCGCCGCGTCCGCGAAGTACTTCAGGGCGGACCACGACCGCTCGCCCACCCTGGAGAAGATCGCGGACCTGTACCGGTCGCTGAACATGGCCGCGGTCGTGTTCACGGTGGACGCCGGCACGTTCACCGGGCATCCGCCGCTGTCGAGCGAGGAGATCGCCGACAAGGCGCGCGAGCACGCGGACGTGCTGATCCCGTTCGGGTCGGTCGACCCGCTGCGCGGCGCCGACGCCGTCGCCCAGGCCCGCCGGCTTGTCGACGGGCACGGCGTGCGCGGCTTCAAGTTCCACCCGTCGCTGCAGGGCTTCGCGCCGAACGACCCCGCGTACTACCCCCTCTGGGAGCGGATCGCCTCGCTCGGCGTGCCGGCGCTCTTTCACACCGGCCAGACCGGCATCGGCGCGGGGCTGCCAGGCGGGCGGGGCATCAAGCTGCGGCTGTCCGACCCGATGCTGCTCGACGACGTGGCGGCGGACTTCCCCGACCTGACGGTGATCCTCGCCCATCCGTCCGTGCCGTGGGCGGACTCGGCGATCTCGATGGCGACGCACAAGTCCAACGTGTACATCGACCTGTCGGGCTGGTCGCCGACGTACTTCCCGCCGTCGCTGGTCCGCGCGGCCAACTCCTACCTGCAGGACAAGGTGCTGTTCGGCACGGACTTCCCGCTGCTGACCCCGCAGCGCTGGCTGCGCGACTTCGACGCGCTCGACATCAAGCCCGACGTCCGCCCCAAGATCCTCAAGGACAACGCGGTAGCCCTGCTCGGCCTGGACAAGGGCTAGCGCGGCACCCGCGGCGCGCCCGGCCGGGGCGGGGTGTTTCCCCGGCGTCACCAGAGTCCCGCAAGTGTGACTTTGCACACTCCTTGCATGCACAAATCGCCCATAACGGACGGCGAAATCGTCACAGAGTGTGCAAAGACGGCTGGCTGCCAGCCCTTGATGATCATCCACAGCGGCGGATGTTTATCCACATGGTGTTTGTCCCGGTAAGGCGCGATGTGAGACCTGGTTATGCACAGCTGGTCCACCCCCTGCTCCCAACCGTGGCCACAAAGCTCTCAGGCGTTGCGCACAGCGTCATCCACAGGATCTGTGGAAACCGCGCGTCGCGTGCGCCAGCCGGGCAGCCGGGCAGTCGGCCGCGTCACGCGCCCAGGTGCGGGAGCAGGCCGGCGATCGAGTCCAGGACGAGGGGGTCGCCAGGCAGGCCCGCCCGCGCCGGCGCGGCCGCGAGTTCCTCGCGGGTCGAGGCGCCGGTCAGCACGCCGGCGACGACGCCCGCGCCGGCCCGCAGGCCCGACTCGACGTCGCTCGGGGTGTCGCCGACGACGGCGAGCTCGGCCACCGCGCCGCCGCGCAGGCGCAGCAGCGCGGTGAGCGGCAGGTCCGGCCATGGCCGGCCGCGGCCCGCGTCGGCGGGGGAGAGCACCAGGTCGACCAGCGGCGCCCAGCCGAGCGCGGCGACGATCGCGTCCCGCGTGGCCGGGGAGAACCCGGTCGCCAGGCACACCTTGATCCCGGCGGAACGGCACGCGGCGAAGACGTCGACCGCGCCGGGCATCGGCGCGACCTGGCCGGCGTTCACCGCCGCCGCGTAGTGCGCCTCGAACGACGCGTTGGCCGCTTGCGCCGCGGACTCGTCGGGCAGGATGTGCCGGAACACCTCGATCTTCGACTGGCCCATGCTGGCCTGCACGTGCCTCATCGCCTTGTTGAAGGCGGCGACGGGCAGGTTGTGCCTGGCGATGGCCGCGGTGAACGCGGCCATGACGGTCCCCTCGTCGCGCACGGTGGTGCCGGCCATGTCCAGGCAGGCGACGGTGATTCTGGTCATGGCGGGAAGGTCTCCTCGGCGATGGCGGGGGAACAGGTCATGCCGCGCCCGCCCGGGCCGGTGACGAGGACCACGCCTGGCGCGACCTGCGACCGGTGGTAGAGCGCGTCGCTGCCGACGACCTCGCTGTAGACGCCGGCCCAGCGGCGCTGCGTCGGCGGCAGCGGCGCTCCGAGCAGCGCCGCGGCGCGGGCCCGCAGGTGGTCGTAAGCGTCCTCGTCCACGTCGAATGCGAACGGCTCGTCGTAGGAGTGCGTGTCGCCGATGGTCAGCCCGCCGTCGGCGCGCTGCACGAGCAGCAGCTGCGCGCGGGCCGCGGCCGCGGCCGGCGACTGCGGGCCAAGCAGCGCGCGGGCGGGCACGTCGTAGGCGGGGTAGTAGCGCAGCGAGTCGCCGTCGGCGACCGAGGTGGTCAGCCGCGCGGGAAACGGGCGGGTCTGCAGCATCTGCAGCCGGACCCGCCGCAGCCCGCCGCCCGCGGACTCCAGCGCGCCGGCTGCCGCCAGGTGCCGTCCGGCCACCCCGGTGAAATTCGCTCCCGTGCACAAGACCACGAGGTCGCCGCGGTGCCATGTCCCCTGGTGGTCGCGCACCCCGTGGGCGGCGACCTCGACGGCCTCCAGCCTGGGGAGCCACGCGTATCCGGGTCCGGCGAGGGAGGCGCGCAGGGCCGGGAGCGCCAGCCGGGGCTCCACGATCGCGTCGGCCCGGCACAGCAGCCCGCCGAGGAACTCACCGCGCAGCGCCGGGTTCGCCGCGCGGACGCCGCCGGGGTCGAGCAGCTCGAAGTCCCGCTGCTTGGCGTCCGGCAGGTCCGCCGCCTCCCGCAGCACCTGCAGCTCGGCCGGACCGGTGGCGACAGTCACCGACCCGGCCGCACGGAAGCCGATGCCCGGGGCGTCCGCGGCTATGCGTTCCCACAGCTCGCGGGCGCGCAGCGCCAGGGCGAGCTCAGCGCCGGCCCTCCGGCCGCTTACCCAGATGAGGCCGAAGTTGCGCACGCTCGCGCCGCGCGCCGCCGCCTCTCGCTCCAGGTGCACGACGTCGGATCCGCGGCGTCGCGCCATCCACGCGTGCATGGTGCCGAGCGCGCCGCCGCCGACGATGACCACCCGGTGAGTCGCGTTCACAGGCTACAAGTATAGCCAGCCTTAAACTTGTATAGCCAAGTTGCTCAGTCAGCGGCGGCGGACGTGCGGGAAAGCGCGTTGACGGCGACCGAGTTGTGGATGCTGAACGCGATCGCGGAGCCCAGGTACCTGTCGTCGGACCACTCGACCGGCTGCCCGGAACGGTCGGTGGTGAACCGGCGCTCGCGAAGCAGCGGCACCGCCGGGCGGACCCCGAGCCAGCGGGCGTCGTCCGCCGACGCCGGCACCGCGTCGATGACGTGCTCGGCGTCGGTGAACGCGATGCCGAGCTGCTCAAGCCGCTCGGTGATCGACTCGGCGGTCAGGTCCATCCCCGCCACCAGCGCCCCCACGTGGTCCGGGTACACGGCACGCTCCACCATCACCGGACGGTCGGCGAGCAGCCGGACCCGCACCAGGCGATAGACGTGCGCGCCGGCCGGGAGCGCGAGCCGTGCTGCTTCCGGCGCGGTGGCGGGGCGGCGCTCCAGGGCCACCACGCGGCCGGCCGGCACCTCGCCGATGGCCCGCGCCCACCGGGAAAACGACAGCAGCTCGCCGAAGCTCTGCACCCGGGCGCCGCCGATCACGACCCGCCGCGCGCCGCGCCTGGACGCGATCACCCCGTCCGCGCGCAGCGCCGCGAACGCCTGCCTGATCGTGCCGCGCGACACCGAATACTCCTCGGCAAGCTCGCTCTCCGAAGGCAGCTTGGTGTTCGGCGGGTACGTGCCGGCGGCGATGGCCGACTTGATGTCATCGGCCACCTTCCGGTACAGCGCGGACCCCGTCATAGCAACTGAGGTTATCGGGGACCGGTCGGCCTGCCCAGGGATCGGCGCGCCGGCGGCCGGATTGCGCGAATGCCCGGCGGCGCCGGCCCGCCCGTCCGTACACTCCAGGCCATGGTCGCTGGCCGTCACCGCAGCGCGCGCTGGCCGCTGCTCGGGTTCGGGTTCGGCGTCGGCGCCGTCGCGGCCGCCGTGATCGCGGTGGCCCTGGGCATCGGCCAGGTGACGGGGAACCAGGCGTGCGCGGCGGTGCTGAACCCGGCCGGCGCGGTCTCCGGGATCGCCACGCACTACGTGCTGCAATCCGTCGGCAACTGCTCCTACCCGGATCCGCCCGCCAACCAGCTGTTCGTGGCGCTGTCACCGCCGGAATACGACAGCGCGGCCGCGTGCGGCAGCTACCTGGAGGTGCACGGCCCGGACGGCTCGGTCACCGTGGAAGTGATCGACCAGTGCCCGCCCTGCGCGCAGGGGCACATCGACCTGAGCGAGCCGGCGTTCGCCGCGCTGGCGCCGCTGTCCGCCGGGCTCATCGACGTCTCGTACCAGACCATCGCCGACCCGCCGCTCCCGGCGCCGGTCTCGTTCGAGGTCAAGGACGGCTCGTCGCAGTACTGGCTGGCCCTGCTCGTGATCAATACGGGCAACGCGGTGGCCTCGGTGCAGCTGGAAACGGCACCGGGTGCCTGGCTCGATCTCAGCCGCGCCAGCTACAACTACTGGATCGACGCGGCGGGCGCGGGGCCCGGCCCGTTCACCGTCCGGGTGACGGACACGCTCGGTCACCAGGTCACGGTGCACGGCATCGCGCTCGACCCGGGCGCCGTCCAGGACAGCGGGGTCTACATGTACGGCGCGGGCGGCGCCGCACCGCCGCCAGCATCCGCGGCACCCGCGCCGTCATCGGCCGCGCCGTCATCGGCCGGCCCGCCCGCGCGCCGTCCGCGCACGTCAGCGAGTCCGGCGAGGCCTCCCGCGGCGGCGCGGTTCGCCCCGATACCGTCCCCGCCGGACCCGGTCCCGGCCAGCCCGAGCCCGGGGCCGAGCTGCTAAGACCGAACGGCTAAGCCGGAATGTCCGCGGCCGCCCCGTGGCTTACCGTGCTAACAGTGCCCGAAGAAGGGAGCCGCCCATGAGCCGCGCCGTCAAGATTCCCGACGCCACCCACCCGATCACGGTCCGCCCGACCGGTTCCCGCGTGACCGTGCGCGTCGGCGGCGTGACGGTCGCCGAGTCCGACAGCGCGCTGTCGCTGGCCGAGGCGTCCTACCCGGTGGTGCAGTACATCCCCATCGCCGACGTGGACCGGAGCCTGCTGCGGCGCACCGGCACCCAGAGCTACTGCCCCTACAAGGGCGACGCCAGCTACTTCAGCGTCCAGACGCCGGACGGGCGCACAGAGACCGACCTGATCTGGAGCTACGAGCAGCCCTACCCGGCGGTCGCCGAGATCGCGGGGCACGTGGCCTTCTACCCCGACCGCGCCGAGATCACCGTCGCCGGCTAAGGCCGACATTATTCCGAACGACGCGTTACTTCGCCCCGCGCGTCCCCGATACCCCGCTTGACCGGCGTGCCTGGCGCGCGGTCGCGCCCGGTCAGCAGCGTCGCGGCCACGCCGGCGGCGCACGCGGCGAGGACGAGCCCGGGCGCGTGCCCGCCCGGGGCGAAGCCGCCGACCGCGAGCCTGGTCAGGCCCAGCATCAGGGCGATGACGCCGAAGGCCAGCAGCACCGGCGACCATGGCCCCGCCCGGCCGAGCCCGGCGGGCAGCCGCGCCGCCCGCCGTTCCACCGGCATGAACACCGTGACCAGGAGCGCGAGCACCACGGCGAGAAGGGCGAGCCACACGGCCCGCAGTTCCCACCACTGCGTGGTCCCGATGGCAGGCTGGGGCAGTATCCCGGTCCGGTAGAACGCGACCGCGACGACGATCGCGGGCACGAAATGCCACAGGTACACGGTCATCGTGGCCTGGTTCAGCTTCGTGACCCAGCGCCACGGGCGCGGCCTCGCCAGCAGCCTGGAGACCGTGGGCTCGGCCGCGAGCACCAGGCCGTCGTGGGCGGCGGCGAAGGCGAGCAGGGCGATCGACGGCGGGTTCGTGTTGCCCGAGCCGATCATGTTGACCGCGAACCGCCCCCAGATCAGCAGGCCCGCCAGCAGGGCCGCGCCCCCGGCGGCGAGCGCGTACGGGCGCCACCGCGGGGACGTCAGCGTGCGATCCTGCCAGGCGAAGCCCCACTGGTGAATCGCGCCCCACACGAGCAGGAAGTTGACGTACCCGACGACGGACGGCACGTGCCCCCCGGCCAGCAGGGCGTTGACCAGGGCGGCCGCCGCGGCCATGACGGCGGGAACCGCCAGCCCCCACCGCCTGTGCGCAGCAAGCAGCACCGGGGTCAGCGCGATCAGCAGCAGGTAGACAGGAAGGAACCACAGCTGGAGCGCGACGAGCCAGCCCGCCTCGGCGATCTCCGCCGTGCTCACGCCCGCCGCCCCCGCGATCGCCACCGCGGCGACCGCCACCGCGACGAAAACCGCCGTCGGCCAGAGCAGGCGCATGGCCCGGTGGCGGACCCACCCGGTCCAGGTCTGCCCGTCCGCGTGGTGCGCGGTCCAGGACAGCGCGTTGACATAGCCGCCGACGAGGAAGAACAGCGGCATCACCTGGAAGACCCACGTGCCCCACTGTGCCCAGCCGATGTAATCGAGCGCGTCAAGCCCGGACAGCTGGCCGCCGCTGTAGGTGATGGAGATCAGCACCCAATGGCCGAAGACGACGCCGGCCATGGCCACGACCCGCACCAGGTCGACGTAGCGGTTCCGTTCCATGGCCGCGAGCCGTCACGCCGGGCGGAGCTCTTGCGGCCGGGTGCCCTGCGGCTGGTTGCGGCCGGTAAACAGGGTCGCGGTCATGCCGATGACGAAGGCGGCCAGGACGGGCACGGGCGGATGGCCGCCGGGGGCGAACCCGGCGATCGCGAGCCGGGTCAGGCCCACCGAGGCGGCGACGATGCCCGCCAGCAGGAGCACAGGGGACCACGGCCCGGGCCGCCCGACCCCGGCGGGCAGGCGGAGCATCGGCCGCTCCGCGCGCATCACGACGATGACCAGGGCGACGAGCAGCACGGTCAGCAGGCCCCACCACGCGGGCCGCAGCTCCCACCACTCGGCCGTGCCGATGGCGGGCTGGGGCATCACCCCGGTCGCGTAGAAGGCGATCGCGACGATGATCGCGGGCACGAAATGCCACAGGTACACGTTCATCACCGTGGCGTTCAGCCGCCTGACCGGCTGCCACAGCCGTGGCCTGGTCAGCAGCCTGGAGACGAAGGGCTCGGCGGCGAGCACCAGCCCGGCCTGGGCGGCGGCGTACGCGAGCAGCGCGATCGACGGGGGGTTCGTGTTGCCTGAGCCGATCATGTCCGGCTTGAACGGCCCAAGCATCAGCAAGCCGGCCAGCAGGGCGGCGCCGCCGGCGGCGAGCGCGCAGGGCCGCCATCGCGGGTCTGTCAGCGTGCGGTCCTGCCAGGCGAAGCCCCACTGGTGAATCGAGCCCCAGACGAACAGGTAGTTGACGTACCCGATCACGTGCACGTGCGGCCCCACCACGGCGATGTCCACCAGGCCGGCCGCGACGGCCATGGCGGCGGGAACCGCCAGGCCCCACCGCCTGTGGGCGGCAAGCAGCAGCGGTGTCAGCGCGATCAGCAGCAGGTAGACGGGCAGGAACCACAGCTGGAGCGCGATGAGCCAGGCGGCCTCCGCGATCTCTGCCTCGTTCACGCCCGCCGCCCGCGCGATCGCGACCGCCAGGACCGCCACGAACACGTAGACCGCCGTCGGCCAGAACAGGCGCATGGCCCGGTCGCGGACCCAGATCGTCCAGGTCTGCCCGTCCGCGTGATGCGCCGCCCACGACTGGGCGTTCACGTAGCCGCCGACGAGGAAGAAGACAGGCATGACCTGGAACAGCCAGGTCACCCATTGCCCCCAGCCGATGTAGTCAAGCGCGTCAAGGCCGGACAGCTGCCCGTTCCGGTAGGTGATGGAGATCAGCAGCCAGTGGCCGTAGACCACGCCGCCGATGGCCACGACCCGCAGCAGGTCGGCATAACGATTCCGTTCCATGCCAGGAAGAGCTCTCTGCCCGTAGCAGGCCTGTGAAAGGGCATCCGCAGGCTCGCTACTAGCATCGCCCGCGAAGTTTAAGGTTTCCAGAGACTGAGGTCCGCCCGCGCGGGGAATTCCGGTCTTCCCGGCGGCTGCCGCGGCCGGCCGGGTGCGATGATGGGCTCGATGAAACCCGCCAGGCACTCAGTCGCGATCGTCGTCCGCGGCGAGGACGGCACGTTCCTGCTCGTGCGCCGCCCAGACGACCCGGCGGATCCGCTCGCCGGCGTCTGGGGGCTGCCCGCGGTCACGCTGCGCGAAGGCGAGGACGAGCCGGCCGCCGCCGTCCGCGCGGGCCGGGTCAAGCTCGGCGTGGAACTGCGGGTCGGGCGCAAGATCGGCGAGAAGGCGGCGGACCGCGGCGAGTGCGTGCTGCGCCTGTCGGACTACGAGGCGGACATCGTGAGCGGGACCCCGTCGGTGCCGCAGCCCGACACGTCCGTGACGCAGTACGTCGAGTGCATGTTCGCCACCGACCCGGCGCTGCTCGGCGAGGCGGCCGCCAGGGGCTCGCTGTGCGCGCAGGTCTTCCTCGAGTCGGCGGCGAAGCTGTTCGGTATCTGACAAAGGTCGTACACCTGCCGGCCACCCAGCTTGGCTATCCAAGTCACCTACGGGCGTTAGCGTCCGCTCCATGACCCTGCTCTCCAGGCTCTCCAGGATCTTCGGGCCCGCCGCGCTCGGCGTCGGGGTCGCGGCGCTCGGCGTCGCGCTCGCCGCGGCGCCCGCGTCGGCGGCGCCCGCCGCGAACGCCCCCTACCAGGGCACACTGACCGCATCGGTCACCTCCGTTCCCGTGTGTACTTCCATCACGTTCAGCTACTCCGTGCCCGCCGCCGGGGTGGAGTCGACGAACTGGGTCGGCATCTACGAGCCCGGCCAGACCCCGGGCGACGTGGCCTCCACCGTCTGGCAGTACACGCCGGACGCCAGCGGCACGGTCACGTTCAACACCGCCTCGCTGGACGGCGTGGGCGACTACGTCGCCTACTTCCTGTACGACAACGGCTATGACGTGCTCGCCGGCCCGGTGGCCTTCTCCGTCACCCCGGGCACGATCGCGCCCGCGCCGGCCTACTCGCGCGCGATCGGGCAGAGCCAGCTGAGCCAGCCCTACGGCGTGGCGACCGACGCGGCGGGCGACATCTGGGTCGCCGACACCGGCGGCAACACGATCGCCGAGTTCGACGGCTCGGGCCGCCCGCTGCGCGTGACCGGCGGCGGCGCCGGCCTCGACCAGCCAGAAGGAATCGCCGTCGACGGATCCGGTGACATCTGGGTCGCCGACACCGGCAGCGACCGCGTGGTCGAGCTGTCGCCGTCCGGGACCGTGCTGACCAGCTTCGGCGCCGCGGGCAGCGGCGACGGCCAGCTGGACCAGCCGGTGGCGCTCGCGGTCTCCGCGGACGGCGGCACGGTCTACGTCGCGGACCAGGACAACAACAGGATCGAGGAGTTCACGGCCGCCGGTTCCTATGCCGGCTCGATCAGCGTGCCGACCCCGGCCGGCGTGGCGCTGGACGCGAGCGGGGACATCTGGGTGTCCAGCCCAAGCTACGCGGCCGGCAACCAGGTCTACGAGTTCTCCCCGGCGGGCGCGCAGCTGCTGTCGTTCGGCACCACGCAGGCGGGCTACGGCGCGCTTGGCAACACCAGCGGCATCGCGGTGGGCCCGGACGGGAAGATCTACGTCGGGCAGGAGGACTACAACCTGGTCAGCGTGTACAACCCGGACGGCACCTTCTACACCGAGTTCGGCCTGCAGTCCGACACGAGCGACGCCTTCGAGAACCTCCTGGCGCCGGAGGGCCTGGCGGTAACCCCGTCCGGTGACGTGCTTGTGGCCGACACGGGAAACGACCGCGTGGTCGAGTTCTCCCCGGCGCCGGACTCGGCCGCGGGCGCGGTCGCGCCGCCGGTCGCGCCGGCGGCGCGACCGGCCGGCGGCGGCGCCCCGTCCGTCCCCCTGATGATCGGGCTGTCGCTCGCCGCGCTGGCACTGGCCGCGGCCGCCGCGCTGGCGCTGGCCGC
>NZ_JASIAL010000495.1:0-11364 GCF_030042015.1 Trebonia sp. | reverse complement strand
GTGATTACGCTGGTTCTGTGCCTGATCCATCATTAAAGTCATTCACTGGTGGTGGCTAGGGCTGGTCGCCGGACAAGTGCTGGTACTTTGGCGAGTGTTGGAGAGGACGTGGGCGCTGGACGGCGTTACTGATCAACTATCCGGTCCACGATCTGGGTTTCGAGTTTCTGATCAATAACAGACTTGCTAGATGATGGCTGCGGGTTGGCGACAGACTCGAATTCTATGACGGCGGCTACCGTCCAGGCTTGCACTTGCTGGGGTGGCTGTTCGATACGGTTTGATCGCCCACTCTGATCGCGCACATCCACAATGCGGTCATTGAACCGTATAGCGTCTGCGTCGCCGCGGCAGAACTCGGGGAATCCCCCGAATTCAACGCACACGTCGAGCACTCGCCGAGTGAGGATGTCAGCGAGGCTGGTATAGCCGAACCGGCGTAGGCCTCGTGCAATCTTTGCGGTATCCCACGGCCAGCAGCTTCCGTTGTGGTAGCTGCCTGGGCGGTAGCGGGCTTCGTTGGTTCCGAGCGTCCGGATTCCGCCGGGGCATAGCAGTTCAGGGGTGAATAGCTTCTCGATTATCCGTCGCCTGATTTCGCCGTAGTCGTTTCCGCCGAGCAGGTTGCTGTCGAGGAGATGACCCATGTTGGAGGCTGCCACCCAAAGAGGTTTGTATGCTCCGCTTGGGGTTGGATGCGCGCCCAGGGCGAAGAATCCGCCGTCGTTGAGCCACAAGGTCTCGAGCACTGCGTTTCGAAGGCGCGTGGCCGCGGCTTCCAGCCGTGTCGCTAGTTCCGCTGTCTCGTCGCGGAGCAGCCGGGCCGCTGCCCGGGCCGCATCAAATGCCAGGGCCTGGACTTCCACCGCCGCGATCGGCGGCGTGATGATCTGCCCGTCGGCGGAGGAAAAGGCGTCCCATGAGTCTTTCCAGGTCTGGTTCGTTAGACCCCCATGTGCCTGAACTGATGATTCCAGAAATCCCGCATTTGATGTCTCCAGTTTCCCCGCGAGCCATTCTGCAGCCTTGCGGACCGACTGCCGGAGCGGCGTCACAGAACCGTCTTGGCACTTGAGCGCTGTGTCAAGATACGTCGTATTCACCGTCACGCATCGGGCGCAGGCTAGGAGGAAGAGCGGAGTGGCGTCGATCGATCCAAAATAGGGCCATCCCCAGCCATGCTCGGTGGTGAGTTGCTTCGCCACTGGGTCATCAGGGGAACGGATCTCGTGTGGGATCTTACCGGGCTCCTCGGCCTTCGACTCATCGAACTGCTGCCCCTGGTAGGTGGCGAGATATCGTACTGTCTCGAACAGCAGTCTGGGGAAGCCGGAGACGACAGACATGGCCGAGATCAACGAGTCGCGCCCGAATACCGCTTCGAAGTTGTGGAGGGCTGGATCCTGCGCACCTGGTTCTGCGATCGCCGCCAAGAGTGGGCCTTGCAGACCAACCTGGCTAGGGGCATCCACACGGGCAAGCGCGGCCAAGGCCCGTGCCGCGTCGGGGCGGTGAGGGCGTCTTTCCGCGTCAACTCGCCGGATCGAGACGACCTCCTCGCCCGGCAGCAGGTCAATCCGGCCAGTGGACGTAGTGTTCTCCTCCTTGATGTCGTCAATCAGGATAGCATTCGATGAGTGGTTGGCTCGGTAATGGGTCTTCACTAAGTTATTCCCGGCGGCAAGGGGGTAGTTGATGCATCGTGGGTGGCCCGGGATGCGCGTCTTGACGCTCGAGCAAAGAGCGCGCCGACATGAGAAGATCTTTGAATTCGATGAGGCGGCGCATCTGTATTTCCGGGCGGCGTGGCTGGAACAATCTGGAGCCAATCGCTTCTCGAACCTGATGCGGGCAGCTTCGTGCAAGGAACGTGCGCAGAACTGGCGCCAGCAGAGCGGTCTATGGGAACGTTTGGCCTACGAGCTCGCTAAGTCGACTGGATGGGAATTCCCGGACCGGATGGAGTCCTTCCGTTCGCGCCACCTAGAGCCCGGCCAGCTTGGGATCTTCCACATTATCTCCTATACGGAATGGATGAGTCCATCTAGCGAACTTGTCCATCTGGTTAAAGGAGAAGAGGAGATCGGGCTTCGCCGGCTACAGCGCGCGTGGGCCTACCAGTGGGGAGCCGAAGAGGCAGAGGCAAGCGGAAGGCTGACTCACGCCGCGCGGCTGTGGCGACTGGCTGGGCTAAGCTTCGCAGACGAACATTGCCCCCTGCAAGACCGCTACCGGGAGGCAGCACGGTCATTCCTACACGGGGCAACCAGCACGCTGCACGCAGGGGAATGGGTGCCGATGACCTTCGTGGCAAGCGTGCCCTGGAACTCTACCAGCATCGAATGGGGAGACCCTAAGCCCAAGACATCAACGGAAAACGAAGTGACAGTTCAGGATGACGTCCAGACGGATAGCCGGACAGACCTTGGATGGCACCGCTACGCCTGGGAGAACTATCTCCAAAGCGTTAAAGCCCCTACCGCCCAGGCTGACGCGCTGGATGAGTGGGCAAGAGAACTGAACCAACTCCAGCAGCTGCTCGTTGTTGCCGGAGACCGACACCACGGTGCCCAACTCTACCGGGAAAGGATGCAAACCCAGCTCAGGATTCTAAAGCTCCGTCATCGCTGGATGGTTCTGCTATTCAGGAATCTATACCACTGGACGAGCCTGTCGGGAAGTAGTGTGTGGCGAACTCTACTCACCGTGCTCATCGTAAATGCAGCAATATTGCCACTGCTGTACTGGTCAACCGGCGCAGCGCGGGCCGGAACCCTCGGGCCACAGCGCGCCAGCTTTCCTCAGGCACTTATAATGAGCTTGGCCAATGTCGTTTCACTCTCCACTTCCAGCGCACGCGTAGTTACCGAATGGGCAAGCGCACTTCAGGTACTGCAGGCCATCAGTGGATACTTCATTCTCGCCTTTATCGTATGGGTAGCTCAGAGATTCCACTGACACAAGGGAGTCGGTAATCCAATCATCACAAAGACATTCGAGCAAGATTATCGGGACCACAATGAGACCACTTCGCCCCAAGGTACCCAGCGGTCGCTCATCGCCGCATCGATATGCTCGCTCATCGGCATGAGTGTGCCTCGCGGCCGCATCGACTGGCAGTCCCCCACGACGCCAGATCGTCCCGATCTGCGCGCCTCATCTGATGACAGCCGTAACTCGCGCGGCTGTGCAGATCGGCGCATCCCGCGCACGGCGAAAGACCAGGACCGACGCGTAGCGTGATCAACGCCGTGGGCCCAGTGGTGCGCCGCGTTTGCTCATCCCCGGGTCCGCGGTAGGCCCTGCGTGAGTGGGAAGCATGCCGGTTCGCCTCACCCCGGGCCGGCATGCCTTTACCTTGCGGGACTGGCCCGCCGGGGGTCCGCGGGTGCTGGCCGGGTTACAGGTCCAGGGTCATCCCGTCGTAGGCGGCGGGCACGTCGGCGTCGGCGAGCCGGGCAAGCATGGCGGCGGACATGTGCGTGAGCACGATCCGCCGGGCGCGGATCTGGCCGAGATGGGCGCGCAGCGTCTGGTAGTCCAGGTGGTAGCGGACGGGCCGGTCGAAGGTGTAGGCCTCCACGGCGAACAGGTCCGCCCCGTCCGCTGCCTGGGTCAGCGCCGCGGTCCACTGCGTGTCCCCGGAATAGGCGATGCTCACGCCGCCCAGGTCCACCCGCAGTGCGAGCGGCGGCGCGCCGCAGGGGTGCTCGACCTGCCATCCGCGTACCGTCGCCGCGCCCAGGGCGGATGGCTGCCCGTCGGTGCCCAGTTCGGTGACCTGCACCGGGAACCGCCGCTGCGCCTGGCTGGAGCCAGGGAACAGCGCCTCCATCGCCTCGGCCAGCCGCGCCCGGGTGCCCGGCGGTCCGGCCACCAGCAGCGGCGCGGACCTGCCGGAGAACTGGCCGTCGAGGATCAGGAAGGGCAGCCCGCCGAAATGATCCCCATGCAGGTGGGTCACCGCCACCGCGCCGACCGCATTCGGGTCAAGCCCCTGGGCCTTGAGCGCCACCATGCTGGTAGCCCCGCAATCGACCAGCAGAACCTGTCCGGGGCCGGACAGGTGGATGCACGTCTGCCACCGCCCGCCGCTACCGAACGCGTCACCGCTGCCAGCGAACCGAACCCTCATGACGGCATCCTCACCCACCCGGCGCCAGGCAGTACAGCTGCCCTCCACGATCAGCGATAGGCGCGTCCGGCGACACGGCCTCAATCGGGCAGGACCGTGCGCTCAGCCTCGATCAGCACTGATCACGCATCGTAAGCGAGCTCCACGAAGCAGAGCGCCGCCGAGCGCCGAATAGGCTCTCTTGACCACCAAGCCTCCGGAGCGCTAAGGCAGATGACCCAGTTCGGAACGTGGGGCTGTCCGCCCGCAGACGACCTCATAGCGCACCAGTGAGCGCGTTGGCCGCACGCGCATAGTCATCCGGACGCCGCAGAGCTGCGTACTACCAAGGTGGGGCGAAAGGCGCGGGGCTCGCGGCTACGCCGATGAGATCTGAGCCGTTTGCGAGCAACGCTGTTCGAAGGAGGATGGATTCATGGAGGAAACCGATTGGTCCCAGGTCGACTCGATCCGCGGCGAATGGCCCGTCGGCGAACTGGACGCAGACAATGACCTGGCCGCATGGCGGGCGGGACAGCGCGTGTACGAAGCGAACGATGACTACCGGTCCATGATGCAGGCAGGGGCTCTGATGTGTCAGGCGCTGCAGCATGAGCTTTACGGACAGGGCATCCTGGCGGGTTCCGATCTTCCGGAAACGGTCCACAGCGTTCTATTCGCCTCGATAACCGCGCCGCCGGACGGTTGGACTCTGACCGACCAAGCCAGCCGGCAAATCCGGCTCGCCATGACCGTCATGAAGAAACACGGATGGCAACCGGCCGCGATGGGCGGAAACGGCGCCATGGAGAGACCGTTCTTCCAGGGCGGCAACTACATGCTGCTGACCAGGGCAATCGCAGCAGAAAAAAGGCGGCAAGGCGATCTCAAAGGGTTCTTCGCCAAGAATCCCATCGACATCCCGGCGCCCATGGCTGCTCCAGGGACTCAAGCGCGGGCCGACTATCTTGACGACCCGGTGGCCCTCGCCACACGAGTAGAGAACATCTTCGGTGAGGCTGATGCAGGAGACGCGGCCAGCCAGGCGTATCGCAAAGCCTTCGCCGCGCAGGAAAGGGGCGACGTAGCGGCCGCGCTCTACCATTACGAAGAGGCCGCCCAGCTCGGCCTGGTCGATGCAATGTACGACGCCGGCTGCCTCAACTTCGAGCTGGGCCGCACGTCCGCGGGCATCTTCTGGTGGGAAACCGGGGCAAAGAGCGGTCACGCGAAGTCCGCGTACAACCTCGGCGTCGCGGCGCTCCAGGCCGTCGACCTGCCTGGGGCACGGCAGTGGTATCAGCGGGCAGCCGAACTCGGCGACGGCGGCGGGTGCGCCGCCATGACCCAGATGGCCGCCGACGCGGACGACAAACAGGCGGAGATGCACTGGTCACGGCAAGGGGCCGAGCTGGAACATCCGTTCTGCCAGATGCGTTACGGGCAGCTCCTCTTCCAGGCCAACCCCAATGACCGGACAGTCATGCAAAGAGCGCTGTCTCTGGAAGAACGGGCGGCTGAGACGGGCGAGGCCAACGCCATGTTCCTTGCAGGCATAATCAACGGGCAGCTCGGCCACCGATCCGAGGCCCGCCGTTGGCTGGAACAAGCCGAACGCGCCGGGCACCCGCGGGCCAGAACGGTCATAGACAAGTACGGGTTCTAGCGCGACCTCACAGTCAGCGGTCAGCCTCGGGCATGATCGAACTGCTCACCGATCACGGCGACCAGCACGCAGAAGATCACGATGCTGCGGCCCACTTCGAAGTCGGCCCTCCGAGTTGCACACAGCGAGACGGCCGAGTGAGCATTCGAACGCCGAATGAGTGGTTAGGCCCCGGTTAGGCCCTGGTGATCGCTGGAGCGGGGGTATCCGCGCGGGCCGCGTCGGCGTCCTAAAGAGCCGCGCTGTCATCTGTACGCCATTGTGTATCGTTACTGATCCGTAACAATGTGCAGGTACTCGATATCATCCGCATGCACGTCATAAGAATTGTCAGCTCGGGAAGTGTCCAGCTGCGTAGGTGGATGGAGTACGAATCGCGGCGATCACAAACTGAAGATGAACATCCGCCATATTTAGTCAACTTTCTCGGGTCAACTGAATGTGGCGCTTTAACTTAGATAGTTATGGCGCAAGCTTGAATCGCAAGGGGAACACATGCCTTTGTTTTCGAAATCGAGTGGTGGGCAGAGGCACCCACCTCGACTCACCGTCAGTGGCCATCCACAAAACGAGCCGGAGGTGCCAGGTTCGCTACCCCGCCGCAACCGTCTTTTTATCGAATGCGCGAGATTGCTTGCTGGAGATCCCCTTGCCTCTGAGGCTTCGGCTGGAGTTCCGATCGGCAAGGGTCTTGGCATGGAAGGCCTAGTCGCCATGATAGCCCCCTTGTTCCGCAGAGAGAGATCACTGCTCAGATGGGTGGCCCTGCGCGGCGCCTTTACTGACATGTACATCCGCACGGTCGATCCCAGTAGCCGGGTCGTTCCCTTCTATCCGGTCGTGGAAACCGCTATGGGCGTCGGGCACATCTCCGCCCCTGGCGCTGCCGAAGAAGTGATCTCCGTTGCGCCGGAGTGGGTACCGCGATTGACTGCCGAGCAGCGCAAAAGCGCGGCATTGATGTTCGCGGCATTCCAAGTACAGCTCTTCGACTACGAGCGTTATTCGAAGATGAACATGGAGGACGTCAACCAGGACCGAAAGTGCCGCCTGAATGACGCGATGGCTCTGGCCTCCATCGCATGGGCTGCGGTTGCACTGCTGCGCCTGGGCATCGCCCAGCAGGAAATGACGATGGTTCCTGAGCCGGACGCGCTTGAGCAGCCCGGCTGGTATACCGATCCTCTTTGGGGGAAGGCAGATCGCTACTGGGACGGCACAGACTGGACAAGCAGATGTCGTTCACCAGACGGCATCGAAGGCTTGGCGCCGCTGCGTCCTGCTCCGACGGGAATTTAGACGCCAGGCGACCGCCAGTTCGCACCGGAGAACGTCCAGTATCAGGCGGATATCTGTCATGGCCCTGTACCCAACGTGCAGAGGACACTGCCGTTGCCCCCATGGCCGCCAGCGGGGAGATTTCGATGGCCGTCAACACGCGGATGCATCGTGGGCAATCGGCAGGCGGATGCAGCGCTATCGGGAGCGCTGGCGTTGCCGGGTACCTCTCCATCGGGCCGGTTCATCAGCGGGGCAGAAGATCAATCCTGAGCAATGGCCGGCTGGTTACGGTGTCGTGGAAAGCGCCGGATCCTGCCTCCAGCCAGCCGGGAGCGCGGATTGTCGCCTCGCCGGATCTGCCCAGCCGCTTTTCTGCGGTGCTGAGCGCTTCATAAAGCTGATCTCGGTCCGGGTCGCCGAGAACGAGCACGTCGATGTCACCCACGGGCCGCGGACCAGCCTGCCCTTCACGTCCGACGGCCCGCGAGCCGTAGATGTACGCCGCCGCGGTCCCTTCGATGTCGGTCAGGGCGGCAGCGAGTACGGCAGGAACCCCGAAGGCACGGGCGAGCACCTCGGCCAGTCCCGCGTAGTAGGGACTGGCGGTGTTGGCACGGACCAGTCGAGTGTTTCCGGCCTTCCGCGTTGTCAGCAGGCCTGCCTCTTCAGCGCGCTGGATCTCCCGGTGCACCGATGGATGCGGAGCGCCCGTCCGGATATGGATACGCTGTTCCCTCCAACCGCCGGCCCGCCCAGCACGGGCGCGCCCGCCGCCTCGAGGCCAACGCCGCGCCTGCCGCTGAAGTACCATGGGCCTCCATGGCAGGCTGCCAGCCTGCTAGTTCCGGGGCAGGTGAGCCGCGATCATGACAGGCATTGCTGCGGCGGGTGAGTTCGCCTCGTGATCACCGCCGATCGTCCGGGGGAGACGGAAGCGCAGCGCGACGACCGCAATCTTGTCGAGTTGCTGCAGGAGCTTCGGGTCGCCGCGATCGGCGTTCAGGTGATCTTCGGTTTCCTGCTCTCGCTGCCCTTCTATGCACGGTTTACCGCGCTCGGGCATGCACAGCGGGCGCTGTATGTGACGGCCGTGCTGCTCGCCGTGGTGTCTACCGCCCTATTGCTCGGGCCGGTCGCCTTCCACCGGCTGGTCTTCCGCCACCATATGAAGGAGCATCTGGTACGGGCAGCGAACGTGATGGCCATCGGGGGCCTTGCCGCCGTGGCCCTGACCGTCGCCGTGGCGGTGCTGCTGGTGGTCAGCTGTGTCGAGAACGAGCTGACAGTGATCCTGGTGACCGTCTTCACCGTAGGCCTGTTCGGTGGCCTTTGGTTTGTGTACCCCATGACGCGCCGACGGGGCTCGCCGACGGATTCCGGGCCGCCGGCACCGCCCCCCGCATTCCCCGGCGACGGCCGCAGCCACACCGGGGACGCGGGGCCGAATCCCCGCACATGACCTGCACACGGCAACCGTTCAGTGCCCCGGCCCAAATCGCTGACCCGCCGTAGGTGGTCCTCATCCCCGTCATCCAGAACGAACCGTGGCGCCTGCCCAGCATCTTGCCAGCTGCAACAGGTGCTCAGCCGCGATCCGGCAACACTCGCGTTTCCGCGGAAGCGGGTTGTGAATCCGATGGGGACGGGCTCAACATACGCCCTTAACGCGGCCCGCGCCGCAGAGCAGGGCGCCGGCTTTTCGGCCGGCGCACACCCAACCGGGAGGTCCGTCTGGGCGTCTACGAGGGCAGCAGTTCGCTTGCTTTCTTCACTGAGAGGCGATCATGAGGCTCCTTGGAGGCGGCGCGCGGGTGGCCGCGGTGCTGGCGCTCGCCGGCGCGACTGCCGCATGCGGCACGACGGCGGCCACGTCGGCGTCCGGCGCGGCGGTGGCCGGTACGTCGCAGACAGGCACTCCGGCGCTCACGGCGAGCGTG
The DNA here is from genome assembly GCF_030042015.1 of Trebonia sp. Classification (GTDB taxonomy): domain Bacteria; phylum Actinomycetota; class Actinomycetes; order Streptosporangiales; family Streptosporangiaceae; genus Trebonia. Next base: position 2,366 of record NZ_JASIAL010000495.1, on the reverse strand, counting down.
CCCCCGGCCAAGCACGGGAACACCCTTAACGGGGTGTCCTGCACGGGCGGTACCTGTTACGCGGTCGGGTACACGGTCCTCGGGTCGGCCACGCACACCCTCATCGAGGCGTGGAGTGGCGGTTCCTGGAGGCAGGAACCGTCTCCGGCGGGCGTCCTGTCGGCGATCTCCTGTGCCTTCGCGCCGGCCGCCGCCTGGGCCACCCGGGCCGCCGCCGCCGGGGCCACCTCGGCCGCCAGGTGCCTGGCCCTCGGTGTCCCGGCGGTCCTCGCCGGAAGCGGCAGCAGCTGGCACGCGGTCACCGGCCCGGGCGGGCCCGTTCTGGTCGCGCTCTCCTGCCCGGTGTCCGGTTCATGCGTCCTCGTCGGCTGGACGGCGAAAACGCCGGTGCCGGTCTACGCGACCTGGAACGGCAAGGCGTTCCGCGTCGGGGTGATGCACGCGCCGCCGCACTCCTTCCAGTCGGTGGAGATCTCGGGGATCTCGTGCGTGTCGCCTGAGGACTGCGTCGCGGTCGGCGACTACACCTACGGCCTGACGGGCAAGCCCAACCCGAAGGCCAGGGACCAGGTGCTCGCCGAGCGGTGGAACGGCCGCACCTGGCAGCTGCTTCCCGCGGTGAACGTCGCCCACTTCAACCAGTTCACCGCGGTGTCCTGCGTCTCGGCCTCGGACTGCACCGCGATCGGGAACAGCCGGCAGCAGTTCCCGCTCGCCGAGCACTGGAACGGATCGGCGTGGCGGGTCGAACCCGCGCCGATCGTGCACAAGACCGGGGACGAGTTCCTGACCAGCATCTCCTGCCCGACGGCCCGGTTCTGCGCCGCGACGGGCAGCTACCAGCTGCAGCCGGTCGCGGAGACCTGGAACGGAGCTGACTGGCGGGTCACGCTGCTGCCCGAGCCACCAGGGGACACCGTCTCCGCCCCGCTCAGCTCCGTCGCCTGCGCCAGCGCGGCACGCTGCGTGGCGGTCGGGACCAGTAGCGGCAACGGGTTCAGCTACGCCGAGGTGTACGCCAGCGGCACGTGGCACCTGTCCGCCACGCAGAACCCTGTCACGTAACCGCCAAGCTCACGCCAGCCCGGCCGGGACGGCGGCGCGCGGGCCGAGCACCGGCTGCCCGCCCCGGGGCCCGCGGACCCTGGCGTCCCACGGCCAGCGGCCGCGGTCGTCGGCGTACACCAGTTGCAGTGCCTCGATCACCGGCCCGTAGAAATCGACGGCGACCGCCAGGTGCGCCGCAGGCTCGGCGACCCTGACGACCTCCAGCAGGGGACCGTCTTCCACGAGTACCTCCTCTCCCGGCCGCGGGACCGTGGTGTCCAGCACGTAGCCGGCCACCGCGTTCAGCAGCCAGGTGGCGCGCGGCAGCGGCAGCCCGGTCACTACCAGCTCGGGCCTGCCACGCGGGGTCAGCCCGAGCGTGTACGCCCAGGGCGGGTGGATCCGGTCACCCTCCACGCCCGTCACGGCCCAGCCAAAGCGGTCGATCAGGCCCTGCATGTGATCCAGGTAGTCCTGGTGACTGCTTCCCGGGTGGTCGCATTCCCAGCACATGATCGTCCTCCTCCATATGAGCGATCCATGCTGCCAATCTAGCGGCGGCCACCGACATTACGTTCGATAGCGGGCGCAGGCGCGGCTGACGCTCACAGCGACGGCACACGCCGCCCCCCGCACCCGGCCCGCGCAAGCCACCGCACCGCCCGCTTTCCATTCAAATGATCCCGAACGAACCGTGCCGCCTCTCCCGCCCGCCATTCCACCCGGCGACGTGGTTAGCCTTTTCTTTCGTCCGCCGGGATGGTCAATCGCTTTATCGCTGACAACGGGGCGACCTTCGCGGCGATTGCGGACCCGCAGTCTATCGCGCCTGTACCGGCCTCAGGCCTGAGGTAACCCCGTAGCCGCGGCTGCCATGCGCATGGCCCCAAACCACGACCAGTACTTTGGACCGGTCATATTCCTGTACGCGGTTTTCGTGATACTTCCGGCCGTCACAGTGACGATTGTGCTAGCCCTGCTGCTCGTATTGCTCGCACTGATTGCTCATCTGTGAAGTTGATCCCGGGACCGGGGCAGCGGGCGGTAGCGTCGCCCACGTGACGGGTGATCCTGCGGTACCGAGCTGGCGGGATGTCGAACGGGCCGCGCCTGAGATCGCGCGGCTCGGCGCAGCCCGGCTGGCCTCGGCGCGCGTGGCACTGCTGGGCACGCTGCGCCGCGACGGATCCCCGCGCATCAGCCCGGTCGAGCCCTACATCGCCGGGGGCCAGCTGCTCATCGGTGCCATGGCCTGGTCGGCGAAGGCGGGCGACCTGCAGCGGGACCCGCGGTATGTGCTGCACAGCGCAGTGACCGGC
>NZ_JASIAL010000494.1:0-4429 GCF_030042015.1 Trebonia sp. | reverse complement strand
CGTGCCCTAGTAGTACTTTGTTGGGTCGCGGATAGGGCAGCGGCGAGCCGGCCGAGTGTTACTTGCTGGCTGCACAGCGGGCAGGCGCCGGGGATGATGCCGGGCGCCGCCGGCGGCGGTGGCCTGCTCCAGCACGCCCCACCCGCCGGGTCCGGCCATCTCGCCGGTCATCTCCAGCGCCAGCGCGGCGTCGTCCCAGCCCGCCGGGCGGAACAGCCGCCAGCCGGCGGCCGGCCAGGCGTGCTCGCTGACCAGGTGCACGCTGACCGCGACCTGGCAGTTCACCGTCTTGCCCAGCATCCCGGAATACTGCCGCGCCGCGCACGGCGGCCCGGGAACGCGACGAACTGCTGCAGCCGCCGATGACCGGTCCCCAGCCGGGCAGGCCGGGACAATCATCGCGGACCACGAACAGGATGTGCTGACGAGGCATCTGGTACCTGGTGTGATCCCGTTATCTGCGCCAGAGCCGGGGATTTGGCCACCAGCATCATCACTGGGGGCGAACCACCCGGCGGCAAGCCGTCGTATCACCTGTAGTTGAATGGGAGCAAAGAGTGACTCATGTGACAAGAGTTCCTACCATCGCGTGAGGCAGGTGCGCGATGAAACTAACGGGTATCGCGCTGGCGGTCGCCGTGATCGGGCTGGCGGCCTGTTCGGCGCACGCGTCCGGACCAGACGTGCTGCGGGAGGGGCCCGCCGCGGCGTCGGCCGGCCGACATTCAGCGGCAGCGACCGCCCAGCCCGCCGCGCCGGCGATCACCAAGACGGTCATCAGGTATCGCACCGTGCCGGCGTCGTCGGCGCCCGCGACCGCCGCGCCCACGGCAGTCGCGGCACCGCAGCCGACGCCGGTCCCGAACGTCACCGATCCGTGGGCCGTGGTAGCGGCATACTACGGGGACATCGAATCAGGGGACTACCCGGAAGCCTGGGCGCTGCTCAGCTCAGGCGCGGTCACCGGCCAGACCTATCAGCAGTTCGTGGCCGGCTTCGCCTGCACCGGGGGGCAGGACCTGAGCGAGAACTGGCAATCAGGCGACGAGGTCAGCTTCGACCTGGCGGCGACCGACGACTGCACGGGCACGGTGCAGTACTTCACCGGCGTCGACACCGTCGTGGGCGGCAAGATCGTCGCCGCGGACGTCACCCAGGCCGACTGAGCTAGCCCGACTGCGGGAGCCTGGCGGTGCCTGGCCGCGCGGGGCGCGCCGACGGCGGCGGGACGACCGGCCCGATGTCGCCGTCTGGCGCCTCGTCCAGGTCGGCGATGACGGGCGCGTGATCGCTTGGCGCGCTGCCCTTGCGCGCCTTGCGGTCCACCCACGCCGCCCGCACCCGGGCCGCCACCGGGGCGCTGGCCAAGACCAGGTCAATTCGCATCCCGAGATCCTGGTGGAACATGCCGGCCCGGTAGTCCCAGTAGGTGAACACGCGGCTGTCCGGCCAGCGGTCCCGCACCACGTCCCGCAGGCCAAGCGCCTCCAGTTCGGCGAGCGCGGCCCGCTCTGGGGGCGTGACGTGCGTCTGGCCGACGTAGGCGGCCGGGTCGAACACGTCCGCGTCGGTTGGCGCGATGTTCATGTCCCCGCAGACCAGCGCCGCCGCCGGGCCTGCCGCTACCGCGTCCCGCAAGGCGGCGAGCCAGGCGAGCTTGTAGCGGTAGTGGTCCGAGCCTGGCTCCCTGCCGTTAGGCACGTAGACGGAATGCACCCGGATGCCGCCGCAGGACGCGGCGACCGCCCTCGCCTCCGGTCCGGGAAAGCCCGGCTCGTCCGGCAGCCCGGCAGTGACGTCGTCGAGCCCGGCCCTGGACACGATGGCGACGCCGTTCCACTGCGCCTGCCCGTTGACGGCGAAGGCGTAGCCGCGGGCCGCGAGCTCGGTGCCGAGCAGTTCGGTGAACGCCTCGCGGGTGAGCTTGATCTCCTGCAAGCACACCACGTCGGGCTGTCGTTCATCAAGCCACGGCAGCAGCCGCGGCACCCGCTGCTTGACAGAGTTGACATTCCATGTCGCTACCCGCACCGGTCCACAATAGCCACTGCGATCGTGTGCCGGCCGAACGCCGCGCGCGGGCGCTGGCCGACGCCGCGGCGCATGCCCGCCGATCGATCCGCGCGGTTATTGGTGGTGTGGGCCACGCCATCAATAGGGTTGGCGCCGGGAGTCACAACGCCAAACCGGATGGCTGCTTCCGTCGGGGACGGGTCGCGTCGTAAGGTGACGCGGGTGAGCGACTCCTTCACCGGCGAACTGTGGGACAGCATCACCGATATCTATAGCGCGATCCTGGCGCATCCGTTCATCAAGGGCCTGACCGACGGCACGCTCCCCCAGGAGTCGTTCGCATTCTTCGTCGTCCAGGATGGGCTCTACCTAAAGCAGTACGCGAGCGCGCTCGCCGCGGTCGCCAGCCGCGCGCCTGAGCCGACTGCGATGCGGATGTTCGCGCGGCACGCGGCGGACGCGGTGACGGTCGAGCAGGAATTGCACTCAGCGCTGCTGCCGGAACTCGGCATTTCCGCCGCGGCGGCAGCCGCCGCCGAGCCGGCCCCGACGAACCTCGCCTACACCAGCTACCTGCTCTCGACCATTCGCGGCGGAACCTATGCCGAAGGGGTCGGCGCGGTGCTCCCCTGCTACTGGATTTACTGGGAAGTGGGCAAGGAACTCCTCCGTCATCGATCGCCCGACCCGAGGTACCAGCGGTGGATTGACACCTACGGCGGCGACGAGTTCGGGCAGGTCGTGCGGGACGTGATCGCCGAGGCCGACGCGGTCGGGCCGGTCCTTTCCGCGGGCGAGCGCGCGCTGGTTCGCCGCCACTTCCGCACCACGAGTCGTTACGAGTGGATGTTCTGGGACATGGGGTACCGCCGGGAATCCTGGCCGGTCTAAACCAATGGGGTAACGAGTATCGGCGTTCCAGCGTTGTTGTCGATAGAGCGTTGTGATCGACCGTCCTCTGCTCAAAGCGAACACGGTCGCCGACACGCTGCCCCGATTGTCGCGAATGTCACATAGCGCTGTGCCGCGTCAGATAAGATCTCGTCGGCATAGCATGGCACAAAGACCTCGGCGGCCGGGTAGGTGCGGCAATTGCGGTCGGTGTGCGGGATGGGGCGGGTCCAACGCCGCTAACGCCGCGGTCATCGATTAGGATGACTGTCGAAACCAGGAAAGGCGGATATCCAAGTGGCCCAGAAGATCCAGACTCTCTTCATCGACGACATCGACGGCGGAGCGGCAGAGGGTACCGTGCGCTTTGCGCTGGACGGTACGGATTACGAGATCGACCTGAACGCGCAGCACTCGGAGGAGTTGCGTTCGGCGCTCGGAAAGTATGTCTCCCACGCGCGCAAGGTGGGTGGCACCGCACGCCGCGCCGGTCGCGCCGCAGGTAGGGCCAGCCGGGGTGGTGGCAGCGCGCTCAACACCACCGAGGTACGGAACTGGGCCCGCGAGCAAGGATATGACATTAAGGATCGGGGTCGGGTGCCCGCTGATCTTGTTGCCAAGTACCAGGCCGCGACCGGTAAGTAACAGGTGCGCCGGAATACGTAGTTTCGTACCGAACTTCGCCCGGGCATTCAGCCATAGCGCCCCCGGCCGTACGGCCGGGGGCGCTATTCTGCGGCAGCTATGGGCTGCTCTGCTTGACCGGGCGCGGCGGGACGCGGCGATCAGGCGAAAGTACTTTCCTCATCGTCTTCGGCGTCCTCGCCGCTATCGGCGTCCTCATCGTCCATGCCTTCCAAGGGGTGCAGCGGCGCCGGCCCGGGTACCGCAGGCACCGCGGGCATTGCCGGATACTGCGGCGCGGTAAGCATCCAAGCGCACGATACGACCAGCGAAATGACGAACACGCAGTAAACCCAGAATATGGGCGTGACTCCTGAGGTTATGGTCAGGCCGACCGCCGATGCCTGCGCCGACGAGATGCCCAACTCCGCCGCGGTCGTGGGCACGGTCACCTGAAGAAGCGCCGATATCGCCTGCCCGACCAGCGGCACGGTCACGCCGGCCAGGAGCAGCGCGCCCTGCCGACCAGGGCGCCAGAGCGCGGCAAGCACCGCGCCCGCGATCACCGCGATCATCACCGCGACGTCGCCGGCGATCACCCAGCCCGGGTTCGCGAACGCGTTGCCTGCGGTGATGGTCTGGACGGCTCCTGTCGTCGTCGCCGTGAGCGTGTAGCTGTCCCAGGAAGGCGCGAACGCGGCCACGGTGCCGATCGCGGCGAGCACTATCAGCCCGAGCGGGCCTGCCTCGGCGAGGCGCGGCCTGACCGGACCGCCGCCCAGGCGCCGGGCCAGCCAGCCCGGCCGCGAGACGGCGGACGACGGCCCTGCGGCATACGACGGCCCTGCGGCGAACGGCGGACCCGCCGCGTACGACGGACCCCCGGCGTACGACGGACCCC
>NZ_JASIAL010000089.1:0-13671 GCF_030042015.1 Trebonia sp. | reverse complement strand
CAGCGCGCGGTGCTGCGGCCGCTGCCGCGGCAGCTCGGCCCGCTCCAGCTCGGCGTCGTCTACCTCGCCGCGGCCGCGGACGCCAAGGTCGGCGGCGACCTGTACGACGTGACGGTGACGCCGCACGGCATCCGGCTGATCATGGGCGACGTGCGCGGCAAGGGCCTGGGCGCGGTCGAGGTCGCCGCCGACGTCCTCGGCATGTACCGCGAGGTAGCCCACGAGGTGCACACGCTCGCCGAACTCGCCCGCAGGCTCGACGCCGGGCTGGCCCGCCGCTGGGGGCAGCACGAGGAGTTCGTCACCGCCCTGCTCGCGGAGATCGATCCAGCCGGCGGCCGGCTGACGATCTACTCCTGCGGGCACCCGCCGCCCATCCTGATCTCGCCCGGCGGCGTCACCGTCCTTGAGGTGCCCGCGCCCGCGCCGCCGCTCGGGCTGCTCACCCTCGGGGACGGCTCAGGCGCGGGCCGCAGCCTCCCCTTCAGGCCGAACGACCAGCTCCTTCTCTACACCGACGGCGTCACGGAGGCGCGCGACCGCGAGCACGTGTTCTACCCGCTGGACGAGCGCCTCGCCGCCCTCGCGGCGGCCCCCGGCGCGACCAGGCCGGCCACGCCGGACGACGACGGCACGGCGGCCCTGCTTGAACTGCTGCGCGCCGACCTGCTGCGGCACGCGGGCGCGCCGCTTGAGGACGACGCGGCGCTGCTCCTGGTCCGCGCCCCGGCCGCCTGGCCCGGCGCCCCTGCCGCCGGCCCCCGCGCAACGATCACCGGAACGTAACCAGGCGGAAACGCGCCCGGGGAATGACGCTGGTAGCGTGGCCCGACCGCGGGCCGGTGAACTATCGGTGAGAAACGTTTAAGGTGATAGCCGTGGACAGGCAGGAAGAATTCGTGCTGCGCACGCTCGAGGAGCGGGACATCCGTTTCGTCCGGCTCTGGTTCACGGACGTGCTCGGCGCGCTCAAGTCGGTCGCGGTCGCCCCGGCCGAACTCGAAGGCGCGTTCGCCGACGGCATCGGCTTCGACGGCTCGGCGATCGAGGGCTTCGCCCGGGTGCACGAGTCGGACATGATCGCCCGGCCGGATCCGTCGACGTTCCAGCTGCTGCCGTGGCGCGGCGAGTACCCCGGGGTCGCGCGGATGTTCTGCGACATCCTCATGCCGGACGGCTCACCGAGCTACGCCGACCCGCGCTGGGTGCTCAAGCGCAACCTGAGCAAGGCAAGCGAGATGGGCTTCACGTTCTACACCCATCCCGAGATCGAGTTCTTCCTGCTGCGGGACAAGCCAGAGACCAGCGTGGTCCCGGTGCCGATCGACTCAGGCGGCTACTACGACCACACCCCGCACAGCATCGCCCACGACTTCCGGCGCACGTCGATCACGATGCTCGAGGCGATGGGCATCTCGGTGGAGTACAGCCATCACGAGGGCGCGCCCGGCCAGCAGGAGATCGACCTGCGCTACGCCGACGCGCTGACGACCGCCGACAACATCATGGCGTTCCGCCTGGTGATGAAGGAAGTCGCGATCGAGCAGGGCGTCTGGGCCACGTTCATGCCCAAGCCGTTCACCGAACACCCCGGCTCGGGCATGCACACCCACGTGTCCTTGTTCGAGGGCGACCAGAACGCGTTCTACGAGGCCGGCGCCGAATACCAGCTGTCGAAGACGGCGCGCGCGTTCATCGCGGGCCTGCTGCGGCACGCGCAGGAGATCACCGCGGTCTGCAACCAGTGGGTGAACTCCTACAAGCGGCTGTGGGGCGGCGCGGAGGCGACCGCCGGCGCGGGCGGCGAGGCCCCGGCCTACGTGTGCTGGGGGCACAACAACCGGTCCGCGCTCGTCCGGGTGCCCATGTACAAGCCGCAGAAGGGCAACTCGACCCGGGTTGAGTTCCGCTCGGTCGACGCCGCGTGCAACCCGTATCTCGCGTTCGCGGTGATCCTCGCCGCGGGCCTGAACGGCATCGAGCAGGACTACGAACTCCCCCCTGGCGCCGAAGACGACGTCTGGGCCCTGACCTCCGCCGAGCGCCGCGCCCTGGGCATCAAGCCGCTCCCGGCCGACCTGAACGAGGCGATCAAGGTCATGGAGAACAGCGAGCTGGTCGCGGAGACCCTCGGCGAGCACGTCTTCGACTTCTTCCTGCGCAACAAGCGGGACGAATGGTCCGAATACCGCCGCCAGGTCAGCCGCTATGAACTGGACCGCTACCTCCCCATGCTTTAAAGGTCACAATCATCATCCCGAACGGACGCGTGGCGCCTCGTGGCAGTCGACGGATTCGAACTGGCCTATGACCGTGTCGGCTCCGGTCCTGCCGTGGTGCTGCTGCACGGCTGGCCAGGCGACCGCACCGACTACAGGGAACTCGTCCCCCGGCTCGGCGGCTGCCAGGTGCTGGTGCCCGACCTGCGCGGTTTCGGCGAGTCGGACAAGCACGCCGCCGACCCAAGGAGCCAGTACGACGCGGTGGCGCAGGCGCGCAGCGTCGCCGCGCTGATCGGCGAACTCGGCCTGCGCCGGCCCGTCGTGGCGGGCTACGACATCGGCAGCCGGATCGCGCAGGCCCTGGCGCGCAAGCGGCCGGAGCTGGTCAAGGCACTGGTGATCACCCCGCCCGTGCCAGGCGTGGGCACGCGGGTTTTCGCCGCGGGGCCGCTGCGGGAGTTCTGGTACCAGTCGTTCCACCGCCTGCCCCTGGCCGGGGAGCTGATCGACGGCAAGCCAGAAGCGGTCCGGGCGTACCTGCGCCACTTCTGGGCGCACTGGTCAGGCCCCGGGTTCGAACTCGCGGAGGCGGACCTCGACCACCTGGTTTCCGTCTACGGTCCGGCCGGGGCGTTCACCGCGTCGATCAGCTGGTACCGCGCCGGCGGGGGCACAGCGGCCGCCGCCTTGTCAGAGACGGCGCCCGCTCCGGGCGACCGGCTCGCCGCGCCGACCACCGTGCTGTGGCCCGAGCACGATCCCCTGTTCCCCCGGGACTGGTCGGACCGGCTTGGCGAGTTCTTCAGCGACGTCCGGCTGCGCTTCGTCGACGGCGCCGGGCACTTCGCGCCGCTTGAATACCCGGACGTCATGGCGGCGGAGATACTCGCGGCGCTCTGATCGCATCAGGCCGGGCTGATCGTGATGCTGCCCAGGTCGGAGCTGACGGTGATCACGTGAGACGACGCCGCGCTCTTGGCCACGGTGACCGTGCTCGAGCCGACGTAGGTGTGCGCGCTGACCTTGTAGGACGCCGAGTCCGGCAGGGTCAAGGCGATGGGGCCGATGTTCGTCGCCGCGCTGACCGACATCGGCGCGGCCGAGAACGTGGCGTCGATGCCGCCGACGTCGGACCTCAGCCCGGCGGTTCGCGAGCTGAGGTTAACCGCGGTGATCAGCCCGGCGTAGGTCTGCGCGCTGACGGGGCCGGCCAGTGCGGTCAGCGTGACCGCGCCTGCCCGCGTGTCCACGGTCACCGCTACCGCGGCCGGCACCTGAACGTCGTAGGCCACCCCGCACACCAGCTGCGCTGGACACGAGTAGGAGAGCGTCAGCGTCGTGCCGACGAGCCGCCGGGACGTGGCGGGCGGCGTCTTGGTGTAGGACAACCGCTGCGATACGAGGACCGTGCCGCGATCGCCGCCGGTGACGGTGACGCTCGACGCGCCGCCGTTGACAACCACGGCGGTCACGCGCGCCGTGATCGTGAACGTCGTCGCGGGCGGCGAGTGCGAGCCCGCGCCGATCTGCCTGAGCGACCCGCAGCCGGCGGCCAGCAGGGCAGCAGCGCACGCGGCAGCCGCGAGCGCCGCCGTCGCGCGCCAACGTGTGGACACGTGGCGCATTCTGCCACCAAGCGGTCAGCCGCGGAATCGCCGCGACGTCCGGCATCGTGGGTGCTGCCCGGCCCGCCGCCGGGCTCCGGTACGGGCATCCGCTAGTCACAATGGCCCCCGACGGGCGACTTTGCACACTCTGTGACCATTTAGCGCCCGGAATGCCCGATTTGTACACGCATAAAGTGTCCAAAGTCATACTAGTGGGACTAATGGGGCGCTCAGGTACCGCGGGAGCGCTCGGCCGGCCGCGCCTCGCGCACGCGTGTTCCCGGCAGGTCGCCTTGCCGTTATACGCTCACAGCGTGAGCGGACCGCGCACCTCACTGACCGGCTGGCTGGCCCGGATGGGGTTCGCCGACGTCGCGAGGGCGCAGCGGCAGCTCGCCGACCTGGGCGTGACCGACGACGATCCGCTGCTCGCGGCGATCGCCGCCGCGGCCGACCCCGACCTCGCGCTCGACGGGCTGACCCGGATCGCCGAGCGCATCGCCACCCGCGCCGCCGGGCGGCCCCCGCCGCGCACCGCGCCCACCGCCCCTGGCTCGCCCGCCGCCGGCGCGCTCCTGAAGGCGCTGCGCGACGACTCCGCATTCCGCACGCGGCTGACCGCCGTCCTCGGGGTCAGCAAGGCGCTCGCCGACCACCTCGTCAGGCACCCGGACGACTGCATGGTGCTGCGCGGCCCCGGCGCGCGCCACCGTCCCGGCCCGGCCGAAATCCGCGCCGAACTGCTGCGCGCCGTCGGCGCTGACCCGGACGCGGACGAACCGGCCGCGACCCGCGCGGACGGGAAGACCGATCCCGCGCAGCACCTCGCCGCCGCCTACCGCCGCCGCGTCCTGCATCTGGCCGCCCGCGACCTGACCCGGGTCGCGTCCGTGGACGAGGCAGGGGAGGAACTCGCCGACATCGCCGCCGCGGTCCTTGAGTCGGCCCTGGCCATCAGCAGGGCCGAGCTGCCCGCGGACGCGGCGCCCTGCCGGCTCGCGGTGATCGCCATGGGCAAGTGCGGCGGCCGCGAGCTCAACTACGCCAGCGACGTCGATGTGATCTTCGTCGCCGAGCCGGCCGGGGCGGGCGGCGACGAGGCCGCCCTCAGGACGGCGAACCGGCTGGCCGGCGGCCTGATCCGGGCCTGCGAGCGCTCCACCCCCGAAGGCAGCATCTTCCCCGTCGACCCGAACCTGCGCCCAGAAGGCCGCGACGGCCCGCTGGTCCGCACGCTGGCCAGCCACCAGGCGTACTACGACCGCTGGGCGAAGACCTGGGAGTTCCAGGCGCTGCTCAAGGCCCGCCCGGTCGCCGGCGACATGGCGCTCGGCGAGAAGTACGCGGGCGTCGTCGCCCCGCTGGTCTGGGAGGCGTCGCAGCGGGACAACTTCGTCGAGGACGTGCAGGCGATGCGCCAGCGGGTCGTGTCCACGCTGCCGAAGAACATGGCGGGCCGCGAGCTCAAACTCGGCCCAGGCGGGCTGCGCGACATCGAGTTCGCCGTGCAGCTGCTGCAGCTCGTGCACGGCAGGACCGACGAGCGGCTGCGCGTCCCCGCCACGCTCCCCGCGCTCAAGGCCCTGGCCGCGGGCGGCTACGTCGGCCGCGCGGACGCCGAGGACCTGGCCACCGCGTACCGGTTCCTGCGGCAGGCCGAGCATCTGCTCCAGCTCTACCAGCTGCGGCGAACCCACACCCTCCCCGAGGACCCCGCCGTACTTCGCAGGCTGGGCCGGGCGATGTCCCTTTCCGATATCCCGAACGGTCCCGTGCTTTCTCCCGAAGAGGCATTCATCGACGCCTGGCGCAGGCACGCCCTCCAGGTGCGCCGCTTGCACGAGAAGCTGTTCTACCGCCCGCTGCTCGACGCGGTCGCCAGGCTGCCGTCCGACGCGGCCCGGCTCACCCCGGAGGCGGCCAGGGCCAGGCTCGAGGCGCTCGGCTACCGCGACCCGGCGGGCGCGCTGCGGCACATCGAGGCGCTGACCTCGGGGCTGCGCCGCCGCGCGGCGATCCAGCGGACGCTGCTGCCCGTGCTGCTCGGCTGGTTCGCCGACGCCGCCGAGCCGGATCAGGGCCTGCTCGCGTTCCGGCAGGTCAGTGAGGCGCTGGGGGAGACGCCCTGGTTCCTGCGGCTGCTGCGTGACGAGACCAAGGCGGCGGAGCGGATCGCCTGCGTGCTGGCGTCGAGCCGGTACGCGAGCGGGTTGCTGCTGCGGGCACCAGAAGCCGTGGCCATCTTCGCCGACGACGCGGAGCTTGTGCCCAGGGGAGCCGGCCCGCTTCGTTCGGAGATGATGGCGGCGGCCAAGCGGCACGAAGCCGATGCCGAGGCGGCGGCGGTCGCGGTGCGGTCCGTGCGCCGCCGCGAGCTGCTGCGGGTGGCGGCGGCGGACGTGCTCGGGCTCCCCGCCTGGTTTGGGCCGACAGGAAAGAACAGCCTGTCCGGGGTGGGGGAGGCGCTGACCGCGATCACGACGGCGACGCTGGACGCGGTGCTCGCCGCCGCGATCGCCAAGATCGAGATCGAGCTGCGCAGGCCGCTGCCGACCCGGTTCGCGGTGATCGCGATGGGCCGCTACGGCGGGCACGAGAGCGGCTACGGCAGCGACGCCGACGTGATCTTCGTGCACGACCCGCTGCCCGGCCTCGCCCTGTCGGCCGGCGATGGCGAAGGCGACCGGGCGGCCCACGACGCGGCGCAGGCGGTCGGGGCGGAGCTGCGCCGGCTGCTGCAGATCCCGGCCCCTGACCCGCCGCTGCTCGTGGACGCGGACCTGCGGCCGGAGGGGCGGCAGGGGCCGCTGGTGCGCAGCCTGGCGGCCTGCCGCGCCTACTACGAGCGGCGTGCCGCGCCGTGGGAGTTCCAGGCGCTGCTGCGCGCGGAGTTCGCCGTCGGCGACGCTGGGCTCGGCGCGGCGTTCATCGCGGTCGCCGACTCCTGCCGGTACCCGGCCGGCGGGATCGCCGACCAGGCCGTCAGGGAGATCAGGCGGATCAAGGCGCGGGTCGAGGCCGAACGGATCCCGCGCGGCGCCGACCGCGCGCTGCACCTCAAGCTCGGCCCCGGCGGGCTGTCCGACGTGGAGTGGACGGTGCAGCTGCTGCAGCTCCGGCACGCCTTCGCCGTCCCCGAGCTGCGCACCACGCGGACGCTGCAGGCGCTGCGCGCGGCGGCGGACGCTGGCCTGGTCACCGCGGCCGACGCGGCCGCCCTCGGCGCGTCCTGGGAGCTCGCCAGCCGGATCAGGAACGCGATCATGCTGGTCCGCGGCCGCCCAGGCGACTCGCTGCCCACCCGGCACGACGAGCTCACCGCGGTCGCCCGCCTGCTCGGCTACAAGGGCTTCGCGGCTCCCGCCGGCAACGGGGGCCCCGGGCCGGGCGGCGGCCCCGGCGCCCCTGGGTCCCCCGGCGCCCCTGGGTTCTCCGGCGCCCCCGGCGCCCCCGGCGGCCCTGGCGCCTCCGGCGCCCCAGCCGCCTGGGGTGACACCCCGGCCCAGGCCCTCGAACAGGACTACCGCCGCACCGCCCGCCACGCCCGCGCGGTCATGGACCGCCTCTTCTACGGCTAACCGCGGGACCGGGCAAACCACCCATACCGGGCGCGGTCCGCGGTCGCCGGCCAAGATAGGACCCGAACGGCAGCCGAAAATCCGCATAAAACGGACATTACACCTGCGCCCCGGGTCCTAAGTCTGCGGTGCCGTCCCACTATCTGAGACCGCCGCCTGACAGCCGTCCGGGCCTCAGCCAGCCTGCCACGCCCGAACTCTCACGGGCCGTACTTGAGGATGGACGATCCATTGCCGGCCGTGTCCGTGCCCGCCGCCCACAGCGACCGGGTGCCGGGAATCCAGCTCAGGTACACCACGCTAGGCTGCTTGCCGCGCTCCTTCGGCACGGCCGTCCTGGTCCACCGCCCGTCGCTGAAGTGGCAGAACCAGAGCGTGCTGCTCGAGCCGGAGATGACGTCGACGGTCAGCCAGATTCCGCCGTGGCCGTCCGAGACCGCGGGCGTGACCGCCATCCCGGGGTAGCGGAACGCGACCCGCGTCCACGCCGTGCCGTTCCAGTGCAGCAGGTACGTGTTCACGGAGCTGTCGCTGGCGGAGTTCGCCACGCCGTCATCAGCCGGGGCGGTGCATGATGGCTTCGCCGCGGCACCATCCGGCCGGGCGGAGCATGGTGGATAGAGCACGGCAACCTCCGCCCAGGCGTCGCGTGCGGCAACGGCCGTGATGCCCGCGATGGCAGCAGGAGTGCCCGCCGCGATGCCAAGGTCGGGCAGGGGCGTCTTCTGCCACACGTGCCCGTTCCAGTGCTCGATGGCAAAAGAAGAGGGCCCAAGCTGGCTATTGGCGGCGCCGGCCACCCAGATGTCGCTCGGGGACAGCGCGCTCGCGAAGGTCACCATGATCGGGAACGGCGCCTGTGTCCAGGTCTTGCCGTTGTAATGCGCGACGTAGGCGAACGCCGTGGAGGATTCTGGCGCGCCGAAGGCCCAGACGTCGGAGGCCGACGGCGCGACGGCCGACGCGATGTTCATGTCGAGCTCGACCGGGGCCGCCCACCCCTTGCCCGTCCAGTGCAGGGCGTCCGTGTAGTCGACCTCGTCTTTTCCGCGGTATGCGAAGACCCACGCGTTCGACGCGGAGGTCGCCACTACCGGCCCGGCGCCCTGACCGATCGGGCTGTCGATGAACGCCTTTGGCGGCGTCACCGCGCGCCAGGCTTTGCCGTCCCAGTGCCGCACGATCAGGGTGTCCGTGCTGCACTGCGCGTTGCCACACGAATCGCCGCTCAGCCAGGCGTCCGCCGCCCCGAGGGCCGTGACGCCGTCCACCGTCATGTTGGGCAGCACCTGGACGATCCGCCACCCAGGGGCGCCGGCCGCGGTGGCAGCGGCGGGCGTCATGGCCACGGCGGCGACCGCCGCGACCAGCACAGGGACCGTGAGCCGCAGAAAGCGTCTCATCATGGGAGCACCTGCCATTCGCGGGAATGGCCGGCAGGGAAGTCCGCCGGGCGGCTCAAGTATCCCGGACAAGCACCTCAGGCGCCGGGCGGTTCGCCAATCATGGCCGTGCCGATCTCGCGGAACCCGAGCCGGGCGTAGACGCGCGCCACCGTCGCGTCGGTCGCCGACAGGAACACGGTGCGCGCGCCACGGGCCAGGGCGTCCGCGGCCAGCGCGTGGGTGACCGCCGCGCCCAGGCCGCGGCGGCGGCTGGCGGGCAGCACGCCGACCCCGGTGATCTCCGCGACTTCGTCCACGAGCTGGTAGCTGCCGGCCGCGAGCGGACCGTTCGGACCGGACGCGGCGGCGAGAACCGACTGGCCCGACCGCAGCCGCTCTCGCAGCATCTCGATGGTCCCGCCGTCGTGGTCGGCGGCGATCTTGTCGCGCTCGACCACCCCGGCCTCGCCGATATCCGTCCCCGGATGCCCGAACGCGACCCCTGGCACCGCCCACACGAGGTCGAGTTGCGGGTCGCCCGGCGTGATCACCCGGATCGAGATCGTCGACGGCACCGCCGGCGGCGGCCCGAGCTCGGTGAGCACGAGCAGCGGGTGCGCGTGCACCTGCAGGCCGGCCGCGGCCGCCGCGTCCGCCATGCCCGGCGCGGTCTGCTCGATCCACTCGAACGACTCAGGGACCAGCAGTTCCCGCTGGCGGGCCCGAACAGAACGGACATCGCCGGCTGTCACCGGCAGCCGCTCATCCACCCGCGGCCGTGCGTAGTACGGCCAGCCCGGCCCTACCGGGACGAACAGCACGAGCGGGCCGATGACTTCGGCACGGGTCCGCTGCCTTGGCATGGCGTCGCAGAAGGCGTCTATCCGCTCAATGACCTCGTACTCGCTCACAGCAGTACTTACCTTACGGGTGCGAGCGCGGCCCGCCAATGCCCTTTACCGGTCACCTACTGGCCGGCCGTTTCCAGCGAGCCCGAGTCATCGCGCAGGCCGGGCATGGCGGCCTCGGCAGGGCCGTAGTGGTCGATCTCGGCGGGCGTCAGGCCGAGCAGCGTGGCCGCGTCGTGAAAGGGGCACCCCTCGCGCGCCAGCGCCTCGAGGGCCGCCCGGGTTGCCTGCCCGGCGGCGTGCGCGGCCTGCCTGGCGGCGTGCCGCGCCTGCAGCGCCCGCGCCACGGGCGCGGGCGCGTCCGGGATCACCTCGACCCGGATCGACTCCGGCGGGATGCCGAGGAACCGCGCTATCGACTGCCTGGTCACTATCTCGGCCTGGTCGAGGCTGCGCACCTGGGCGGTCAGCCCGTCCACTTGCGGAACCCGGATTGTCCACCAGCGCCCGGCGCGCTCGCAAAGAGCGCTGTAGGTCGTCGTCTCCATCAGCGCCCCCTTTAAGTGACCGGTCGTCGAGCTGCCACGTGGTTCCCCCCGCGCGGTGATTGAAACCGATACTACCGGCCAGTAGCTCTCGACGGCGACGCGGGCGTGCGGACCCGCCGCGCTGCTCACGAGTTGGTAGCGCGAATGTAACGTTTTCATCTCTTAAGTTCGCGGACGCGCGTACTGTAAGAGCCCCGGCCGACCCCCCGGCCGGGCTCCCCGCTCTCTGTCTGGCTTCACTCAGGGGAGCACTCCTGAAGTTGAGGAGGGCAGATGGCTGCTCACGGTAATTCCAGGAGGCTCGTTCCGCTGGCTGCCGTCGTGGTGTGCCTGGTCGTGGCAGCGGCCTACGGCGGGTATGTCATGGCCGGTAAGCGCACTCCGCAGGCAGTGAACTTGACCGCGGCAGCGAGCGGATCCGGTCACGGCACGACCGTCTACGCCTGCCTGGCGTCCGGGAAGCTCACCCGCGTGTCGGTGGCCGTGGCCCCCAAGTGCCCCGCCAAGTCGGTTCTGGTCCAGTGGGCGGCTCAGTCCGACCCGGCATCATCCGCCAGCCCGCGGCCGGCTTCGAAGCCGGCCGCCAAGCCGGCGGCCAGCAGCACACCGACCGCCGCGGCCGGCACACCCGCCGCCACGCCGCCGAGCGCATCGGGGGCGGCGTGCGTGAAGACCGCTGACAACGGCACGTGCGGTCCCTACGATTACGCGGGCATCACCGACAGCAGCAGCGGCGACGACACGTTCGTGATCCAGGACGAGTGGAACCCGATCCAGGGCGCCTCCCAGACGCTCACCGCGTTCAGCCCGGGCGACTGGAGCGTCTCGGCCGACATGCCGGCCGCCAACACCGCGGTGGTCTCCTACCCCGACACCCAGGTGATCTACACGACGACCAGCGACACCCCCAACAGCCTTTCGCACTTCTCGTCGATTACCAGCAGCTTCACCGAGTCGATGCCCTCGGGCGGGGACAACGAGGCCGCGTACGACATCTGGACGGGAGATGCTGCCACCGGGAACTATGCCGAGGAGATCATGATCTGGGTGGACGACCATCGCACCACCACTCCCCTCGGGACCGATCTTGGCACCGCCACCTTCGACGGCCAGACCTTCCAGATCTGGGATTCAGTCGCGAAGGGCGCCAAGGGGACGATTTCGTTCCTCCTGGAAGGCAACGAGACGTCAGGGACCGTGGACGTCCTGTCGATGCTCAACTACCTGGCCCGCAACGGATACATCCCGGGTGATTCCGGGCTGAACCAGATCGATTTCGGCTGGGAGATCTGCTCCACAGGAGGCGTCCCTGAGACGTTCACGATGAGCCGGTACACAATCGAGTCGTCCTGTGCGTCCGGGTCGTCGTGCGCGGGATAGGCGCGGTGACCGACGTCGCCCGCTGCTAGCTCGGCAGGACCAACCCGCCTGGACCTGCCAGGTGCCTGTTCGGCGCGGCGGCCCGCTCGGCGAAATCAGGCAGCTCGATGACGTCAAGCCCAGCCTGCCCGAGCAGCTCCACCCCCCGGCAGTCCGCGACGAACAGGCTTGGTTCGCGCCAGCCGATGACGACCCGCCGCAGACCTGAGGCGATGATCAGCTGGGTGCAGGTGCGCGGCCGGGACTTGCGCGCGGAACATGGCTCAAGCGTGCTGTAGATGGTCGCGCCGGCCAGCCGCGGATCG
The DNA here is from genome assembly GCF_030042015.1 of Trebonia sp. Taxonomy (GTDB): domain Bacteria; phylum Actinomycetota; class Actinomycetes; order Streptosporangiales; family Streptosporangiaceae; genus Trebonia. Next base: position 1,798 of record NZ_JASIAL010000089.1, on the reverse strand, counting down.
CCGCCGGCGAGCTTGCCGAGCGCCGACTCCTCCGCGTGCACGTGCGGGTCGGTCTCGCGGGAGAAACCGCGGGATAGTTCGGTGCCGTCCGCGGCGACGATGACCGCGCCGACGGAGTACGCGGCGTCCGACGGCGGGCACTGCCAGGCCAGCTCGACAGCCAGGTTCATCCAGCGTTCGTCGTCCTGGCTGGTCATCGACGCCTCCGGCTTCGTACTGCCGCAATTGTCCCACGCCAGGGCCGCGCACCCGATCTACTCCACGGTCAGCGGACCGGACTCTGACCGACCGCGACGCGGCCGGTCGCGGCCGCGCACGAGACGCCGGGCAGCATCGGGTAGCTCGTCCCCGCCGGCCATGATGGCGGCGGCGGGGCCCGGCGGCTCGTGGCTGGCTGATGAGCCCGAACACCTACAGCCGCATCTGGCCCGACCGCGACGAGTCGACCAGGGCCGCCGTCGACGCCGTGCTCACCGCCCGCCGGACGGAACAGCGGCGGAACAGCGCCACGGCGGAACCCTGAAACAGCAGGTCAGGACAACCTAAACCGTCAGCAGTCGAAGTACAGCTCGAACTCGTGCGGGGTCGGGCGCAGCCGCACCGCGTCGATCTCGTTCGAGCGCTTGTAGTCGATCCAGGTCTCGATGAGGTCGTCGGTGAACACGCCGCCCTCGCTGAGGTACGAGCTGTCGGCCTCCAGGTTGGCCAGGACGGTCTCCAGCGAGCCCGGCACCTGCGGGATCGCGGCGGCCTCGTCCGGCGGCAGTTCGTACAGGTCCTTGTCCACCGGCTCCGGCGGCTCGATCTTGTTCTTGATGCCGTCCAGGCCCGCCATCAGCATCGCGGCGAACGCGAGGTACGGGTTGCAGGACGGGTCGGGCACGCGGAACTCGATCCGCTTGGCCTTCGGGTTCGTGCCGGTGATCGGGATGCGGCAGCAGGCGGACCGGTTGCGCTGGCTGTACACCAGGTTGACCGGGGCCTCGAAGCCGGGCACCAGGCGGTGGTAGGAGTTCACGGTCGGGTTGGTGAACGCCAGCATTGAGGGGGCGTGCTTCAGCAGCCCGCCCACGTACCACCGGCCGATGTCCGAGAGGCCGCCGTAGCCGACCTCGTCGAAAAACAGCGGCGCGCCGTCCTTCCACAGCGACTGGTGGCAGTGCATGCCGTTGCCGTTGTCGCCGAACAGCGGCTTCGGCATGAACGTCACCGTCTTGCCCGCGGCCCGGGCGGTGGACTTGACGACGTACTTGTACAGCATCAGCTTGTCCGCCATCGAAAGCAGCGGGCTGAACTTGATGTCGATCTCGGCCTGCCCGGCGGTGCCCACCTCGTGGTGCTGCATCTCGACCTCGATGCCGGACGCGATGAGGTTCCTGACCATCTCCGACCGCAGGTCGGTGAGGTGGTCCATCGGCGGGATCGGGAAGTAGCCGCCCTTGTACCTGGGCTTGTAAGCGAGGTTGGCGCCGGCCTCGTCCCGTCCGGTGTTCCAGGCGCCCTCGACCGAATCGATGTGGTAGTACCCCTCGTTCGGGCCGGTGGCGAAGCGAGCCGAGTCGAAGATGTAGAACTCCGCCTCCGGGCCGAAGTACGAGGTGTCCGCGATCCCCGTGCCGATCAGGTAGTCCTGCGCCTTGCGCGCGATGTTCCGCGGGTCGCGGGTGTACGGGGCACCCGTCAGCGGGTCGTGCACGAAGAACGTGAGGTTCAGCGTCTTGTGCTGCCGGAACGGGTCGAGCACCGCAGTGGCGGGGTCCGGCAGCAGGAGCATGTCCGACTCGTGGATCTGCTGGAA
>NZ_JASIAL010000088.1:0-6559 GCF_030042015.1 Trebonia sp. | reverse complement strand
CTGGCGGACACGCTGCCGCGCACGCTGACCGCCGGGCTCACCGCGCGTGGCGTCCCGCTCGCGCAGGCGAGCTCGATCGCGCACCTGCCGCCGGTGTCCACCGTGTTCGCCGCGATGCTCGGCTACAACCCGGTGCGGAACCTGCTCGCGCCGACCGGCCTGCTGCACACGCTGCCCGGCAGCGACGTCGCGGTGCTGACCGGACGGCAGTTCTTCCCCGACCTCATCTCGGGGCCGTTCCACCACGGGCTGATGATCGTGTTCACCGCGGCAGCGGTGATGTCGCTGCTCGGCGCGGTCGTGTCGTGGTTCCGCGGAAAGCAGTTCATTTTCGGGGAAGAGGGGCCACGGCCCGTTCCTGATGCTGAAAATGAGCCGGTGACCGGGTAAAATCCCTTCCGTGCCACGTTATGAGTATCGCTGCCGTGCCTGCGGCGACACGTTCGAGCTGACCCGGCCGATGAGCGAGTCGTCGGCGCCGTGCACCTGCCCCCAGGGCCACGACGACACCGTCAAGCTGCTGTCCACGGTGGCTGTCGGGGGGATGGCGGGCGGCCGTACCCCGGCCGGGGGCGGCGGAGGCTGCTGCGGCGGCGCGTGCGGCTGCGGCGGTTAGCCGCCCCGCCTCTTGCTGTTATCGGCACGGGACGGCGCCGGTAAGGACTCCGGGGCTGCCCGCGCGACCGTGGCCTTCGCCCATGCGGTCGTGGAGATGATGCCGAGCAGCAGCACGGCGTAGCCGCAGCCCGCCATCACCCACCAGCTCGCGTGCGCGGCGCCGAGGAACCCCGCGTGCAGCGAGCCGCGCAGCGACGCGGCGAGCACCGAGCCGACGATGGCCACGCCGAGTGAGGTGCCGAGCTGGCGGCTGGCGGAGTTCATCCCGGACGCGACGCCGGCCTGGGACTTGGGCACGCCCGACATGACCCCGTTGGTGATCGCCGAGCTCACCATGCCGACGCCGATGCCGAACAGGCCGTAGGTGGCGATCAGGAACAGCGGGCCCGACGTGAAGGAAAGCCGGGACAGCGCGGCGCTCGACAGCGTGAGCGCGGTGCCGGCGACCACCAGCGGGATGCGCGGGCCGCGCCTGGCGAGGATCCGGCCGGACAGCGGGGCGCACAGCGCCATCGTCACCGGCATCGGCAAGATCGTCAGGCCGGCCCGCGCCGCCGAGAAGTCGCGCACGTCCTGCAGGTACAGCGTGGTGAGGAAGAGGAACCCGGCGGTCGCCGCGATCGCGCACACCGCGGTCATGTTGGCCGCGCTGAACGGCACGCTGCGGAACAGCCGGAAGTCGACGAGCGGCTCGCGGCGGCGGGGCTCGTACCGCAGCAGGAGGCCGAGCGCGGTCAGGGACAGCACGAAGAACCCGGTGATCTGCGGCGAGAACCAGCCGTAGCCCGGGCCCTGGATGATCGCGTAGGCGAGCGCGGCGAGCATCACGATGACGAGGACCTGGCCCACGGGATCGGCGCGGCGGCCGCGCTCGGCGCGCGACTCGGGCACGAACAGCGCGGTCAGCGCGATCGCGGCCAGGCCGACGGGGATGTTCGCCCAGAAGATGCTGCGCCAGCCGCCGACGTTGATGAGGATGCCGCCGGCCACCGGTCCGAGCGCCATCGACAGGCCGAACACCCCGTCCCACACCCCGATGGCCTTCGCCCGCTCGGACGGCGTGGTGAAGGTGTTCGTGATGATGCCAAGCGCCGCCGGGTTCAGCATCGACCCGCCGACCCCCTGCAGCACACGGAACCCGATGAGCCAGGCGAGGCTCGGCGCCAGGCTGCACAGCCAGGAGCCCATCGTGAACAGCGACAGGCCGACCTGGAAGATCGTGCGGCGGCCGATCCGGTCGGCGGCCGCGCCGGAGAACATCAGCAGGCTGGCGAGCACGATCGTGTACCCGGCGACCGTCCACTGCAGGCCCGCGACCGTGGTGTGCAGCGTGCGGCCGATGGCGGGCAGCCCGACGTTGACGATCGTGTTGTCCAGGCCGACCATGAACAGCGCGCTGCAGCAGACCGCGAGCACGACGGCGCGCTTGCCGCCCCCGATGGCTGCGGATGGTGATTGATTAGACACGTTCTGTAGTTGCACTTGGGCAGCGGAAACCGAATGCATTGCGCACCGCCTAGGGGGGTCGGCGAGTGGTATATCCGGATATGACACTACATGGGTGCGGCTAGTAGTCAATAGGTCACGCATTAGTGAGCACGGAAGTCGTCCGCGTGAGTTCTGCCCTCGCACCGGGATGTCTCGGTCTACATTTGTGCCAGGTGCCGTGATTGCCGGCTGCGAACTTTGTTACATGCGTGATTAGTGAGGTGGCGGCGTGCCCGAGGGGGGATACCTAAGCCGCAGGCTACTCCAGCTGGTCATGCCCATTTTCCCCGACCGCCGCATGTTCCGCATTCACGACCCTGAGGTCGACCCTGACGCCCCCGGCGGGCCGCTGCCGCCGATCGGCGTCCTGGTGTCCGGCAGCCGCGAGCAGCTATTGGTAGGCAGCCTCCAGCAGGATATCGATGTCCGGCTGGTGCTCGAGGAGTGGGACGGCCAGCCGCTGCTGCCCGACGCCTGGGATGAGGAGGGCAAGGCGCGGCTGTACTTGCGCGGGCAACTGTCGGTCGACATGGGGTCGGTGGGGCCCGCCGTATCGCGGCTGCGCCTGTCCGGCGGGGTTGGCGACTACGAGGTACGCGTGTACGCGCGCCACCGCGAGGCGGTGGTGCAGCTGTACGAGGACCTGTTCTCCCAGCACAAGGACCCGCTGAGCGATGAGTTCCAGCGCGAGAAACGCAAGCTTGAGGGAGTGGAGCGGTACCTGGTCCAGCTCTGGCGCGACTCGTTACGTATGGACGGGGACCGGTGCCCTGCTCGGCGCCGTCGGGCTGGCGCTGCGCGCGGCCGGGTGGCTGCCCGGCTTGGGAGTCGCGGCCTTGGTTATCGCCGCGCTGGTCGTCGTGGCCCTCGTCGTCGCCTGGCCGGTGCCGGACGTCCCGGCCGGCACGGTGGCCCGCGCGCTGGTGAGGCCCGCTGGCGGCCCGGTCTTCGCGGGCGCGCTGATCCCCGGGGTGCCTGACGCCTGGGGGGTGGTCGACTGTTTGAGTGCGTGCGCGCGGAAGGGAACCATGACGTACACCATCATCGAGATGACGGCCACCACCGCGACCGTGAACAGCGACCCGATGACCCGTCCCCGGGTGGAACGGAGCCTGACGGGCGGCCCTGGCCGCCGGAACGAGGACAGCCGCGCAGCAAGACCCGGGTCCTCGGCCGAAAGCCGCCGCTCGATCTCGGCGAGGATGCGCTGCTCGTCCATTGACAGCGCCATGGCGCCATACCTCCATGTTCCGCGCGCTACTGGGAACTCTCTTACTATCCCCCACGGAGGCAGCTTTATCCAATCGTTCTGACTTTGTTCCCCGCTCTTTTTGCAACACCTCAGCCATCGCTACGGACTGTGTCACCTCTTGCATCAGGGAGTAGTGACGGCGCCAGCGGTGTCCGTGGAACCGAACACGTGTTTGCCAAGATCGAATAGTCGTTCTAGGCTTAGGTCCATGCGCTGGGACAACCTGCGACTCGATGCCGTGGCCGGCTCCGCCTCGCCAGACGACGGCGGACAGGTGCCGATGTTCGAACGCGGCGCCGTGGTGCGCACGTTCGACACGCCGGGCTTCCGCGGCATGACGTTCTACGAGATCCAGGCGAAGTCGATCGTCAGCCGCGTCCCCGAGGCCTCCAGGATGCCGTTCCGCTGGACGATCAACCCGTACCGCGGATGCCAGCATTCTTGCGTCTACTGCGCATGGGGTGAAACACCGATTCTGATGGGGGATGGAACCACTAGACCGATCGCGGATGTTCGCGTGGGTGATGCGATCTACGGCACGGTGCAGGACGGACCCTGCCGCCGCTACGCGGTCACGGAGGTGCTGGCGCACTGGTCCACGGTCAAGCCCGCCTACCGGATCACGCTAGCGGACGGCACGCGGCTGGTCACGAGCGCCGACCATCGGTTCCTGACCGAGCGCGGCTGGAAGCACGTGACCGGCGCCGGGCAGGGACCGGAGCAGCGTCCGTTCCTGACCCCGAGCAACAAGCTCATGGGCGTCGGCGCCTTCGCCGACCCGCCCAAGGACAGCACCCAGTACCGGCGCGGCTACCTGTGCGGCATGATCGGGGGGGACGCCAGCCTCGGACATCGCCGCCGCCCGCGCGGCGACGCATGCCGGTTCGGTCTTGCCCTGGCCGATACAGAGGCGCTGACCCGCACCCGCCGCTACCTGGGCACGTTCGGAATTCTCGCCACGGAGGCCGACCTCGCCCTCGCCGGCCAGGCGCGCGGGGCCGTCCGGGCGACCGCGACCGCGTCGCGGGGAAACGTGCGGGCAATCGAGCACCTGATCGCGTGGCCCACCTGCCCGTGCGAGGACTGGTTCCACGGCTTCCTGGCCGGCATCTTCGACGCCGAGGGCTCGCACAGCAGGGGTACCTGGCGAGTATCCAGCACCGATCCGCAGATCATCACGTGGACCACGCGCGCGCTGGACGTGCTGGGCTTCGACCACGTGCTGGAACCGCCGGACAGGCCGGACGGACTTGCCGTGGTGAGGCTGCGCGGCGGCCTGCGGGAGGTGATGCGGTTCTTCCACGCCACCGATCCGGCGATCACGCGGAAGCGGTCGATCGAGGGCGCGGCGCTCAAGGGCGACGCCAGGCTGCGGGTGGCTGCGATCGAGCCGCTCGGGATCGAGCTGCCGATGTTCGACATCACGACAGGCACAGGCGACTTCATCGCGAACGGCGTCGTGAGCCACAACTGCTTCGCCCGCAATACGCACACCTACCTGGACCTGGACGCCGGGCGGGACTTCGACACCAAGGTGGTCGTCAAGGTCAACGCGCCCGAGCTGCTGCGCAAGAAGCTCGCCTCGCCTGGCTGGACCGGCGAGCACATCGCGATGGGCACGAATGTCGACTGCTACCAGCGGGCCGAAGGCCGCTACCAGCTCATGCGCGGGATCATCGCCGCGCTGCGGGACGCGGCCAACCCGTTCTCGATCCTGACCAAGGGCACGCTGATCCTGCGCGACCTGGACCTGCTCCTTGAGGCCGCCGAGGTGACCGACGTCGGACTGAACGTCTCGGCGGCCTTTGTCGACAAGTCGCTGTGGCGGGCCATCGAGCCGGGCACGCCGGCTCCTGAACGGCGCCTGCAGGCCTGCGCCACGCTCAACGACAACGGGCTGCCCTGCGGGGTGCTGATGGGCCCTGTCGTGCCGTACCTGTCGGACTCTCCCGCCCAGCTCGCCGCGGCCGTGAAACAGATCGCGGAGGCGGGAGCCAGCCATGTGACCCCGATCGTGCTGCACCTGCGGCCGGGCGCCAGGGAGTGGTTTCTTGGCTGGCTGCGCGGCGCGCACCCGGACCTCGTGGGCCGCTACGCCGCGCTCTACCGGCGTGGCGCGTACGCGCCAAAGGACTACCAGGCCGGGATCGCCGCCCAGGTCCGGGAGCTGGCCGACCGGTACGGCGTCGGCCGCCGCGGCCCGCGCCAGGCGCGGGCGCTGCCCCGCTCCCCCGCCGTCCGGCCGTCGGCGCCGTCGGCGCCGCCGGTTCCAGCGGGCCACGAGCAGCTCAGCCTCCTGTAACGACAGCCTCTCCTGTTACCCTTGGGGCTCGCGGAGGTTGCCCGTGGAGCGTCGTCCGCCGCGCGGGGGCGGCTCTGGCCCGAATCACGTGATCGTAACGGCCTGCTCGCCTCGCTCACGGCATCCATCCGTGAGCGATTTATCCTGTATATCATAATCTGCCCGGTTCTCGGTCGCCGCCATGTCCCGGCCCGCGGCGGATGAATGTGGCATCGAGCCGGTTATAGGCGGCTGACTGTCACATTCATCCGGCTGAGTGCTGCCAGGGCGGCCCCCGCTAGCGGCAGATCGGCGCGTTACCAGGACGCGACCTTCCCAAGACGTGAGACAGAGCCCTGGGTCCGATTTGCCGGGATTATGGCGGTCAGTCCCCTGTTGCCTGGCGGACCCGGCCGCCGCCGCCAACCCGGCAGCAAGACAGGCCGCGGCGTGCGGCGGGCCGGGAGAAACGGGAACCGTGGGCCGGGGGTAGGGGGGTGAAACGGGAGCCGGGAATCGCGAGCCGGGCGGGTGGCGGCGGCCGGCGTGGCGGCTGGCGAGTCGCAGCAGGTCACGAGGCAAATGGGAACGGTCACAGAATATACGCCGGCGGCGCGGGCGGCCTTTCGGGCGTTACTGCCGGGTAGCCCTTTTGGGCCGTATAGGAGAACTTGCTACTTATCGCGTCGCGCCGCCCGACATGACAGTGGAGCGAGTCGGGGCCCGGGGTCGGCTAAGGCGGGCTAAGGCGCACGAAAACGAAGGCTAGCAGCGGAAACTCGCCAGGCTGGCGGATTCAGCGCCGGGAAGCGGACCGCGATTGCGGATCCCACGCCGGCGGAGGCCACCGCCGAAAGAATGCGCGGTGAATAGGGTATCCGGGTCATCAGGGAGCCTTAGATATACGTGATGTCACGTTA
>NZ_JASIAL010000493.1:0-29309 GCF_030042015.1 Trebonia sp. | reverse complement strand
CCGATCGAGTCGACCTTCGCCACCGTCAGGCTGCGGACGAAGGTCACCAGGGGCCACGGGTCGAAGGCAGCCGGGCTGGCGATGGCGTTCAAGCTGATCGAGTCCGCGCAGCGCCGCTGGCGGATGGTCAACGCACCTCACCTGGTCGCGCTCGTCCGCGCCGGGTCGGCCTTCGTCAACGGCAAGCTCGTCGAACGGCCCGAGGAGGAGGCAACCGAGGCGGCCCAGCCGGAAGCCGCCTAAAGATCTTGATCCACAGGTATTGACAATTACTCGGCCGCACCACCGAGGGCCTGTATGCCCGGGTCACCCAGCGGCTGCTGGCCATGGCCGCCTGCATCTGGCACAACTGGACCACCGGCGAACCCGTCAAACGATCGCTGATCGCCTTCGACAACTGAACCCATAAGGAATCACTCATCTAGGGGGCGATGTCCTGAAGGTCGAGGACGTTGAGGTTGAATTCGAGACCGGCGACGTACTGCCTGGGCGGGTGCACAGGTGTTCCCCTACAGCTGACTTGGCTTTGATCGACGTTCCCAGGTCCGGTATCGGTCCCATCATCCCGCGTGCGGACCGGGCAAGGGTAGGGGAGGCGTGGCGGAACCCGTACCGGCCGAGCCTCAGCCATGCATTCCTTAGCGGGACTGTTGACGCTGTGCCTATCGCGTACAAGTGTGAGGGCGGGGACTCCATCGAAGCAATGCAACTTGGGTGCGTCCAGGATCTCGGGAATTACGCCGGCTACTCGGGGAGTCCTATCGAAAGCGGCGGGTCAGACGGACCGCTGACGTGTAGGCACTGGCACGTCACATATTGCTTTTCGCATATCTCTGGCCCTGAAGGTCGCTCCCTTCTCTCTGAGTACTGGAGCGCGGCGGGGCTATGTTCATGGAAGACTGGCAATAAGCCCGGGGCCTATCTCCGCTGAGTTCATACCGGAAGACTCTGAGTAGCAGGCCGCCTCGCGCTCGGTGCATCACTCGGCCGGAGGTCATGCGCTCTGCCGGGGCGTTCAGTCGTGGACGTCCATGGTGTCGGCGGGGCTCAGTATTCTCAAGGCCTCCAACGACTAGAATTACGGCAGAAGACAGTATGCGACTCAGGGAGGCGGGAGATGGCGCGCGCAGACCTTCTTCTCGACCTCGTGGAGGCCGAGCGCCGTGGCGACCGGGCTCGCTTTCGTGTCCTCGTAGAGGCAGTGATCGCCGAGGAGCGTGCCAACCAGCATCATCTGCTCGCTGACCGGCTGTCTGAGCTGATCACCACGACGGGGCAGGGCACAGTCCGCGATGACCGGGCTGCGGCCCTTCGTGACCTGGTACAGGAAGTCGTACCGAACCGTCGACTGGGGGACCTCGAACTCGCAGCGGTTCCGCGGCGGGTAGTCGCAGAGCTGATCGAGGAGCAGAAGCGCGCGGACCTGTTGCGAAGCTACGGGATCGAACCGCGTAACCGACTGCTGCTGTCTGGACCGCCTGGTAACGGGAAGACGAGCGTTGCGGAGGCCATCGCCTCTGAGTTGATGCTGCCTTTCTATGTGATCCGCTACGAGGGTGTAGTCTCCAGCTTCCTGGGCGAAACCGCTGCACGGCTCGACAACGCCTTCGAGTTCGCTCGTACCCGCCGCTGTGTTCTGTTCTTCGATGAACTCGACACCGTCGCCAAGGAGCGGTCGGACGAGCACGAGACCGGCGAAATCAAGCGTGTCGTCTCGACGCTGCTGCTCCAGATCGACAAACTCCCGGCTCATGTGATCCTCGTGGGCGCGACTAATCACGGCGAACTGCTGGATCGGGCTGCGTGGCGACGCTTCCAAATTCGTGCCGAACTCGAGCCCCCCAGCCGCGCTCAAGCCACTCAATTCCTGGAGCGGCTCGCCGCGCGATTGGGCGGCGACCTTGGCTTCGCTCCACGAACCCTGGCTGACAAACTGGCTGGGGCGAGCTTTGCCGAGCTGGAAGAGTTTGCGCTCGATGTGCGCCGCCGGGCGGTGCTGGAGTTGCCGGACAGCAATCCGCGGAGGATCGTTCAGGAGCGCCTGGAACACTGGCGCGGTCAGGCGGCAGAGTGACCGAGGAGAGCCGGCCGCTCCTGGCCTTTGGCCCGCCCGTGGTCGGCAGCCGTCCCGCGCAGCCTTCACGCGACATGCCGCGCCTATCGAGACCAACCGCCGGGCGTCAGGGAGAGCGGCTGACGCCCGAGTTCCGCGAGCTGGCTGCGGCGTTCGACGCAGAACGGGCAAGGCTGGCAACTGACACACCCGACGAGGTGGACCCCGCCTTGGTTGTTGTGTTTGACCTCGTCGGCAGCATTAAGGATTTCTGTAACGCGATCGACCAGATCGACGGCTTGGAGTTCCTGTCCGAACTGATCGGCGATCGCGCTGACCCTGATGACGACTTCTACATGACCGAACGGGGCAGAGGTCGCACCGATAGCACGGTACCGCACTCGCTGTACCTGGTCATGACAAATGCCCGGGCGATCGATGAGCTGATGCGGCTATTCGACCTTTGGCAGCAGGACCAGTCTGTGACCTTCCGGCACGGTTTGGGGAAGTTCAAGACGGCATTCGAGCAGTTGTCCGCGATCCGCCGGTGGGGACCGGAGGACCGCATCCGGCAAACCGGGCTGCGGGATCGCTGGCAGGAAACCCTTGATGTCGTCGGCCAGTCGGTCAGCTTCGTTACGGTCGAAGTCGAGCTGTGGTACCGCCACGATGCGGGACAGCGCACGGAGGCTGAGTCACGCGTGGAGCGGATCGTCGGCGACAGCGGCGGGCGTATTCTCGACCGCTCCCAGATTGGTGACATCGGTTATCACGCGCTCCTGGCGGAACTGCCCATCCAGCAGGTCCAGTCTGTCCTTAGCAGCGGAGCGGGGTCTATCCGGTTGCTCACGACTGATGAGGTCATGTTCGTCAGCCCGTTCATACCGATGAGCGTCGCGCCGCCCACGCTTGAACCCGTCACGGAGGTACGACTGCCTCACGGGGAGCGAGTGGACGGGCTTCCTCGAATCGCACTGCTGGACGGCTTGCCGCTCGCGAACCATGACGCCCTGGCGGGCAGGCTGGCGATAGACGACCCCGACGGGCTGGCCGAGGACTACCCGGTGTATTCGCGGAACCATGGAACCGCGATGGCGTCTCTCATCATCCACGGCGACCTATCTGCCCGCGGCGAACCGCTGGACCGACCCCTGTATGTACGGCCCATCATGCGTCCCCATGAGTTCGCCAGCGGATACGAGCAGGTCCTCCCGAATCGGCTGTTCACCGACCTGCTTCACCGAGCCGTCAAGCGACTGGTGGAGGGAGAGGGGGGCTCAGACCCGATCGCTCCCAGCGTCCGAATCGTTAACCTCTCGATCGGCGCGCAGGCCCGAGCGCTCGTACGGAGGATGAGTCCGGTAGGTCGCCTGCTCGACTGGCTGGCCTACTCGTACAACCTGCTGTTCGTCGTCAGCGCCGGCAACCACTCTTATGAAATAACGATCCCCGCCGAGGTGGCAGACGACGCGACTGCCGCGCGCTCGGCGGTGACTCGCGCTGTTTACGATGCGGCCCTCCTCCGGGGCATTCTGCCTCCAGGCGACGCCATCAACGCCCTGACCGTCGGAGCGACCCACGATGACGGGCTCGGCGACGTCGATCTGCCGGGCACTGTATGGGACATCACGGACCCCGGCGCGCCCGCCCACTACAGCGCCACTGGTCCTGGTGTGGATCGCTCGGTCAAACCAGACCTTCACCACATCGGAGGCCGAGCACTCTACACCCGCCCCGTCCTCCAGCCGGGAAGCAATGTTGTCAGCGTCGCGCTCGCACGCACTGAAGCGACCGGGCCTGGCCTCCAGGTCGCCGCTCCAGGAAGAGCGGGCGCAACCAACACCAGTGTCTTTACCACGGGCACAAGCAACGCCACTGCATTGGTCAGCCGCGAGGCTAGTCACCTGTTCGACATCCTCGATGCCAAAGCTTCCGACTCCGACGACGCGCCGCTTCCGGACGCTCAGTATCATCCCCTACTCGTTCGAGCGCTCCTAGCACACGCCAGCGACTGGGGCCAGTGGGGAGCCAGGCTTCGCCAAGAACTCGGCCTCGACAACCAGCAGGCACGTCGCCACCTCACCGCGCTTCTGGGGTACGGAGGCCTCGACACGGCACGGCTTGGGACAGCCGCGACGAACCGGGCCGTCCTCGTCGCCGGAGGCCATATCGCTCGCAACGAACGCCACACCTACGAGTTCCCGTTGCCGCCGTCGCTCAGGTCCCGCGCGGAATGGCACCGTTTCACAATCACCCTCGCCTACATGGCCCCTACTATCGGCCGCCTCACGCGATACCGCAATGCCAAGGTTTACTTCGCCACCCCCGACACCAACCTTGCCGCTGGAGAGCGGATAGACGCCGAACACAATAGCGTCAGGCGGGGTAGTCTCCAGCAGGAGATCATCGATGGAACGCGGGCAATGGTGTTCGGAGATGCTGAGACCTTCCCCATTCACATCGAGTGCATGGACGACGCCCAACGACTACGAGCCGGGAAGACGGTCCGCTACGCCCTTGTCGTATCCGTCGAGACCTCCGCCGAGACCTCAACGACTATCCACGAGGAAATAGGCGCGAGACTACGCCAAAGGGCCCGCGATCGTGCCCGTGGACGCGCGCAAAGCTAACCGCTTGCACCCATTGCAAGAAAGTGCGTACCTCCGCTGCCGCGCTGACGTGTTTGAGTCGCGGATCCGTGAGCTTCTGGCGGCGTATCCGGCGATGTCGGCGACGGTGATCGCGGAGCGGGTCGGCTGGGAGCGAGGGCTGACGGGTTTTGAGGGACCGGGCGCGGGAGCTGCGCCCGGCTTACCTGCCGGCGGACACGGCCAGCCGGACCGCCTATGGTCCGGGCAAGGTGGCGCGAACGATTTCCGGTTCCTGCCGGGTCAGATAAATCCGTTCGATCATGCTCGTGATCTTGCTCTATAATGCGGCCATGCTGATTGGAGTCCGATAACGGCGAGGTCTTGGTGGGCGCTGACAATGGGGTGGTGTGTGAGCACCGCAATCGGACTTTTCTAAGTCCGTGGGAATCGCTCCGTAAATACGTCTGCACCGACTGCAGTGCCGTCATGACTTGTGCTTGCGACGAAGATATTGCCATCTATGTATCCCCCTACCAGGCTGGGCGTGGTCGTGACCAGCGGACGCACGACGAAGTGCTGGTAACTCATCCGCTGGTGCCGGGTCTCTGCCACGAATGCCGAGGCGAAGTTCCCCCGGCTTATCCGAGGGCGGCGCATCGCGGAGCTTCGAGCAAAATCCAGCGTTACTACTGGCACGAAATCTGGAAGGAAACGCAGCTCGAGCTTCTAGCCTGGTGCCGCACAAATGACGTGCCCCTATTTGGGGATGATGGCAGGCCGCGGCTCCTGTACTACCGCCGGGAGCACGCTGAAGCCTATAAAGCTATCCAAGCCGCGGTGATCGACCGATGGAAGAAAATACACGAGGAGAATCCTCGGTATGACTTTACGCAGCCGTCGGACGCAGACGTTATCAAGTCGTGCGAGGTGGTCGTCGAGGAGATTGACGCTTGCTACCTCGTCCCATCACCCGGTCATGTGCTGGTCCTCCCGCTCAACGCCACCGATCCAGCCGCTGCGGTGCAGGTTGAGGAGTTCGTCGCTCAAAGGATCCGCAGTGAAGGCCGGGAAGTCATGTTCTGCGAGAGTCGGCCCTTCCAGGCTCTCTACGGCAGCCTTATGTGGCTGTGGGTTCAGTCACCGAGTGATTCGAGGCTACGGCCATCGGGGTTCGGCGGACGGGACGGCGTAGGAGCCGACGAACGCGGCATGATCTGGACGCTGCTACCGCACGACTTCGGAAGCCCTGCCCATGCAGTTCGGCGTGGTGGGGCGCTTCAAGCTCACATCGACACGCTTCCAGACGATATAGACGACATGCTGTGGGCCTACAACTACTGGCAAGGACCGTCGCGGGCCCTGCGGCAATACCTGTGGGCATACACGGACGAAGACCAAGAACGGGGCCGAACGCTGATCGAGGTTCTTGGCCCACAACGCATCAAGCAGATTATGCGCTACCTGGCCGAGGACTATTGGAGCCGCTACTTGGGTTGGCCGGACCTCGCCTCATGGCGCGAAGGGCCTGACGGCCGCGTGGACGTTGAGTTTGTTGAGGTGAAGTCCAGCAGTGACAAGCTCAGCGACGACCAGCGCTCGTGGATTGAGGGCAACCACAAGCACCTACGGCTGCCCTTCCACATCGCGAAGGTTCACCGAAAGCAACGACTCGCGGTCGCGTAGCCGTAACAGCTATGCCGGGTACTTGTCCGTGAAGTTGCCGACGCCTTCGATCATCGCCTTAACGGCTGCCTCGTCATAGTCGCCATAGTTCCCGTGGGCGGCAGCGTTGCGGATCGCCAGCCAGGCCGTCACCTGTTTGGCGTCCAGACCGTTGTAGACCCCGGCCGCCTTCAGATCGGCGTTCACTCCGTCCGTTTTCTTCGTGGCGCCGCTCGGCAGTTGGACGCTTATGCCGTGCTTCGTCGCCAGCGCCTTCATGTGGACCTCAAGAGACGTGCCCGCGATAACGGCGGCCGGGTCCTTGTACCCTTGCTCGTTTAGACCAGCCGCCATCTCCAGGTATCCGGCGTAAGTGTCGGCGTGGGCCAGCTCGACGACCGGCGTCAGCCAGCCGGCGGCGATGTCGTCGCGAAGCGCATCGGCGATCGCCCTCAACTCAGGCAGCTTGAGGTGCCAGGCCCTAGCTCTAACCGAGTCAACCGACTTGGCGTAGACGCTTCCGGGTGACGTCAGACGATCGAGGGCAGCTTCGAGCCGGGTCGTCAGTTTCGGGGCCTCGGGCTTCAGGTCCGACAGGTCCTCGTACCTCGACCGCGCCTTCAGTCTGTCGTACTCCCCGATCAAGAGGTCAAGCTGCTCTAGAGCCTTGTCAGCTGCCGTCATGACTCCGAAGGTTAGCGCAGGCGGATCGAACAAGCGAACGGCTTTAGGTAGGTTCTAGTGGCTCGTGGCGAGGCCAGGAACTAGGGAGAGCTAGCCCGCTCGATCGAGGCGTGTCAGTCGGCTGTGCCTGCTGGCACCCCTTTGGCGTCTTCACCCTTTCCGTTCTCGAGCCAGGCGAACGAGTTCTCCACCGCGCCCTCTTCAGTCCCCAGGATCCGGAGGCTGACACGGATCAGAGCGTAGAGGTGGTCTACCCAGGTAGCCGCGAACTCCGTGTTCCCGCCGGTATTGAGGGACAGGCCAGGGATTAGGTGTCCTCCGTGCAGGACGTTGAGGCACCGCTCCATCGCGTGCTTCTCGACAGACCACCACTCCGAGTGCGAGACGCCGCTGGCCATGTAGTACACCTGCCGGTAGAGGTCGAGGAGTCCACACTCTTCGGCCATCGCCCGGATCGACTTCCCAGCCGCGAAGGAGTCTCTGGTATCGACGATGCGCTCGTCGAGCACCTCGCTGTTGCGGCTGAGCGCCTTCAGTTCCTCCACCGCGGCCTCGAAGTCAGGTTGCCGCGCCTCGGAGGGCAGTTCGTCCAGGATCCGCGCGTACAGCTTGGCCTTTCCGGCCCCGTAGTCTTGGAAGGCGCGGTAGATCGACGGGTCCTGCTGCGCCATCCACATAATGTAGATGCGCACCTCCACGAGCATCCGAGTGATGTACGCGCCGTGCTCCATGCACCACAGATCAGGAGCACCAAGCGCTGCGATCACGTCGCGTCCTGCGCGGGCGACCAACCCGGATATGACCTCCTGCTGTTCGTGGTCGTACAAGCGGGAAGGCGACGTCTCGAGCGCCTCCACGTAGCTGGACAGCAGGTCCATCGCGAGTCGGCGAAGATGGGCACCATCTCCTGGCATGGTGCCAGGACCAGGAGATTCCTTTCGCACCGACTCTTCTGTCACTGCCGTGTCCTCCTCGTGATCGTGCGCGCCAGCCTGAGTCTCGCTTTGCCTCAAGCAGCGCGTGAACATGGAGTTGGCCCCCCAGAACACCCTGGCCCACTTGATCGCGTCCGCGAAGCGGTCTTGGTCCGCGTGTAGTACCAACTTCCTGCGGGCGCCCCACATAGCTCGTACGGCCGAGTCGGCACGGGCGCGTGTCCCGGGGGCCGACGGATATGTCCTGAGCAGCTCGATCGTCTCGGCGTCGGACCTGAAGGTGCCCGCCTGGACGGCGCTCCAGATCCAGAGGCACTTGATGACGGCCTCACGGTGTCCGTCCGAGAGCACCTCTAGGACCGCCCGGGCGAGAAAGTCGATCTGGTTCTGTTCGGGAGGGGCTGCCTCTCGGCCTGTTAGCGATGCGGCGGGGCGGAGCGGGTAGGAATCGAGCGCGACTGCTACGGCCTCGGGAAGCAGGCCAGCTTCCTTGGCCCGCCTTCTGGCGGAGGCCATCGCTTCCGGGATCTGGGCCGCCAGCCGGTCGAGGCTTGTCAACCTTCCGTCAAGGCACTCGGCAAGGAATACGGGTTCGGCCTTCCCGGCGAGGTCGGCCTGCACTGCCTTCTGCCAGCGCAGGAACCGGTGGCCTTCAGCAGTCCCGAGTTCAGACAGAACCAAGACCGGCCACAGCAGGTCCGGTAGGTCGTCCCGGACCCAGTCCCCGAGATGCAGGACTCCGGTCGCCGAGAGCGGCGACCGGTAGATGCGGCCTTTCCTGACGTGGCCAGCAAGCGGACCGAACTTCTCGTTAGGGCTGGGAACTCTCGCGCGCGTCCGCGGCTCCCGCCTGGGTGGAGTTTCTGGCAAGGCCCCTGCCGGTAATGAGTCGATCTCTGTGGCTATTTTCGCGGTCCCGTGGCATGCAGGCTAACTCGTGAGGCGGCGGATTGCTTCTGCAAGTACGACGACCTCGGAGGGAACTTGTGCCGGGTCTGGGTTGTCTCCAGTGAAGGGCAGTCTCCGGACCGCGGCGGGGACGAGGGATGGCTTCTGTTTGGTGACGCCGAACGTTGTCTCCAGGTTCTCCGGGAACTCGGTCAGCTCTCCGCCTTGGCGCGTGCGGACCGCCTCGCGTACCGCTTGCGCCTTCGCCAGGGCGTCCGGTTTAGACGAGTCGGCGTCCATGACAGCCAGGTACTTCAGGCCGAGTTCCGCGCAGAACCACACGTAGTCGGGCAGGTTGTCGCGGCTGCCGCAGTCGGTCACCGCGATGTTGCGCCGCCGCAGGTCGATGCTCATGCGCTCGGCGAGCGTCAAGATCGCCTCGACGTCGTCTTGACCCTCGCACAAGATGGCGCGCCAGGCGAACGGGAGCCGTTCGTTACCCTTGGCCGCCAGTTTCCGGGCCATCTTGACCCGGCAAGCCTCATCGACCGGCCACGCCCTCGTGGCGTTCTTCTCATCTCGGTCCAGCCGGACAAGTTGGACCCGGGACGCGTCGCGGAGGGGCAGCAGTTCCGCCGAGTGGGTGATCAGCAGGAACTGGGCGGGCGCGCTAAGCAGGTGTGCGCCGACCTGGCGCTGCAGGCTGGGGTGCAGTCCCACCGCCGGTTCGTCCAGTACGACGACCGACGCGGAGGGTTCGCCGAGCACCGACGCCAAGACGAGGGCCTCCCACGCGCCAGCGCCGGCGAACTCGATCGGTACCTCGGGATCGAGATCTCCGGGCCTGGTGCTGGAGTTGACGGTGACCCAGATTGCAGGCACCTGGACGGTGGTGCTTCCCTGCCCGTCCTGGGCCGGCTGCTGGATCTGGATCAAGCGGACCTCGCATGCCCGTCCTTGAGTGAACTCGGTGAACAGGCTCCTGATCCGCTGGTAGCGTGCGCGATCGGAGGGGTCTCCGTTCTTCAGCCGCAGCAGGAGTTCCGGCAGCCGTGCCTCGGCGCCGCCGTTCAGGGCCAGCTCCGATGAGGACCAGCTGACCCCGCCCGACGGCAACAGCCTGGTGTCGCTGGTCTGTACCAGGGCCTGGCGGAACATGAGCCGCAGCACGGTGGCCAGGCTCACCATCCGGCCGCCGCCAGGGGCTATCAGCGGCAGCCCGGTCATTTCCGCGAAGCGCCGCTGTGATCCTGACGGCCTGGCTGACAGGTCAAAGGTGCAGCTCATCGTGGACAGGTCGGGCTTCGGAAGCAGGTCGAGGAGCTGGAAGCCGCCCGGAACGGGGATTTTTGGACTGGGCGGCGGGGTGGAGCTTCCCGTGATGCGGGTGGCTACGTCGCTGCCCTGGTCGGCGGTAAGGGCGTCCGCGTCGAATATGGCACCCGACTGCAGGCCCAGCAATACCCACCGATACCTGTGCTCGGCCTGGTCGTGGCTGAGCGCGGTGAACTCGTAGGCGCACTGCCACCGGCCATCTTGCGTTCCCGGGTGGCTGGTGACGATCTCGCCTTCCATGAGCGGCAGCAGCTTGTCCTCGGTGATCTCCGCCTCGGCCCACGCGTCGATCTCGGCGATATTCGGGACCTGCCGACGGGCGGTTATCGCGCCCGTGACCATGCCCCGGACGAACTCGGTCACCAACTCCCGCTCAGCGGGGCTTGTCAGCCGCACGGCGACGCGGGCCTCTAGGCCCGCCGCCTGCGAACCGGCATGACGCGCCGCGAGGAACGCGGCCAGCAGTCGGTCCACATCGCCAGCGCCCCCGTCAGCGCTCTCGACGGCGCGCAAGCAGATGGCCAGCAGACGGGTCATATTACTCTTGCCCGCACCGTTCGGCCCTACGACGAACGTGACCTGCTCACTAAGGTCCAGCGCGAACCGGTCGAAGGACAGCACGCCCGCTCCAGACAGTGACGTTATCCGCACGCGCTGAGTCTACGGACTTGGCAAGGAACCATCGTCCCGGATTCCGTTGGACGTCCGGGAGACGCGGGTGTTGCCAGGCAAGCGGCGTAGCGACGCGTGCCCGCCAACTGCAGCGTAAAGGCTTACCAGTGCGCCATGTCAGCCCCGTAGGCAGAATATTCGTCCAGGACCCCCGATACGCCGTATAGCACCATAGTCCCGGTATCGCGGAGCGCCCCTCGGCAACGACCGCAAGATCGAGTGCTCCTGGACGGACGCGCGGCTGGCGGACAGGCGATGTGTCCTCACAAGCGCCACATCAGATGATTACAGTGTCCTCAATTGTCAGCCTGCGGAAGGGGCGAGCGTTTGAGGATCCGTGGTGTGCTGGCCTGGCAGACACGCTCGCAAAACTGCCGGTCAAAGCTCCACGGTGTCCTCGATCGTCAATGTGCGACCCGTGCGGGTGTTTGCAGATCCGGCAGTTGCTGCTATACCAGCACAAACCCCGAACATACCGCGAGGGTCACCGCGGACCCGGAACGGCATGTGCTGACCGGGCATCCGGTACGGGCGTGATCCCGCTATCCGCGCCGGAGCCGGGAATTTGGCCACCAGGATCGCACAAAGTGTCCAAAGTGGCACTCGCGGGACTCGAGTGACGTCAGGGAAACAGCCCGCAGCCCCGCCGCAGCCCCGCCGCAGCAGGGCCCGGCCGGGCCAGGCCGGGTCGGGCGGGTCGGCGGCGCCGCGGGCCGCGTAAGCCCTTGTCTCGGCCCGCAGGGCTACCGCGTTGTCCTTGCGGATCTTCGGGCGGCTTGACCGGGCACAGGGGAGCAGGCGGCTTAGCCCGGCGGCCCGCCTGGCGTAGCGTGGACGCGTGACGCGCACAGGGCCGACTGACTGGAGGTACCCGCGATGACGGCGCGGCTGGCCGGCGGGAGGTACCCGCGATGACGGCGCGGGTGGCGGGGATCCTGCTGGCGGCGGGGGAGGGATCTCGGCTCGGCAGGCCCAAGGCGCTCGTGCAGCTTGGCGGGCAGACGCTCGCCGAGCGCGGCGTCGCCTTGCTGCGCGACGGCGGCGCCGATCCCGTGCTGGTCGTGACCGGCGCCGTACCGGTATCGATCCCGGCGGCAGAGGCGGTCCACAACCCGGACTGGCGGACCGGCATGGGGTCCTCGCTCGCCGCCGGGCTGCGCGCGCTCGGGGCGCTCGGGGCTGGCGCCGCGGCAGGCGACGACATCGGCGCCGCGGTGGTGGCGCTCGCGGATCAGCCGCTGGTAGGAGCCGAGGCGGTGCGCAGGCTGATCGTCGCGTACCGGGACGGCGCCGGCGTCGCGGTGGCCGCCTACGACGGGAAGCCGCGCAATCCCGTGCTCATCGCGCGGGAGCACTGGGCGTCCGTCCTCGAGCTGGCAACCGGCGACGCAGGCGCCAGGCCGTTCCTGCGCGCCCACCCCGAGCTTGTGACGCTCATCGAATGCGGCGACACGGGCAGCCCGTACGACGTCGACACCCCCGAGGACCTGGCGCGGGTGGCTGGAGTCACGGCGCTTCGTTCTGAGGAAAATTCCTTATCCCCCACCGGCAGGTGACCGTGTCCCCCGGCTGCAGCACGACGAGGTCGTCGCCGCTCACAAACGCGTTGGGCGGGCATGTCATCGGTTCCACGGCCAGCGCGGTCCGGCGGCGCTCCGGTTCCAGCGGGTCGCCGGTGAACACCTGCAGCCAGCGGAACGTGGCATCGGCCCACAGCGCCGTCCGCCAGCCGCCGCCTGCGAGCCGGACCCAGGCACGGCCGTCCGCTTCGCGGCGCAGGCCGGTGAACGCGTGGTCAAGGCGGGTGTCACCGAGCTTGCGCGCGGTGCGGAAGTCGAACCCGGTCCCCGCCACGTCCCGCGTCGCGTCCGAGGGGATGCCGCGCTCGTCGACGGGCAGCCAGCGGTCAGCCGGCAGCGCCAGCTCGCAGTCGTCGACGGTGGGGGTCGCGACTGCCAGGTAGGGGTGCTGGCCGAGGCCCCAGGGAGCCGGGCGGCTGCCCTTGTTGGCCGCGCTCACGGTGACGTGCAGGCCATGCTGCGCGTGCAGCCGGTACGTCACGTGGACCTGCACGGCGAACGGGTAGCCTTGCTCGCCGTGCGGCACGCTGCCCAACGTCACCTCGCGGCCGTAGTGCGCTATGCGGGTCCACGGGATCCAGCGGGTCAGGCCGTGGATCGCGTTTCCGCGGGACGGCTCGGAAAGCGCGAGCTGATGGTGCGTGCCGCCGAATGCGTAGCGGCCGCCCTCCAGGCGGTTCGGCCACGGGGTGAGCAGTTGCCCGGCGCTGTGCGGCGGGAGTTCGTCGGCGTCGAACGTCGTCACGAGAGGCGTCCCGCCATGCTCGAGTACCCGCAGCCCCGCGCCAAGCTCGGTCACGGTGGCGTGGTACTCGCCGGCCTCGATCTCGTACTGGGTGCCGGTGACCGGGATTGTCATGCGGTCAGGATACGGACAGGGCCTGCGCGGCGCGGCACCCTGCCACAAGTCCCCAGGCGAGATCCGCGGTGGCGAGGGCGGCGGCGGTCCTGGCCGTGAGCAGCCTGTGTGCCGCGGGCTCCACCGGGTCCTCCCCGGCCACGCCGCGCAGCACCGCGGCGACTTCGGCTGGCGCCTGGCCCCGCGACGCGCAGTACAGCAGCGACGCGGCCAGCGGAGTCGTCCGCTCCGACGCGTAGCCTGTGACGGCGGCGCTCAGCCATTCGGCCAGCCAGACGGCGCGGGTGCCGCCAGGGATCGCGCCGCCGAGCAGGCGCAGCGCCAGCAGCAGGCCGCACAGCACGCCGTCGCCGGCGGGGACGATGCCCGCGCCGAGTCCGACCAGGCGTTCGGCCTGCTCGACCGCCCCTGCCAGGTCTGCGGTCGCGCAGCACGACGCGAGGATCCTTGGCCCGTCATGATCGGCCAGGGCCGGACCGGGGACCGCCTGCCTGCAAACTCGCGAAAGGACGGCCGCGCCGCGGTCGAGCCGGCCCCGCGACAGCGGGCCGAACACCGGGGATGGGTCCCACCAGCGGCGCGCCTGCACGGTCAGCCCGCCGACGCAGATGGCGCCGCCGCCGGCGCTGACCGCGGACCGAATGGCTTTTGTCGTTTTTGCGTCTTTTGTAGCGCCTGGGAGTTGTGCGTCCGGGGTTGCTATCGTCCTCGCGGTGCTGGCGGGAATGCTGGCGATCACCGCATTCGGCAGCCGGACCGCGTCGGGGGCGGAAATCGCGATCACCCGTGGCTCGCGCCGCGCGCCGGGAAACTCGGCGATGATCGTCCCCTGGACAACGGCCAGTACCATGCCTGCCTGGTGCGAGCCGTTGAGCAGGTCGCGGACGGCGAGGCTGGCGATGCCCGGCGCCTCGACAGGGGCGATCGCCGGATGTTGGCCTGTGAGCACACCTGCAACCTATCGTGTGGTCGCGCGCCGCGATTCGGCGGTTTTTCTAATTCCATCCTAATTTTTCGTTGTTAGGAAGAATTATCCGCTTATTTCGAGGCACAGGATATGCAGGAGAAAGGCGTTCTGAGTGGAGCGCGAGGTAATGCTTGCCACCCGTGCTGCGCTGCGGGTTTGCGGGCTTGGCGGGGGGCCCGCCTGGCGGGGCTTGAGCGCGCGCCTGTCGCTGCTTTGGAGAGCGGGCCGGCGGGGCTGCTTGGGGAGCGGGGGACCGTCAGCCCCGCCGGCGACTTAGACTGTAGCGGCACTTTAGTGGTCCGCGCGCGGGTTTCTGGCCATTCCCGGCATGCTCGTAAGTTTTTTGCAATGTTGCCTTCTGTGATCACCGCTGGCTAG
The DNA here is from genome assembly GCF_030042015.1 of Trebonia sp. Taxonomy (GTDB): domain Bacteria; phylum Actinomycetota; class Actinomycetes; order Streptosporangiales; family Streptosporangiaceae; genus Trebonia. The sequence continues at coordinate 14,705 of NZ_JASIAL010000493.1, read as the reverse complement.
GGCGTGTCCGGGTGCCGCGGTCATCGGGGCGCAGCGGCGTCCCGGGCACGCGGCCGTGCACCCCGGATCAGCCGCGGCGCGGGGTCAGGCGGCCGTTGCGCAGCGCCTCCGCCGCGAGCACCCCGAACAGGTAGAAGTACGCCGCCTCCTCGTCCTCGAAGAACCGCACCTCATGCCGGGCGTCTTCGGCGCAGCTGAACACCTCGTATCCGCCGTCGGTCTTGAACAGGCACATGGCGCCCGTGACCTCCTCATCAACCGCGTACGCGGACCTGGGGATGTCGGCCATGTCAACCAGGTCAGCGAAGACCGCGGACATGGCAAGCCGAGGCTTGCGCGCGGCTCGGCGGCCCCTGACCGCACCGGTCAGCTTGCTCAGCGCGCTGGGCTGGGCCGTCAGCCCGGATGAAGGCATCGACGGGAGCGCGTCCACCGCGGCAGACTCGGCGAACGGGCTGGCGACTGGCACCCAGGCCGTCGGTGGCGTCGGTGTCAGGGGCGCTGGCGGGGCCAGCGGGATGGAAGCGACCTGTTCCGGGGACAGGGGCTGTTGCACTTGCGGTGCCAGCGTCGGCTGCTGGAGTGACTGTGGCAGCTGCGTCGGCTGAGGCAGGGACATTGGCTGGGGCTGCTGAAACGGCTGGGTGAGTTGTACCGGCTGGGCGGGGAGCGGCGCCGGCTGGGCGGGGAGCTGTGCCGGCTGGGCGAGCTGTGCCTGCTGAGGGGTGAGCTGTGCCGATTCCACGGCCGTGGCAGGTGCGGGCGCAAGGGGTTGCGAAGCCGTCGGCAGCTGCGACGGAGCGGGCTGCGGCGGCTGAGTCGGGAGCGCTGGCTGTGCGGGCGCGAACGCCTGTACGGGCGGCGGCGGTGGCGGGGCATACTGCGGCACGGCGCCGGTGAAGGCGCCGGGCGGAGCTGCCTGCCCCTGCGCGCTCAGCGCGCTGACCGGCTGCGCCGGCGCGGCGGTCGCGCCGTATGGTCCTGGCCCGGCCGGCTGCGCGGCCTCGGGGGGCGGCGGATACCCATTCGGCAGGCCGTTTCCGTACCCGTTAGGCAGCCCGCCGGCGGCACCGCTGGCCGTCACGTCGCCAGCCAGCGCGCTCGCGCCATTCTGCGGCACCGGCACCGCGCGCGCATCGGCCTGGTAGTACCACCCGCCATTGCCGTCCGGCACAGGGGAGCCGTGCCATGCGGCGGCCGCGGGTGGCTGCATCTGCGGCGGGGCCTGCGGTGCGAGCGGCGCTTGTTGCGATTGCGCGTGCGGAACGGCGGGCACCGGCAGCCCGGCTGGCTGTTTGGCGGGCGCGGAAAGCGGTGCCTGCCCGCCCCGCGCGGGCAGCGCCGGAACCTTCGGTGCCGAACCCCGCTGCGCCGGCTGCCCGCCGATCCCAGGCAGCCCGATCCCGGGCTGTGCCATCCCGGGCTGTGCCATCCCGGGCTGTGCCATCCCGGGCTGCCCGCCGGCCACGGGCTTCCCGCCGGCCACGGGCTGCGCCGGGCCCGAACCGGCGCCAGGCATCCGGGCCGAGGCCGCCTCGCCGGAGCTCAGCGCGCGCGACAGCGAGGAAAGCAGCAGCGGGATCGGGAACTCGTGCCGTTCCTCCGCTAGGTCGCTGACCTCCTGCCGGGCGACCACGACCTCGAACACCCCACGGTCGACCTGCCAGTACCCGAGCTGCCCGGCGCGTCGCTCGTCCATGCCCAGGTACACGATGTGCAGCCGGTCGCCGAGGTCGTCGAGCACGAGGCACGGCTCGCCGTGATACGAACCGATCGGGCGGGACTCCCACAAGGCGTCGAGATCCCCCAGCCTGACCTGCTTGCGCCAGATGCCGCCGGGCGCCGGGGAGAAGCCGTGCTCTTCCGGCGGCGGCGGGGCGGCGAACAGCGTGACGTCGCGGTCCGAGGGACCAACGGCGGCTTGATAGGAGGCGCCGAGGTAGGACGCCATCAGCCGGTAACGCATGCCTTACCCCTCCCTCGTCGGTCGCCGCCAGGCCAGCCCGTCATACCGGGCGACCGGCTCCTCGCCGCTTTCTGCCAGCCGGCAAAGCGCCGTCGCCACGGGTATCTGGATCGGTTCAAGGAAGAACTCGACTCGGCCGGCGGGACTGCGCGACGTGACGGGGACGTATCCGTCGATCTCCCTGGCCTGCCAGCACAGGAAGTACAGCTCGGTCATGTCGGGCTTGAAGTCTGACCCCTCGTAGCCCAGGCCGAGCAGGTAGTAGGCGTCCGCCGGGCTGCGGAGTGCCACGTCCCGCACTCGGTGCACGTACCCGGCGATGACGCCACGCTGGCCGCTCATGTACGGGCCGACCATGCGCGGCGGTATGACCTTCCGCATCGGCGTGCCGGGAAGTATCCGCGCAGGCTGCGCCGGCTCGCGTGCAGCGGAACCCACGGTCTGCTCCCTTCCCGCTAGCGCCGATACCCCTGGTCCGCACACCCGGCTGGTCAGGAGGCCTCGACGTCGCAGCAGCTCACGAGGTTCCCACATCCGCAATGTGCGCTCAACTGATTCTGCCGTGGAGATAGCCCATACCTGAGTTAAAGTGCATCTTTCCTAGAAATCATTACTTAACGTAGTTCACTGGTTACCCCTTGGCCCCGTGAGCGACGGTAGTGTCGCAGGCATGCGGATCAGCAGGCCGTCAGGGGATACCGGCCAGGCCGACCCTGGCGTCGCGGCGGCGCTCGACGCCTGCGCGCGCGGCACGGGAAGCGAGCACGACGCGCTGACCGCGATCGCGAGCGCCAGGCTGCTCGTCCCGGTGGTCGCGGTGCTGACCAAGGCGTCGAAAGCCGGCGCCGAGAAGGAAGCAGAGAAGGAAACAGAGATGGCGCTGCCCACGCTGATCGGCAACGACGGGCGGACAGCGGTGATCGCGTTCACCGGGACAGAGACCCTCAGGCTGTGGCGTAAGGATGCCCGCCCGGTGCCGGTGCCCGCGTCCAGCGTCTGCGCGGCCGCGCTCGCCGAGGCGGCGGACGCTGTGGTGATCGACGTGGCCGGCCCGGTGCAGCTGGTGGTGGAAGGCGCGCGGCTGCGGGCCCTCGCCAGGAACCAGCCGCCCCCGCCGCCGCACGAAGACCCGGACGTCCAGGCCGACGTCGCCGCGGTGACCGCCCGGTTCACCCTCGCGCCAGGCGAGCACGGCACCGACCTGATGATCACCCTGCAGGACTGCGACGCCGTCCAGGCCCGCCGGCTGGCCGGGAAGATAGCCGCCCGGCTGGCCCGCCGCCGCCTGCGCCCCGGCTTCAAGGTCCGCGCATTTTTATCCCGAACGATCCCGGCCGTCTCTCCAGCGCCGCCCCATCCTGGTGGCGGTGACCGCCCGCCGCGTGATCTACGCTGCTGGTATCGGCGGGCGGAGACCGGGCGGGCCCCGATCGCCGCAGGCAGGCGCGGCGGCCGTCCTCGCGGACCACGGTCCTTGGCGGAGCAGTAAGGTAAACGACATGTTTCGGTGGCTGACCGCGGGTGAGTCGCACGGGCGGGCGCTCGTGGCGGTGTGCGACGGCGTCCCGGCGGGGGTGCGGGTCACCAGCGACGACGTGGCGGCCGCGCTCGCCAGGCGGCGGGCCGGGTACGGCCGGGGCGCCCGGATGAAGTTCGAGCAGGACGAGGTGGAGCTGACCGGCGGCGTGCGGCACGGTGTCACGCTGGGCGGACCTGTCGCGATCCGGGTGGGCAACACCGAGTGGCCGAAATGGGAGACGGTCATGTCACCGGATCCCGTGCCCGGGCAGGAGCTCGACGGCCAGGCCCGCAACGCCCCGCTGACCAGGCCGCGGCCGGGGCACGCCGACCTCGCGGGCATGCAGAAGTTCGGGCACTCCGACGCCAGGCCGGTCCTCGAACGGGCCAGCGCGCGGGAGACCGCGGCCAGGGTGGCGCTGGGCGAGGTGGCCAGGCGGCTGCTTGAGCAGGCCCTCGGCGTGCGGATCCTCAGCCACGTGGTGGCGCTCGGTTCGGTGTGCGTGCCGCCAGGAAGCGCCGTGCCGGTCCCCGGGGACCTGGCGCGGATCGACGACAGCCCCGTGCGCTGCCTGGACGCCGCGGTCAGCGCGGCCATGGTCGCCGAGGTCGACGCGGCGCGCAAGGACGGCGACACGCTCGGCGGCGTGGTCGAGGTGCTGGCCTACGGCCTGCCCCCCGGGCTCGGCAGCTTCACGCAGTGGGACCGGCGGCTTGACGCCCGGCTCGCCGGGGCGCTGGTGTCTGTGCACGCGATCAAGGGCGTGGAGTTCGGCGACGGGTTCGTGACGTCGGGCCGGCGCGGTTCCTGCGCGCACGACGAGATCGAGATGTCGCCGTCCGGGGTCCGCCGCCGCACCAACCGCGCCGGCGGCGTCGAGGGCGGCATGTCCACCGGCGAGGTGCTGCGCGTCCGCGCCGCCATGAAGCCGATCTCCACGGTGCCGCGCGCGCTTGACACGGTGGACGTGGCGACAGGCGAGCCGGCCAAGGCGATCAACCAGCGCAGCGACGTGACCGCGGTGCCCGCGGCCGGCGTGGTCGCCGAGGCGATGGTGGCGCTGGTGCTCGCGGAGGCGGCGACGGACAAGTTCGGCGCCGACTCCGTCGAGGAGATGCGCCGCAACGCCGAAGGCTACCTCAAGTCGCTGGTGATCTCGTGACCGCGCCGGACCAGGGCGCCAAGCCCGCCGCTGCCCCCGCCCGCGCGTCAGCCGTCGTGCTGATCGGCCCCCCTGGGGCCGGCAAGTCGTCGGTCGGCTCGCTGCTCGCGGCCGAACTCGGGGTGCCGTTCGCCGACACCGACGACCTCGTGGCGGCCGCGGCGGGAAAGCCGGTCGGGGACATCTTCGTCGACGACGGCGAGCCTGTCTTCCGCGAGCTTGAGCGGGCCGCCGTCGCCCACGGCCTTGAGGCCACCGGGCCGCACGGCGGCGTGCTCGCGGTGGGCAGCGGCGCGGTGCTCGACCCGGACGTCCGCCGGATGCTGGGCGGGCGCCGCGTCGTCTACCTGGAGGTCGGGTTCGCGACCGTCGCACGGCGCACCGGCATGGACAAGCCGCGGGTCGTGGTCCCCGGCAACCCGCGCGGCCTGCTCCGCGCGATGCTGGAGGAGCGGCGCCCCGTCTACGCAGAACTCGCCTCGATCACCGTCCCGACCGACGAGCTGGCGCCCGAGGAGGTGGCGGCCGACCTTGCCAGCCGGCTGCGCTCGTGACCCGGCCCCGCAACCCCCGGGGCCTGGGCAGGCACCCGTGGACGTGACGCGGATCCCGGTCGGCGGCGAGCAGCCGTACGACGTGATCGTCGGCACCGGGGTGCTCGGCTCACTGCCTGACCTGGTGGGCAAGCGGGCGCACACCGTGGCGGTCATCCACGCCGCGGGGCTCGGCGCGATCGCCCGGCCGGCCTGCCGCGTGCTCGCCGACGCCGGGTACGCGGTGGCGACGACGCAGATCCCCGACGGGGAGGCCGCCAAGGACGTGACCGTCGCCGCCCGGCTGTGGTCGTGGCTGGCCGACTCGCGGGTGACCCGGTCCGACTCCATCGTGGGCATCGGCGGCGGGGCGGCGACCGACATCGCCGGGTTCGTTGCCGCCACCTGGCTGCGCGGGGTGCCGGTCGTGCTTGTCCCGACGACGCTGCTCGCCATGGTCGACGCCGCCGTCGGCGGCAAGACGGCGATCGACATCCCCGCGGGCAAGAACCTGGTCGGGGCGTTCCACCCGCCGGCCGGCGTGTTCGCGGACCTGGCCACGCTGGTGACGGTGCCGCGGCCCGACTACGTGGCCGGGCTCGCCGAGGTGATCAAGGCCGGGTTCATCGCCGACGGCGAGATCCTCGCCCTGGTGGCGGCCGATCCGGCCGGCGCGGGGGAGCCGTACGGGCCGCACACGCGCGAGCTTGTCGAGCGCGCGATCCGGGTGAAGGCCGCCGTGGTCTCATCGGACCTGCGCGAGGCGGGTCCGCGGGAGATGCTCAACTACGGGCACACCCTCGGCCACGCGATCGAGCGGCTCGAGCGCTACCGCTTCAGGCACGGCGACGCGGTGGCCATCGGCATGGTGTTCGCCGCGGAGGTGGCCCGGCTGGCCGGCCGCCTGTCGCCTGCCGACGTGGCCCTGCACAGGCGGCTGCTCACGTCGGTCGGGCTGCCCGTGTCGTACCCGCACGCCGCCTGGCCGCGGCTGCGCGAGGTGATGAGCCTGGACAAGAAGTCCCGCGGTGACCGGCTGCGCATGGTAGTCCTGGACGGCGTGGGAACCCCGGTCATCCTGGACAGCCCGCCGGAGTCGCTGCTGGCGCAGGCCTACGAGGCGGTGTCGGCATGAGCCGCAGGGTGCTCGTCCTCAACGGGCCGAACCTGGGCAGGCTCGGCAAGCGCGAGCCCGCCGTCTACGGGACCGCGAGCTACGCGGACCTGGTCGCGCTGTGCGAGTCGGCCGGCCAGGAACTCGGCCTGCAGGTGGCGGTCCGGCAGACCGAATACGAGGGCGAGCTGATCGCCTGGGTGCACGAGGCGTGCGACGAGCGGCTGCCGGTCGTGCTGAACGCCGGCGCGCTCACGCATTACTCCTACGCGCTGCTTGACGCGCTGAAGATGCGGACCGCGCCGCTGGTGGAGGTGCACATCTCCAACATCGCGGCCCGCGAGGGCTTCCGCCACGCGTCGGTGATCACCGCGGCAGCGGACGGGATCATCGCCGGCTTCGGCTTCCAGTCCTACGCCCTGGCCCTGCGCGCGGTCGCCGCTCTCCTGGAGACCGCACCCACTTCGGACGCGCCGGCCGAGGCGCCGTGATCGTCCTCGTCGGGTTCATGGGCGCGGGCAAGACGACCGTCGGCCGCCTGCTCGCGGCCAAGCTTGGCCTGCCGTTCACCGACAGCGACCAGGTGATCGAGGACCGCGCGGGGCGGCCGATCCAGCAGATCTTCGCCGACGACGGCGAGCCGGCGTTCCGCGCGCTCGAGCACGAGGTGATCGCCGGTCTGCTGGCCGGCCCCGATACCGTGCTCGCCCTGGGCGGCGGCGCGGCCGAGCACCCGGCGACCCGCGCGCTGCTTGCCTCGGTCCCCGTGGTCTACCTGCGGGTCGGCTACGCCGAGGCGATGAAGCGGGTCGGCGGCGACAGGGGCCGCCCGATGCTGGCCCGCCCCGACGTGGCACAGGTGTACGAACGCCGCCAGGCGGTCTACGCCGGGGTGGCCACGCTCGCCGTCGACACCGACGGCCGCGCGCCCGACGACATCGCCCTGGCCATCCTCCAGCGGTACCCGCACCCGACCAGACCATGACCGGAAGGCTCAGGCGATGCGCGTAGGGATGATGCTCGGCTACGCCGGCGGGTTCAGCCAAGCGGTCGACGAGCTCGCCGACTTCGAGCGCGCCGGCCTGGAGATCGTCTTCGTGCCCGAGGCGTACTCCTTCGACGCGGTGAGCCAGCTCGGCTTCATCGCCGCCCGCACCACGACGCTGCAGATCGCCTCGGGCATCCTGCCGGTCTACTCACGCACGCCCGCGCTCACCGCGATGACCGCGGCCGGGCTCGATTTCGTCTCGGGCGGCCGGTTCACGCTCGGCCTCGGCACGTCCGGCCCGCAGGTGATCGAGGGCTGGCACGGCGTGCCCTATGACGCGCCGGTCGGGCGGACCAGGGAGCTGATCGAGATCTGCCGGCTGGTCTGGCGCCGCGACCGGCTGGACTACCACGGCAGGCACTACACGCTGCCGTACGAGGGCGGCACCGGCCTGGGCAAGCCGCTGAAGCTGATCAACCACCCGGTGCGCGAGCGCATCCCGATCGTGATCGCCGCGCTCGGCCCGAAGAACGTCGCGCTCGCCGCCGAACTCGCCGAGGGCTGGCAGCCCATCTTCTACTTCCCTGAGAAGGCGGCGATCGCCTGGGCAGGCCCGCTTGCCGAGGGCAGCGCCAAGCGCGACGCAAGCCTCGGCCCGCTTGACGTGATCGCGGCAGCGCCGCTTGCCATCGGCGACGACGTGACCGGCCTGCGCGAGTTGTCCAGGCCGTTCTTCGCGCTGTACATCGGCGGCATGGGCGCCCGCGGCCGCAACTTCTACTACGACCTGGCGTGCCGCTTCGGCTACGAGAAGCAGGCGGCCATGATCCAGGACGCCTACCTGGCGGGCCGCAAGGACGAGGCCGCCGCCCTCGTCCCCGCCGAGCTCGTCAGCAGGACCGCGCTGATCGGCCCGGACGGCTACGTCGCCGACCGGCTCGCCGCGTTCCGCGAGGCCGGCGTCACCACGCTCAACGTCACCCCGCTCGGCGCCTCGCACGCCGCCCGGGTCGCCGACATCGAGCGGGTCCGCACCCTGGCCGGCTAGCCGCAAACGAGGGATGTGGGATAGAAAACCCCCACTAGTGGTGGTTTTCTATCCCATATCTTCAAATTCGCGTCCCAGTGCCCGGCTCGCGGCCGGTTCGCCGCTGCCGCGTCAGCGTAAAGTCGGGGCATGCCGGAGATTCACCAGGCGCGCCGGGTCCGCGCCCAGGAGCTGGTCAGGGCACTCGGCGCCGACGCCGTGCTCGTCACCGCCGCCCCGAACGTCCGCTATCTCACCGGCCTGGCCAGCTCCAACGCGGCCCTGCTGCTGCCCGCCGACGCGGCGGACGGCGCGGGCGTGCTGGCCACCGACTCCAGGTACGCGCTGGCCGCGCGGCGCGACGCGCCCGACCTGGAGCTGATCACCGATCGGAGCATCGAGGGCAAGCTCGCCGCCGAGGCGGCCCGCCGCGGCGTCAGGACGCTCGCGTTCGAGGCGCACGAGATGACGGTGGAGCGGCACGCCGCGCTCGCGGCGAGGGCCGAGGGAGTCGCCACGGTCCCGTTCGGGAGAAAAATAGAAGAGCTGCGAATGGTGAAGGATCCGTCCGAGCTCGAGCTGCTCGCCGCCGCCTGCCGGATCAGCTCCCAAGCCATCGCCGATGTCCTGCCCCGCATCGGTCCCGGTTTGTCCGAACGATCCCTGGCGTCTCTTCTCGACTACCGCATGACCCAGCTCGGGGCCGACCGGCCCGCGTTCGAGACCATCGTGGCCAGCGGCCCCAACGGGGCCATACCGCACCACGCGCCCACCGACCGGCCGCTGCGCCGCGGCGACCTGGTCACGATGGACTTCGGCGCCCGCTACGGCGGGTACCACGCGGACATGACCCGCACGGTGGCGGTCGGCGAGCCCGCCGGATGGCAGCGGGATGTCTACGACCTGGTGGCGGAGGCGCAGCGGACCGGAATCGAGGCCGTGGCGATCGGCGCGGAAGTGGGTGCCGTCGACGCCGCCGCCAGGGAGGTGATCGAGGCGGCCGGGCACGCCGAGCACTTCGGCCACGGACTCGGGCACGGCGTGGGCCTGGAGATCCACGAGGCGCCGATGCTGGGGTACGGAGCAGCGGGTAAACTGGCCGATCGGGTTCCTATCACCGTCGAGCCTGGCGTGTACCTGCCGGGAAAGGGCGGCGTCCGGATCGAGGACGTCGTGGTCGTGACGGCAGGCGGGGGAGCCCGCATCCTGACTTCGACCACCAGAGAGCTGCTGGTCCTGTAACGGGACCGTAATGGGAGACCACCCGTGGCAACCACGAACGACCTGAAGAACGGCATGACGCTGAACCTTGACGGACAGCTGTGGAACGTCGTTGAATTCCAGCACGTCAAGCCCGGCAAGGGCGGCGCCTTCGTGCGCACCAAGCTGAAGAACGTGCTGTCCGGCAAGGTCGTCGACAAGACGTTCAACGCCGGCGTCAAGGTGGACGTGGCGAGCGTGGACAAGCGGGAGATGCAGTACCTCTACCGCGAGGGCAACGACTTCGTGTTCATGGACCTGACGGACTACGACCAGCCGCGCATTCCCGCCGAGGTCGTCGGCGACGCCGCGAACTACCTGCTTGAGGAACAGACGGTCACGGTCGCGTTCAACGAGGGCACCCCGCTGTACGTTGACCTGCCCGCCGCCGTCGAGCTGACCATCGCGCAGACCGACCCGGGCCTGCAGGGCGACCGCTCGACCGGCGGCACCAAGCCCGCCACGCTGGAGACCGGCGCGCAGGTCCAGGTGCCGCTGTTCATCTCGACCGGCGAGAAGGTCAAGGTGGACACCCGCACCGGCGCCTACCTCGGCCGGGCGTAGCCTTGGCGGCTCGCAGCAAGGCCCGCAAGCGGGCGCTTGACATCCTCTTCGAGGCCGAACTGCGCGGCCTGCCCGTGCTTGAGCTGCTCGCGGAGCGCCAGTCGGCCGGCGATCGCCCGGTCCCGGAGTACGCGGCCGAACTCGTCCGCGGCGTGGCCGCGCACCGCGACCAGATCGACGGGCTGATCTCGGAGAACGCGGTGGACTGGACGCTGGAGCGGATGCCCGCCGTGGACCGCAACGTCCTTCGCCTTGGCACGTACGAGCTGCTGTGGGCCGACGACGTGCCCGACGGCGTGGCGATCAGCGAGGCGGTCCTGCTGGCCCAGGACCTGTCCACGGACGCGTCCCCCGCGTTCGTGAACGGCCTGCTCGCCAGGATCAAGGACCTCAAGCCCACGCTCACCCCCGAGGCGTAGCCGCGAGCGGCTCGGCCCGCACCCGAACCGGATATCCGCGACATTTCGGACCATGATCGCGAAGACTTTTTTCAGGGCGAAGACTTTTTGCACCTCGAGCTGCAAAATCTCTACGCGTTCTCCACGGGGGCTTGCGCGCTAGGGCTAGGCGCCGGAGAAGCGCAGCCGCAGGCCCTGCCGCCGCAGCACCGCGAGGAACCACACGACGCAGACGGCCGCGCCCACGAGGGTCAGCCCGACGGTGTACGCCGAGGACACCAGCATGAAGAGCTTGAACGGCTCTGTGACCATCATCACGGCCATGCCCATCGTCAGGAGCAGGAACAGCCCGGCCCAGAACCACGTGGCGCCCTGGAAGAAGCGGTGCAGCCCGGGGTGGTGCGTCTCCGGCTGCTTGAGCGCCACGACCTCGGCCGCGAGCTGCGCCACCAGCGGCTTGCGGGTCGGCGCCGTGCGCGCGAACACCACGCACATCGCCAGGTTGGCGAGCGGGAACTGCGCCTGGAACATCCACATGTAGCCGGTGCTGATCGCGACCACCGTCTGGATGGTCAGCACGAGCGCGGAAATCATCAGCAGGGCGGAGACCGAGCCGGTGACGAGCTTGCGGATGGCGATCAGCAGCCAGACCACCGCTGTGCCGGCGAGCAGGCCCGCGTCGGGGCTGACCACGTCGGTGACCACGACGTAGGCGCCGAACGGAAGCCCGACAGATTCGGCCACGTTCCACGCCGCCGTCCATAGCAGTCGCCTGGGGTGTGGCAGCTCTAGGTGTCCCTGGGAGGCAGGCATGCGGACGAGCATACGGGCCGGCGATACGTCTCGGGGCATCATTCGCAGATGGCGTCGTATCGGATTTGGGCGACCATTCGTGCTGGTCGCACCGGCGTGTGAGGTCTCCACGGCTGTTATAACGGGAAACGGGCTTCCCGAGTTCTCCCCCTTCCCGTGAACGCGCAGTAATCGTAAGGATATGTGTGGTAGCGGGATCGTCGCTCCAGGCGAGACGCCGGCCGGCCGCACTACAGTGAGACTGCGCCGTCAACCTTGGGAGAGGTGTGGAATGACCGCAGAGGTTCCCGCAAGGGCCGTGCCCGGCATGCGCGGACCGGACGTCGGGCGCGAGCGCGACGGGGCGCGGCCAACGCTCGTCTGGGACGTGCTCAGGGACGTGGTGGCGGCGCGGGCGGCGCAGTCCGGCCGGGCCGCGCTGGACATTGTCGACGTCGGCGGCGGCACGGGCGGGTTCGCCGTGCCGTTCGCCGCGCTCGGGCACCACGTCACGGTGGTGGACCCGAGCCCGGACGCGCTCGCGGCGGCGCGGCGGCGGGCCGCCGAGATGCGGGTCACGCTGACCGAGGTCCAAGGTGAGGCCGACGGGCTTGACAGCCTGGTCGGCGTGGACGCCGCCGACCTGGTGATCTGCCACAGCGTGCTCGAGTACGTGGACTCGCCGGCCGCGGCGATGGCCGCCATCGCCCGGGTGCTGCGGCCGGGCGCCACGGTGAGCGTGCTCGCCGCCAACGTCGTGTCCGCCGTGCTGCAGCGCGCGCTCGCGGGACGGTACGAACAGGCGCGGCGCCTGCTCGACGGCGAGGGAGGCGACGCCGGCCTGCCCAGGCGGTTCACCCTGGCCGGGCTGACGGCGCTGATCGAGAGCGCCGGGCTGCGGGCCGGCGACGCGCACGGCATCCGGGTCTTCGCCGGCCTGCTGCCCGCGGCCGGCGCCGACCAGGGCACGGCGGCGGAGTTGCGCGCCCTTGAGGAGGCCGCCGCGGCATACCCGCCGCTGCGCGACATCGCCGCCCGGCTGCACGTCCTCGGCCACCGCTGACCGCGGGGACCGGTCGCCGTGCCAGCCCCGGATGCCCCCGACGCCCGCGCCCCGCTCGCCGACGACAGCGGATGCCGCATCCTGCACGTCGACATGGACGCGTTCTACGCGAGCGTCGAGGTCAGGGACCGGCCGGACCTCGCGGGCACGCCCGTGGTGGTCGGCGGCCTCGGTCCCCGCAGCGTGGTGCTGTCGGCCACGTACGAGGCGCGCGCGTTCGGCGTCCGCTCCGCGATGCCGGTCGGCCGGGCCAGGCGGCTGTGCCCGCAGGCGATCTTCATCGCGCCGCGGCACCGGCTGTACGCCGAGGTGTCCAGGGAGGTCATGGCGATCTTCCGCGCGGTCACCCCTGAGGTGGAACCGCTGTCGCTCGACGAGGCTTTCCTCGACGTGGCCGGCGCGCTGCGCCGGCTGGGCAGGCCCGCGCGGATAGCGCAGCTGATCCGGGAGCAGGTCCTGGAGCAGCAGGCGATCACCTGCTCGGTCGGGGTGGCGCCCTGCAAGTTCGTGGCCAAGGTCGCGTCCGCGCGGTGCAAGCCGGACGGCCTGCTCGTTGTCCCCGCCGCGGGCCTGCTCGACTTCCTGCACCCGCTGCCGGCCAGCGTGCTGTGGGGCGTGGGCGACCGCGCCGAGGAGGTGCTTGGCCGGCTGGGCTTGCGGACCGTTGGTGATATCGCTCACGTCCCGCTCGGCACGCTGCAGCGGGAGCTTGGCGCGGTCGGCGAGCACCTGTGGTCACTCGCGTGGGGCCGGGACGATCGCCCGGTCGTCCCGCGCAGGGAAGAGAAGAGCGTGGGCGCCGAGGAGACGTTCGACACCGACGTCGACGACCCCGAGGTAATCCGCAGGGAACTGCTGCGGCTGTCCGGCCGGACGGCGCAGGCGCTGCGCGCCGCGGGCTGCGTCGCGCGGACCATCTCCGTGAAGCTGCGGCTGGCCAGCTTCAAGACCCTGACCAGGTCCAAGACGCTGGCCGAGCCCACGGACGTGGCCAGGGAGATCTACGCCACCGCGTGCGCCCTCTACGAGGGGTCCGGGCTCGACGGCAGGGCGCGGCTGCGGCTGGTCGGAGTGCGGGCGGCGGGCCTGCGGCCCGCCGTCGGCGCCGCGCGGCAGCTGGCTTTCGGCGACCGGCCGGCCGGCTGGCGGGAGGCGGAACGCGCGGTGGACGAGATCGCCCGCAGGTTCGGCAGCGACGCCGTGCGGCCCGCGGCCCTTGTTCCCCCCGACCGTCAGCCACCCCCTTCCGGCCCGTCCGCTTCGGGCCGGAAGCCCTCTTCCACGGTACGCGGGCAGGCTCGTATCCTGGGAAATGAACCAGGTATGTAAGTGAGGTGAAAGTCACCCCATCCCCGGGTTCCATGGGAGGCGTCGTGCCGCTCTCTGAGCATGAGCAGCGCCAGCTCGAGCAGATCGAGCAAGCGCTCTACAGGGAGGATCGCAGGCTGGGCCGTCTTGTGCGCTCCAGTGATCCCCGCGTGCACCACAAACGCCGGCTGGTTCAGGCAGCCTCCGGCTTCGCCGTGGGCGCGGGCATGGTGGCGGCGGGAGTGGTTTTGCCACTTGTCTGGCTTGCCGTTGGCGGGTTCGTCGTCATGCTGGCCTGCGCTGTCTGGGCACTGAACAGCTGGCGGCACATGGCCGGCGCCACGCTCGGCGTGGCCGGGCGCGGGCCGGCGGCCAAGCCCCGCGGACGACGCAAGAAAGGTGGCAAGGCGGGCCGTGGCGCCATGATGGAGCGTCTCGACGAGCGCTGGCGCCGACGGCAGGAGGGGGACCTCTAAGGGGCCGCTAGGACCGTCAGCCGCGCGTGCCCGCTGCCACTGGCGGCTCGCTGCCGCTGGTCGCATTCGCCTCGCCCGCATGCCCTCGGTCCGGCCTTTTCCTGCTGAACCGGACCCCGCCGAGCCGGGTGCCGCTGAGCCCGGCCTTGCCTGGCAGTTCCGGGTTCAGCCTGCCGAGGAAGTCGGCTGCCTGGCTGAGGCGGATCATCGCGGGAGTGAGCACGGAGGATGGCAGCACCCGCGCGAGCCAGCGTGTCCCGCGCGGCACGGCCGCGGCGATCGCGCGGCGGACCGTCGCGCTGTCCTGGCGCAGGCCCGCCCCGCTGTCTGGCCGCGCCGCGTACCTGGCGCGCTCCTCCGCCATGGCGATGTGCCGCAGCGCGGCCATGGCCGGGCCGGTCAGCTCGAGTTCAGGGCCGACCCGCGCCGCGAGCGCCCGCGGCGACTCGCTCGGCGAGAACCCCGCGCGGTAGTCCACGAGGTCATCGCGAAGCTCGCGCCATGCCGCGTGCGCCAGCCCGGCGTCGCCGCCGCG
>NZ_JASIAL010000492.1:0-10123 GCF_030042015.1 Trebonia sp. | reverse complement strand
TGCGCTCGCGACCGCGCAGCAGGCGGCGAGGACGTAGCCCCACCGGGGGCCGAAGCCGGACAGCGTGAACCCCGCGGCGATCGCGCCGCACGCGACCCCGATGGAGAGCCCGGTGGACAGCCACGACATGGCCTCGGTGGTCCGCCCGGGCAGCGTCTGCGACTCGAGCACGCTGAACCCGGCGATCAGCGCCGGCGCGGCGGCCAGCCCGGACAGGAAGATCACGACCGTGAGCGTGAGCAGGCCAGGCATCGCCCAGAACGTGCTCACCCCGGCCGCGGACAGCCCGAGGGCCAGCGCGAGCCGCCGCGCCGCCGGGGCCTTCCAGGTCCGGGACCCGTACCACAGTCCGCCGGCCGCGCCGCCGAGGGCGTAGCAGGCGAGCACGAGCCCGCCGAACGCCTCGTGTCCCGCGTCGATGGCGAAGTCGACCGTGGACATGTCGATCGCGACGAACATCGCGCCTAGGCACAGGTAGACGGCGATGAGCACAGCCAGGATAGGCAGTGGCGCGAGCGCTGTCTTTCTCCCGGGGGGACGACGCCCCCGGTGACCCCGCCGTCTGGCGGAACGGGCGGGCTCGGTGTCCCGCTGCGATGCGAACCACAGCGATCCGGCCAGGCACGACAGCACCGCGACCGCCACGCCCGCGGCGGGGTGCAGTTCGGCGGCGAGCACGGTCACAATCGCCGGCCCGACCATGAAGCACAGCTCGTCGGCCGCCGACTCCAGGGAGAACGCCGTGTGCAGCCGCTGCGAGTCGGAAAGCAGCGCGCTCCACCGGGCGCGTACCATCGGGCCGAGCGCGGGCATGGTGGCGCCGCCGGCGATCCCCGCCAGGAACAGCGCCCAGTCCGAAGCGTCCAGCTGCACCGCGGCGACAAGCCCTGCCACGCTCGCCGCGAAGCCGGCCACCAGCGGCAGCAGGACCCGGCGCTGGCCGTGCGTGTCGGCGAGCCGGGCGACCCGCGGCGAGCAGGCCGCCGCGCCGAGTGAGCCCGCCGCGGACACGCTCCCCGCCAGCGCGAACCGGCCGGTCACCTCGGCGATGAGCAGCACGGCACCCAGGCCGTACATGGCCATCGGCATCCGCCCGATGAACGCCGCGGCTGAGAACCGCCACGCACCGCGGACATGGACGATCTCGGCGTAGGGCGCAAGCAACCCGCGCAGGCCGTAGCGCTCCCGAGTACCCGCCTGGCCAGCACCCGTCATCGCGTGCGTGACCTCATGTAACGCCATGATATCGGGCGGTAGCGAACGGCTTCCGCGCCGCCGCCCCCGGGTGCGCCGGCCGCGTACCGGACCGTGCCGCGTGCCTGGTTGGATAGGGGCATGCCCGTCTACGACGCGTTCCTGCTGCTGTCGTTCGGCGGCCCGGAGGGGCCCGACGACGTGCTGCCGTTCCTGCGGAATGTCACCCGTGGCCGCGGCGTGCCGGAGGAGCGGCTGGCCGCGGTGGCCGAGCACTACTACGCGGCAGGCGGGGTCAGCCCGATCAACGCCCAGTGCCGCCAGCTGCTCGCCGCGATCGGCGGCGCCTTCGCCGCCGCCGCCATCGACCTGCCGTTGTACTGGGGCAACCGCAACTGGCACCCGCTGCTCGAGGACACCGTGCGGCAGCTGGCCGACGACGGGGCGCGGCGCGTGATCGCGTTCGCGACCTCGGCGTACAGTTCCTACTCGGCGTGCAGGCAGTACCTGGACGACATCGACAGGGCGGTCGCGGCAGTCGGCCCGCGCGCTCCCCGCATCGACAAGATCCGCCCCTACTTCAACCATCCCGGGTTCATCGAGCCGTTCGCGGACAACGCCGGGGCAGCGCTGCGCACGCTGCCCGCCGGGCTCGCCGACGGCGCGCGCCTGGTGTTCACCGCGCACAGCGTTCCTGTCGGCATGGCCGCTGCCAGCGGCAGCGTCTGCGCGGACACCGCCCGTCCCGCGGTGGCCGGGGGCAGGTACGCCGCTGAGCTGTCCGAAGCCGCGAATCTTATCTCCGAACGCACGGGTGGCGGCTGCCTCGCCCACGATCTCGTCTACCAGAGCCGCAGCGGCCCGCCCGGCGTGCCCTGGCTCGAGCCGGACGTCTGCGAGCACGTGCGGACGCTGGCGAAGTGCGGCGTCCCCGCGGTCGTGGCCATCCCCGTCGGGTTCGTGAGCGACCACATGGAGGTCGTGCACGACCTCGGCATCGAGGCGGCGGAGACGGCGGCCTCGCTCGGCCTGGCGTTCGTCCGGGCCGCCGCCCCCGGGTCGTCGCCCCGGTTCGCGCGGATGGTGGCCGAACTGGTCCGGGAGCGAATGACCGGCGCGGAGCCGGTCGCGCTCGGGACGCTGGGTGCCGCGTCCGGGGCGTGCCCGGCCGACTGCTGCCGGTACACCCCGCCGTCCCGCCCGGCCCGGGCGACGCAGGCGCCGGCATGACCGTCCCCGCCCCAGGCAGCGCCGAACTGCTCGCGGTCGCCATCGACGCGGCGCGGGCGGCCGGGCGGCTGCTTGCCGCCCCGGGCGGCAGCGTGACGGTCGCCGCGACCAAATCCAGCCCCACCGACGTGGTCACCGAGATGGACCGCCAGGCGGAGGAGCTGATCCGCGCGCGCATCGGCGCGGCCCGGCCCGGCGACGCGATCCTGGGGGAGGAGGGCGGGCAGACCGGTGACGCGCCGGTGCGGTGGGTGATCGACCCGCTCGACGGCACCGTCAACTACCTGTACGGGCTGCCGGACTGGGCGGTGTCGATCGCCGCCGAAGTGTCCGGGGTGATCGTGGCGGGCGTCGTCAACGTGCCCGTGCGCGGCGAGCTGTTCGGCGCGACGCTGGGGGGCGGATCCTGGGTGCAGGCGGGCGGTGACGGCGCTGGCGACCGGGACGCGGCGGCGGTCCGGGTTCGGCTGCGCTGCCGGACCGGGGTGCCGCTGGCGCAGGCGCTGGTGGCGACCGGGTTCGGCTACGTGGCGGCGCGGCGCAAAGTACAGGGGGAGGTCGTGGCCGCGCTGCTGCCCCAGGTGCGCGACATCCGGCGCGCCGGGGTCGCCGCCGTGGACCTGTGCTCGGTGGCCGCCGGGCGGGTGGACGGCTACTATGAGCGAGGCCTGAACTACTGGGACTACGCGGCCGGGGGGCTGATCGCGGCAGAGGCCGGGGCGGTCGTCGGCGGGCTCAGGGGCGCGCCCGCGAGCACCTCGATGACGATCGCCGCCGGTCCTGAGCTGTTCGACGCCCTGGCCGCGGTCCTGGCCGGGCTGCACGCCGAGCGCGACGCGTTAGCCGGCGATCCGGTGACGGGGAGTTTTCCCGCATGGAATAGATGGGCGGTATGTGCGGTTTACAAGCGGCCAGACGATCCTGGCGGGACACGTTCGCGCCGGAGCGCCCGCTGCGTGCGAGCCGGTCCCGAACGTGGCAGAATTCCCCGCCGGAATCGGGCACAAGTAGGGCTTCCTGAGCGTTACATCCGCGCAGCGACCGCACCACAGCACCGCCTACGGAGGGGGATGGGTCATCACAATGGCTACCGACTATGACAGCCCGCGCAAGACCGACGACGACCTGACTGAGGACAGCCTCCAGGAGCTTCAGGCCCGCCGGATGGACAAGTCGTCGAGCACGATCGACCTTGACCCGGACGACGTCGCCGAGTCCCTTGAGTTGCCCGGCGCGGACCTGTCGAACGAGGAGCTGTCGTTCCGGGTGATCCCACGGCAGGCTGACGAGTTCACCTGTTCGCGTTGCTTCCTTGTGCACCACCGCAGCCAGCTTGCCGAAGACAGGAACGGTCAGCTTGTCTGCCGCGAGTGCGCAGCCTGATGACCTGGTCCCCGCGGGCGGGGCGCCCGCGGGGACGGTGACCGGCGTGACCAGTCAGCTCGACTCCGCCTGTCCCTCGTCAAGCGCCGGTCGCCGGACGGTCGCGCGGGTCACGAAAACACGCGCCGCCTCGATCGTCACGCCGGCGACGGCGGCCCAGATCAGCGCCTCAGCGACGCTGACGGACGGGTCCGACGCGTCGGTCGGCGGCTGCTTGCCCGTGACGCGGGTCCAGACGACCGCTATCACCTTCCTCGCGACGTAGACGGCGCCGGTCGTCGCCAGGGCAGCGACCATCTTTCCATTGGAGTCGCTGCGCTTCTTGCTCATTGATACCTCCTCGTCCCCGACGGCTCATCCCCGGCCGTGTGCGCCATCATCCCACGGTCTGCCGGCTGCGCTCGATCGCGCTCGCGAGTTCGGCCGGACGCCTGGTCGCGACCAGCCAGTACGGCACCCCGCCCGCCGGGTCCGCGAGCGCGATGTAGACGGCGCGCTTCAGGTAGGGCCGCAGCATCAGGTGGGCCGCGGGGTCCGCCCGCGGGCCGCGCAGCAGCGTGGCCTGCTTCTCATCAAGCGGCACCACGTCGCCGACCTGGCGCAGCAGCAGCGTGGCGTGCCCGGCCCGCAGCGTCCCGTTCGCCACCTCGATGCTCGTCCCGCCCCAGCTCAGCAGGAAGCCTGCCACGACGGCGGTGAACACGGCGTAGATCAGCGGCGGGATAAAGCCGCCGAAGCCGGCATAAAGCTCGGCACCGAGGATAACTATCGATGGAACGGCGAGCAGCCAGTAGCTAACGGGCACCCGCAGGTGCTCGCGGTAGGAACGCATGCACTACACGGTAGTTGGTTAGATGGAGTCATGATCGGCCGGGCGGCTAGGCGGGTGGCGAACGGCGTGGCCGGTGCCCGGGCAACGGGCGAGCCCGCCGCGAACGGCGCGGTACCGGGCGACGGGGCACCGGGCGACGCGCTGCCGCCGGGCAGCGCGCCGTCGGCCGGTGCGCCGCGCGTCGAGGTCCCGCGCTGGCTGCAGACGGCGGCCGCCTGGTCCTGGCGGCTGCTGCTGCTCGCCGTCGTGGTCTACATCGCGGCCTGGCTCGCCGCGCTGCTTTACCTCGTCGTCGTGCCATGCGCGGCCGCGATCCTGCTCGCCGCCCTGCTCCAGCCGCTGGCCGCCCGGCTGCGCCGCGCCGGGCTGGCGCCGCTGGCGGCGACCTGGTGCACGATGCTGGCGGCCATCGTCCTGCTCGCCGGCGCCGTCTGGCTGGTGACCGCCCGGGTCCAGGCCGAGTACCCGAACCTGGTCAGCCAGGTGAAGCACACGATCACCCAGGTCCAGGCCTGGCTGGCCGGGCCGCCGTTCCACCTGCACACCGGCAACCTGCAGAAGCTGTCCGACAGCGTGGTGAAGTACCTCAGCCAGCACAAGTCGCTGGTGGAGGGGACCGCGGTGACCGGCGCGCGCATCGTGGTCGAGGTCTTGGCCGGCGTCGTGCTCACGTTCTTCGTCTCGTTCTTCCTGATCAAGGACGGCGACCGGATCTGGGCGTGGCTGACGAGCAGGCTGGCGCCGGAGCGCAAGGCGCGGGCCGACCGGGCCGGGCGCGCGGCCTGGCAGGCCGTCGTGTACTACGTCCGCGGCACCGTCGCGGTGGCCGCGATCCACGCCACCGTGCTCGGGATCACGCTGTCGATCATGAACGCGCCGCTGGTCGCGCCGCTGGCGCTGTTCATGTTCCTCGCGGCTTTCGTCCCGCTGGTCGGCGTGCTCGCGGCGGGCGGGCTGGCGATCCTGGTGGTGCTCGCCACCAAGGGCTGGGTCTTCGCGCTCATCCTGCTCGGCATCCTGATCGTGATGAGCCAGCTGGAAGGGCACCTTCTGCAGCCGCAGGTCGTTGGAAAGATGGTGCGCCTGCATCCGCTCGCCGTCATCCTGGTGCTCGCGGTCGGTGGCGTGGTGGCCGGCATCGCCGGCGCCGTGGTGGCGGTGCCGATCACCGCGGCGGTGACGCGCGCGGTGCACGCGCTGCGCGACGAGGGCGCATAGTGCCGCAGTCTCGCGTAGCCTTCGGGTGGACGGCACACGGCGTCTGGGCAAGCTGACGAGCACGAGCGAAAGGCGCAGACGATGAGCCTTTCCGCGACTTCCGCGGACATGGCAGGCGCGGCCGGGCGGCATGTCGAGACCGGAGTCGACGTCCTGGTCACGCGCCTGGATCCTGGCGTGCCGCTGCCTGGGTACGCCAGGCCGGGGGACGCGGGCGCGGACCTGGCCGCCGCCGAAGACGTCGATCTGGCGCCCGGCGAGCGCGCCACGGTACGGACCGGGATCGCGATCGCGCTGCCCGCCGGGTATGCGGCGTTCGTGCACCCGCGGTCCGGCCTCGCGGCCACGCACGGCGTCACGCTGGTCAACGCGCCGGGCACGATCGACGCGGGATACCGTGGCGAGATAAAGGTGATCTTGCTGAACACCGATCCGGCCCGCCAGGTCTCTTTCCGGCGCGGGGACCGGATCGCCCAGCTCGTGGTGCAGCGGGTAGAGTACGCGACGTTCCGCGAGGTGGCGGCCCTGCCCGGGTCCGCCAGGGGCGAGGGTGGTTTCGGCTCGACCGGCGGTCTCGCGGGCCCGGCGCCCGCCGACGCGGCCGCCGCGGAATGAGGGAGGGATGCGCAGTGTTCGGTCGGCGACGTAGCGCTGGTGACCGCGACGTGGCCGCCCCGGCGGACCTGACGGCAGAGTTCGGCGAGGAGGTCGCGGGCGACGAGGACGGCACGGGCGGCCTCGCGCCGCGGGCGGCCGGCCCGTGGGACGCGGCTGAGCCGCACCCCGACACGCAGCGCGTCGACCTCGGCAGCCTGCGGGTCCCTGTGCTCCCCGGCCTGGACATCCAGCTGGTGTTCGCGGATCAGCACGGCGCCTGGGTGACCGTGCGGCAAGCGACGAGCGAGCTGCAGCTGCAGGCGTTCGCCGCGCCCAAGCGGGGCTCGCTGTGGGAGGACGTCCGCGCCGAAATCGCGGGCGAGATCAACGCCGCGGGCGGCACGAGCGCCGAGCGCCCCGGGCCGTTCGGCATCGAGGTGGTCGGCCGGGTTCCCGTCGAGCAGGGTCAGCCGCAGTCCGGCATGCGGCCCGTCAGGTTCACCGGCGTGGACGGCCCGCGGTGGTTCCTGCGCGGCCTGTTCACCGGCGCCGCGGCGGACGACCCGCGGGCGGCGGCCCCGCTCGAGGAGCTGATGCGCCAGGTCGTCGTGGTCCGCGGTGAGCACCCGGTGCCGCCGCGGGACCTGCTCGAGCTGCGGCTGCCGCCCGAGGCGGCCCAGGCGCTTGCCGAAGAGCAGGCCCGCGGCGGGCAGGACAACCGGTTCGCCACGCCGCCCAACCCGTTCGAGCGCGGCCCGGAATTCACGGAAACGCGCTGACGCCCGGTCGGCTAGTCCACGGAGAAGAGGCGTTCCAGGTCGCCTTCGACGTCCTCGGTCGTGACGAAGAACAGCTCGTCGCCGGGCTGCAGCGGGTCTTCCGGCTGCGGGACGAGCACCCGGCCCTCGCGCAGGATCGCGACGAGCGCGGCGTCGGCGGGCCACTCGATCGACCCGACCTGCTTGCCGGCCAGCGGCGCGTCCGCGGGCATCGTCAGCTCCACGAGGCTGGCCTCGCTGTGCCCGAACGTCATCAGCCGGACCAGGTCGCCCACGCTGACCGCCTCCTCGACCAGCGCCGACAGCAGCCTCGGGGTCGAGACGGCGACGTCGACACCCCACGACTCGTTGTACAGCCACTCGTTGCCCGGGTGGTTGACCCGCGCCACGACCCGCGGGACGCCGTACTCCGTCTTGGCAAGCAGCGCCACCACGAGGTTCACCTTGTCGTCGCCTGTGGCGGCGACGACCACGTTGCAGCGGTCAAGCGCCGCGTCGTCAAGCGAGCTGATCTCGCACGCGTCGGCCAGCAGCCATTCGGCACGCGGCACGCTGTCCACCTTGATCGCGCTCGGCTTCTGGTCGATGAGCAGCACCTCGTGGCCGTTCTCGAGCAGTTCGCGGGCGATGGACCTGCCCACCGCCCCGGCCCCGGCAATCGCGACCCGCATCAGTGACCGCCTCCTTCGCGCGTGGCGAACGCGATCGCGATCCGGTCAAGCTCGCTCTCCTTCGCGATGACGTGCACGACGTCACCCTGCTGGAGCACCGTTCCCGGCTGCGGCACGATCGCCTCGCCGAGCCGGTCGATGTAGGCGACGCGCGTGCCTGCCGACGCCTCAACGGACTTGACCGGTTCCCCGATCCACGCGGGGGACACGCTCACCTGGCTGAGGACGACCTTGCCGGTGGCGTCGCGCCACAGCGGTTCCGCGCCTTCAGGCATCAGCTTGCGGAGCATCTGGTCGGCCGTCCACCGCACGGTCGCGACCGTGGGGATGCCGAGCCGCTCGTAGACTTCGGCCCGCCGCGGGTCGTAGATCCGCGCCGCCACCTGGCGGACGCCGAACGTCTCGCGGGCGACCCGCGCGGCGATGATGTTGGAATTGTCGCCGCTGCTCACGGCGGCGAAGCCGTCCGCGCGCTCGATCCCCGCCCTGGTCAGCACGTCGCGGTCGAAGCCGATACCCGTCACCCGGTCGCCCTTGAACGCAGGGCGGAGCCTGCGGAAGGCCTCCGGATCGCGGTCGATCACCGCGACCGTGTTTCCCCGGTCCTCGAGGATGTGGGCTAGCGTCGAGCCGACCCGGCCGCAGCCCATGATCACGATATGCACGACCCGTCCCTTCGCGGTGTGTCATGCCCTGGCCAGCGCCCCGAACCGGGCACCTCGCCAAAGGTATGCCCTCACATGGGAGAATGCGACCCCGGAAACAGGGAATGAGGAGGCGTTGCCCAGTGGGCTTTCAGGTAGGCGAGGCCGTCGAAGTCGAGGTCGGTGACGTCGCGCAGGGTGGCTGGTGCGTTGCCAGGCCGTCCGGCCTTCCCGTGGTCTTCGTCCGGCACGCGTTGCCCGGCGAGCGGGTTGTTGCGCAGGTTACGGAGGTGACATCCCGGTTCGCGCGCGCGGACGCGGTCGAGATCCTCCTGCCGTCGCCGGACCGGGTGCCGGCGCCGTGCCCGTACGCGCATGCCGGCGGCTGCGGCGGCTGCGACTGGCAGCATGCCGCGCTGCCCGCGCAGCGTGCGCTCAAGGCAGCCGTGATCGGGCAGCACCTGCGGCGCCTCGCCGGCATCGACCGCGAGGTCACCGTCGAGCCGATGCCCGGCGACGAGGCCAGCGCCCGGTCAGCCGACGGGACCGGCGGCGGGCTGGGCTGGCGTACCCGCGTCCAGTTCGCGGTCCGCGCCGACGGCGTCGCCGGGCTGCGCGCTCACCGGTCGCACGAGGTGGTCGACATCGGCGACTGCCTCATCGCGCATCCCGGCATCAGGGGCCTGGGCATCCCGCGCCGGCGCTGGCCGGGCGTCGCAAGCGTGGAGGCGGTCGTGGGGAGCGCGGGCGAGCGCGGCGGGCATGCCGAGCGGACGGTGATCCTCACCCCGGCCGGCCATCAGGGAACTGGCGGCCGCCGCGGCGACGCGGAAGGCGGGGAGGGCGCGGGGAACGGCGGGGAGCGTGCGGGGCACGGGGGAGACGGCCGGGATCGTTCGGTGTATGCGGAAGAGCCGGGGGTGGCGGCCGTACCGGCGGACGCGGTGCTCAGCCGGTCACGGCATGGGCTGACCCCTGTCCGCGGGGGAGCCTATATCCGCCAGCGCGCGGTCGGCCGGGACTGGCGGGTCGGCGCGGGGACCTTCTGGCAGGCGCACCCCGCGGCGGCGGACACGCTCACCGCCGTGGTTCTCGCCGCGCTGGAGCCGAAGCCCGGGGACGCCGTGCTTGACCTGTACTGCGGCGCCGGGCTGTTCGCCGGGGCGATCGCGCCAG
This sequence comes from Trebonia sp., assembly GCF_030042015.1. GTDB lineage: Bacteria > Actinomycetota > Actinomycetes > Streptosporangiales > Streptosporangiaceae > Trebonia. The sequence goes on along the minus strand of NZ_JASIAL010000492.1, from coordinate 399 downwards.
CGGTCGGCCCCGACGGTGCCGTGATCGGGATCGAGTCCGACGCCGGGGCGGTGCGGGACGCGCGACGGAACCTGCGGGACTGGCCGTGGGCGCGGGTGCATCGCGGCGACGTGGCGCAGGTGCTGCGCCGCGGGGGGCTTGCGACGGCCCGGCTCGTCGTGGCGGACCCGCCGCGGGCCGGGCTGGCCCGCGCGGTCGTCGGCTACCTGTCCGGCCAGAGCCGGGCCGAGCGCTTCGGGTACGTGTCCTGCGACCCCGCCACGCTGGCCCGCGACCTCGGGCTGCTGCTCGAGCGGGGCTGGACGCTGGCGGGGCTGCGCGCGTTCGACGCGTTCCCGATGACCCATCATGTGGAGTGCGTGGCTACGGTTGCCCGGTGACCCGCCGGAATCCGGCGCG
>NZ_JASIAL010000491.1:0-15160 GCF_030042015.1 Trebonia sp. | reverse complement strand
TCAACCAGGCCCGCGCCCTGATCCTGACCGGCCCGGATGAGCTGCGGGTCCGGTTCGCCGGGAAGCGGGCCGGCGCCCTGGCGGAGGCGGTCGCGGCCCTGCGGCCCCGGCCCGGCGACGCCGCTGATTACTCACTGCGCATCGCGCTGCGCGAGCTCGGCCGCCGCGTCGAATTCCTCGACGCGCAGATCGAGCGGCTGGACGACCTGATCGTCCCGCTGGTGACCGTCCGCGCGCCGGGCCTGCTCAGCCTCTACGGTGTCGGTCCCGACACCGCCGCCTTGCTGCTGATCGCCGCCGGCGACCATCCGGAGCGGCTGCGCAGCGAGGCCGCCTGGGCCCACATGTGCGCCGTCGCCCCGATCCCCGCTTCCTCAGGCAAGACCAGGCGGCACCGGCTCAACCGCGCCGGGAACCGCGAGGCCAACCATGCCCTGTGGCGGATCGTGATCACCCGGATGAGCGCGCATCCCGCCACCCGCGCCTACGTCGAGCGGCGCACCGCGGAAGGGCTGTCGAAGAAGGAAATCATCCGCTGCCTGAAGCGGTACGTCGCCCGCGAGGTCTACCCCTATCTCCGCGGCTGACGAAAAGCTCCCGGGGCGGCCTGGCCCGCTAATCGGCTGCCGCAGACGTGCTGGCCTTCGAACGATCAGCCGACCGCCCCGGGCCCATTCCTGCAGCTGCTGACTTTCGTGACCTGATAAGAGCCTGCCCTCCACCCGGAGCGACCCATCCCTGTCTTGTCCGCCTCACAGCAGCGATCAAATCCAGCCCAATTCCCTGCCAAAGAAGGCCTTGACAACCATAGGAGCATCGATAGGCGTCAACCCCGCAACTTGGCCACACTGCCGCCCGGTTACCTGATGTGACGATTGGGCATCGCGACTTGACGACCAGACCTACCGGTTGCCCAGAGCCCCCACTACTATGGGTAACTACAGTCCAAGGTGGTTGCGCAGGAATCCCGGATTTTGCGCGGACAGTGCGCATCTTCGGCGGACAGTGCGCATTAAGGGCCGGATCCTACAGCCGGCCGTTGTAGGATCCTGACGATCATGAGCAATCGCGGTTCGCCGACCTGCGGCGTTTTGACCAGTGAGCAATGATGCGTCGCTGGCGTTCCGGATGAGCATGAGCAATTGGGTGCGGGTCCGGACCGACTCGCGAGTACGGCTACCGTGACGGCCTGTGGAGTAGTTACTGACAGCTACCTGCTGTTGCCTAGCCCAGGCGATCGGCGGCGACGGAATTAGCACGCAACGTAACCGATTGCCTCAGTAGCGAGCCGTTCTGGCGCCCTTGAGATAGTCTGCGAGTTCAGCCGGAGAACGACTTCAGCGAGGGAAGAACCCCGAGCCATTCGTCAAGTGCTGAGTTCCGGTGCGCGGCGGAGAGCAGTTCCATGGTCACTGGGCATCCTGCGGCATGCAAGGTGTTGAGATCGCGGACTGTGGGGTCGAGCCTGACCATCGCGTTCACCAGCCGCCCGGCGATGATGCTGCGGGTTTGACCGGCCGATAGTCGGCGCAGGACTTCGCGGGCTCGGCGTTTGTCCTCCGCTGTCGGGTCGAGTTGAAGCAGCGCTCCTACCAGGTGTTCCGCCGCATAGGCTCTTGTCTTGCCGGCCAGCAGCGTGAGCAGCGCCTCCCGGGCCTTGTGTTTGTCCTCAGTTGTCGGGCCGAGCAGGAGGACTCCGTCCAGTATCGGTGCGATGACCCAGCCGCCTATCTCGCCGGTCAGCAGGTTCAGCAACGCCTCGCGGTTTTCGCGTTTGGTCTGTTCTGTCGAGGCGAGCTGGACTATCCAGTCCACCAGCTTACTGGCGTCGAAGTTGTTCTGGCAGGCCAGGAGCCGGAGGAGCGCATCGCGGGCTTCGCGCTTCTCCCGTTCTGCGGGATCGAGCCTGGCTAGTCGGCCCGTCAGCCGCGCCGCATCCTGGCTGCTGCCCTGGCTGTCTGCGAGCTTGAGCCTGGTGAGGAGCATGAGCAGTGCTTTACGGACCTGATGCTTGTCCTGCTCTGTCGGGTCGAGCTTGGCTACCGCGCCCGCCAGTCGTTCGGCTCCCCAGCCGTCGTTCCGGCCGGTGAGGAGCCTAAGCAGCGCCTCGCGGACCTGGCGCTTGTCCTGCTCCGTCGGGTCGAGCTTGATTACCTCACTGGCCAGTTCTTCGGTCACCCAGCCTTTTGTCTTACTGACCAGCAGGACAATTAGCGCCTCGCGGGCCTGGCGCTTCTCCTGAGGTGTCGAGGCAAGCTGGACTAGTCCGCCTACAAGCCGTTCGGCCACCTGGTCGCCGCCCCACCCGTCGGTCTGGGTCTGGTCGGCCATCAGCCCGGCCAGCAGCCTGAGTAGGGCTTCGCGGACCTGGCGCTTGTCCTGCTCCGCCGGGGTGACCGGCGCCAGCCGGTCCACCAGCAGAGCGGTGTTTCGGGGGGAGGTGTCGCGGGGGTCGGGAGGGGAGGTCTGGCCGGGCAGCAGCCCGAGCAGCTTCTCACGGACCTGCAGCTTGTTGTGCGCCGTAGGGTCGAACCCGGCCAGCGCGCCTACCAGTTCTGTGACCTCAAAACTGCGGGTGTCCGTGGCCAGCAGCCTGAGCAGGGTCTCACGGACCTGCCGTTTGTCGTGCGCCGTGGGACCGAACTGAGCCAACTCGCTTACCAGTCTTACGGTATCTCGGCTGTCGGCCTGGTCTGGCAGGAGCCTGAGAAGCGCATCACGGACCTGGTGTTGGTCTTGCATCGTGGGGTCGAGCTCGGCCAATACGCTCGCCAGCTTTACGGCCACATCAGCTCGCGTCTCGTTGCCCAGTTGCTCGAGGAGCGCATCGCGGACCTGGCGCTTGTCCGGCTCGTCCTGGACGATCTGGTCGAACTTGCACATCAGCCGGGTGGCGGCCCAAGCGCTGACTATGGGGTTGGCCAGCAGCCTGGGAAGCACTGTGCGGGCCAGACGCTTGTCCTGCTCTGTCGGGTCGAGCTGCATCAAGCCGCCCACCAGTTCCTCGGCCCGCCAGTCACCGTTCCGGCCGTCGAGAAGGCTGAGCAGCGCCTCGCGGGCCTGGCGCTTGTCCTCCGGCGTCTGGGCCAGCTGGACGACCCTGCCCACGATGGGTCCGGTTTCTTGGCTCCAGTATTCGCGGGCCAGCAGCGTGAGGAGTGACCCGCGGGCCCGGTGTTTGTCGTCCTCTGTCGGGTCGAGCTGCATCAAGCCGCCTGCCAGCCCTGCGGCCAGGTCCCCGGCGTTGGCCTGGCCGGCGAGCAAACCGAGCAGCGCTCCGCGGGTCCGGCGCCTGTCCTCTGATGTGTGAGCGAGTTGGACTACCTCGTCCACCAGGGCCAGCGCCTGGCGGCCTCGCTCGAAATCCTCCGCACCCGGGGCGAGTTGGTCCGCTCTGTCTGTCAGCCGTTTGGAAGGGATGTGGGCCGGGTCAGCCAGTTGCCTGAGTAGCACCTCGCGGGCCTGGAGGTTCGAGGTCTCCCAGGACGCTGCCCCGCAGAGGTCGCCGGTGCAGGCTGACCGCGCGAGCGCCACCCTGGCCCGGTCAATCAATCCGGCAGCGTCGGGCGACCAGTCGGCCCTGTCGGATTCGGAGGCTGCCCTCGCGAGGAACCTGCGGAACTGCCATCCGGCATCGATGGCGGAAAGGTCCTCGGGGACCTGGTCCGACTTGGTGACATGCCGGATCAAGTCCTGCAGCAGCTGATCGCGGTCAGGGTGCATGGCGAGCGCTGACGGTGCCGAATACTCCCAGTCGGGGTCGTACCAGAGGTGAGGCAGGAGCGCTTCGGTTGCTTTGTCCGGGGGAAGGCTGGCGACGTGCTCGGCCACGAGATACTCACGGAGCGACCGGTGGATGAAGCGGCGCATGGTCTTGCCGGTCTCGAAGTCGTAGGGACCGAGCGGCGCAGCGACGTGATCGAACGCGTCTTGGTCAGCCTTCCCCAGTCGGCAGGACTCGGCCGGAATGTCGTCCGCCCATGTCCCCGTGCCGGAGACGGGGTGGCTAGTGGCCCCCGACCAGGCCAATGCCCGGAGGGCACTGAGGCAGGTGTCTACATCGGGGTGGCGGTCGTAATCACTGCGCCAGCGGCCGGTCAGCATGCGCCTGAGCACCTTGGCATAAAGGTCGTGCCTGAAGACCGGCAGCGGTTCACGGCCGCCGACGATGCAGTAGAAGGCCAGGATCAGCGGTATGGTGGCGGCCTTCTGGAGGCCGGGGCGCCGGGCGATCTGAGCGGCAAGATCGTTTCCCTGCTCTGGCCGGTGACTGAACCAGCGGTGGATGAAGGGTTCGACATCGTCGGGGTATTGCAATGGCTGCAGCTGACCGACCCGGTGGGAGTCGTTTTCCTTGTCGATGTCAAGCTGGTGGTCCCACGAGCTTGGGCGGCTGGTCAGAACGATCCGCCACGGGAGCGTACCGGCCTGGCGGAGCCGCTCGCTACAACCGTGAGCTTCGTCGAGGGAGTCGATCACCAGCACAACCGGCCCGTCTCTCGCGGTGAAAAACCTGTGGACAACTGCGCTGACCTGAAAGACGCCTAGGTCACCAAGTTGTTCGAGCGCGCTTGACACAGCCGCTTCGCGGATGATGCCACTGGCGTTGAACAGGCGCGAGCAGGTGGTGTAAAGCGGCAACTCCACGTCGGCCAGGCTGCTGCCCGCCGCCAGAGCTTCAAGGGCCTTCTGCGCGGAGCGCCGGGCGATACGCTTAGCCAGCCAGGTCTTGCCAGTGCCCGGCCCGCCCAGCACGACCAGCCGCCGACACTGCTGCGCCATCTGATCGGCGTCGAAATCCTGTCCGTCCGCCTGGCCCGGGACGGTGACCCGCAGCTTGCGTTCGATAACCGCTGGGGTGAGCATCGGCCCGCCAAAGCGACTGTGCTGCGGCCACGGGTCGCTGCTAACCCAGTCGATAAGCGCGTTGAGATACGCCACAATCTCGCTCGTGGCGATCCGACGCGATACATTGTCGCGCTCCAAGGATTGACTAGCAACCACAGGAGCGGAAGGCCGGTTCGGCAGATCGCCAAAATCGAGTGATTCCCCGCCCTGAGCACGGGCAAGTCGCTTTCGCACTGCTTCCCATGATCGATAGTCTCTAGAGCCGACCCGTATGCCGCACTGAGTTAGGAAGGCATCCAACCACCGCGGCCCTGGAAGGACTCTTCCGTTTTCTACGCGGCTTAGTTGGGATCGAGTCAGTGGAACAGGGTCATGACGGGTGGCGTCGGCAAGTCCACGGAGCGACAGGCCCGCTCCAGCTCGTACCAGCCGCAGATACGAGCCGAATTCGGCAACCGTCCTAGCCGTCGCCGGACCGCTAGGTACATCCGGTGGCGTGCCCATCCGCCTCTCCCGCTCTCGGGGGCGAAGCCCTTGTCCAGATCCCCGTACCGACAGTCTAGACGGCTCAGCTCAGAACCTTCAGCTGGCCAGGTAAAAGACCTCCGCAGTGTCCATGTCTGGCTCCAGAACGTCCCAATCCATTGTCACGGGCCGCCAGCCGTCTGATCCTGATGCTGATCAGACACGGCTAGGCGGAACTGCGGGGTACGAACTGTGTGGTGCTCTTTCGTAATCTACGAGGCATTCACGGCCGTTGCGGCTTTCCACGGAGGCTACGCCGAGCATGCCGGGGTTACGTTCGGTATTTGGATCGCCAGTATGGCCTTCCTTGTGTTCGCCTTCGTTGTCATACCTGCCGTGTTCTTCAAGGAAGAACTGCGACGCGAGGACGCACGGAAGGTCCTGCAGCAAATCCTCGACTTTGTGAGATGTTCCCGATCTCAGTAGTTCGCCAGACGCATCCCCCTTGATCCTCATACGCCATGAACCCGCCCAATCGTGACGGATGCGCAGGGACCGGAATAATGAGCCTGACCATAACGCGCGTACCTGACACCACGTGTCGGCGGCAACCACCCCGAAGCCTCGCTGCCCGCCAGCCCCGAGACCCGCGTTATGGGCAGTTCACACCGTCGCCTCGCGCAGTCTTTTCGGGCGTGGCCGACAGGAACGGCTCCTGAGTCAACCGCTCGCCGTTCACGTCCGCGTGAACGGGCCGCTCGTCGCAACCACCTGCCGGGCGCGTCAAACTACGCGAACGCGTCGCCGTCGAGCACGCCCTCGCCCACGTCGGCCACCGGCAAGGCCGCCGCGCCCGCTACACCGGCACCCGCAAGAACCTGTTCGACCTGCGCCGCGCTGCCGTTATCCACAACCTCCACGTCATGGCCCGACAAATCACTGCTACAGACGATCAACTCGCAGCGTGACTACTTGACCGGCGCTCTAATTAGCTCGCAGGCTGGGCGCTAATTCCATACGGCCATTGCGTCACATAACAGATAATCTGTGCGCCGGCCTGCCTCTATGCACCGCATTGATCATGAGTGCCGATTCGGCGATCCGCGCGCCGCGCCTGAATCTGGTGATGCTGTGGTGCCGCACTACGCGTGACGGCCGGAGTTAGTTTTCCGACGCACAGCGAGCCGGGAGAAGCTGTCAGCGTATGTCGAACCGCCCCCTTTGCTTACAAGGCGCAATCCAACGATCGCTGAACGTCGCCGACCATGGCTCGACATGGCATCTAGCTGCATTGACTGTCGCTCACAGTCGCCCTCCGTCGGTGACCGCATGTCTGCGTTGGCTCCCCGTTTGGCTCTCCGCATCCGGTGATCCGGCCGTCATTGGGTTACATATGTCTGGCTTCGCCGATACGTCGTCGAAAAGCCGTTCCCGCTGATGATCTTCCCTATGCCCAGAGGCACCGGCGACTACGCCGTGGTCTGCTTCCCTGCCCCGGTTCACGCCGGTGGCGCAGATGACACCGCCCATTTTTGCGAGTGACTACATGGATCCAGTCGGCGAGATCGGTCCGGGGCCGCCGAGGATTGCGTACTGACCCGAAGCATCGGCGGGGGCACCAACGGGAAAGCTGGCGGCATGAGCGAATACCAGATCACCGGCCCGTTCCAGAGTCACCGGGTGATCGTGGACGGCCGGCGCGTCCCGTTCCTGGAAGCGATGCCAGTCAACGGTGGCAAGGTCAGCCTGCTGCTGGACGGCCGGTACGGGCTGGACATCTCCGCGGCCGACGCTGACGCGTTCATCCCGTGGATCGCGGACGCCATCGCGATCGCCCTCGGCTACACCTGCCACCCGCGGGCCGGGAAGGAGCCGCTTCGCGCCAGCCCCTTCCCGCCCGATCACGCTATCGACTGGATCGAGACCGATCCGGCCGGGTCAGGGACACGGGGGTAGCGCATCCAGGTTGTCGTCCCACCGCTTGTCGGCGTAGGACCGCAGGGTGTCAATCCCGCAGCACCGGTACTTGGCCACTGGCACTTCCAGTCCCGTGGTCGGGCTGACCGTGCGGAACTTGTGCCCAGCGTCCATCAGCAGGTAGACGTCCTGCACGGTGACCCGCTGAGCGCCGATACCGACGCCGATGATGTGCCGGTGGCCGGCTCCGGTAGGCGCGCCCTTGCGCACGCACGTGATGAGGTACTCACTCACGGTGAATACCGCCCTTTCTCATTGACGGTCCAGGCCCCTGCTGGGCCTGGGGTGAAGAGGACGGACGGCGTGCTGCCACGGCTGTCCCCGCACGGCGGGGCGGCTGTTCAAGGCCGCTGCTCGTGAGTTATGGTTACGGGGCAACGCAAGACACCGGTGCCGTCTCATGTTCGTGGCCCCTGCGTGGGCCGGGCAGCGCTCTGATATGGGCAGGCAGGGACCAGCCGAACTTGCGGCGGGACCGGGGAGCGATGGTTGACAGGCCGTGTAGCTCCCCGGTCCCGGACTTCTCACCTCCCTATGAGGCCTCAGCTCCGCCTAAGTCTGGCACTCTGCATGCCAGACTGCTAGTCGGCGCGCGGCGCGGCGGTATTTTCCGAAAATTAGGGAACCGACCCGCCGTCAGGTTGCGTGACCCCCCGCGCTGCAGGCCGTAGCGTCGGAGGCATGGCAGCGATGGTCGCCGAGCATGACTTGTGGACTTACCGGGCGCAACTAGCCGCCCGGCTGCAAGAGACACAGGCCGAGTTGCAGCGCGTGAACGCGGCGCTGCGGGCATTCACGGGAAGCCGAGGTCGCACGTTCGACCTGCTGCGGGCATGCGTCGCCAGCGACGGCCAAGTCGACGCACACACGGCACTGGTCTACCTGATGTCGCACGGCTGGGAGCCCGAGTCACGCGGCAACCCGCTCAACGCGGTACGCAGCGGGCTGGCGCACCTAGCCGCAAGCGGGGAAATCCAGCGCGTCAGCCGGGGCGTCTACTGCTCCACAGGAGCGGCGACGTTGTAGCGTCGAGGTGGTTTCGATTGATCACCCCGTGGGCTCTCGACGTTTGCGCATGGTGAGATGCTGCCAGTCTTGCGGCCGACCGGGCTGAGGCGTGCCGACTATGCGCGCCAAACAGGTTCTATCTGCGGGCATTGGCTGTCATCGGTGTCAACTCGAACGAGATTCGCAGTAGTAGGCGACCGCTCCGAAGCATGCCCAGTTGGCGGACAGTGGCCCGTGCCATCCAAGACGCCAGAGTCGAGCAGCGGGGCCACGGTGTGTCCGTCCGTCGGGGCGAGCTGGCCGATGGTCCGACTGTGAGCGTCGTCGATTACGATGCGGTCCGGATTCTCGGCAGACGGAGTTCGCCCGAATGCGATCGGTGCACCGGGCTCTGTCCTCAGCGCCGCGACCTGGTCAGCGGCGGGAACGACCAGACGCAGAACCGTTTCGGTATCTCCGCGGCCGAGGGCGTCAAGGACGCCTGCCGACGACCGTCGTCGGCCGACCCGCCCAAGCAGCCGGTCGGCGGCCGCGATGCTGCTGGCGTCGATGAGCTCTGACCGGGACACGATGTCGAGCCAGGTACGAAACCGCTGGTAGGTGAAGCCACCGGAGGTCGCAAACAGCGCGCCAACCACGATCGCGTCGGCTCGGGCAGTGACGCCCATCGAGCTGGCGAAGCACGATCCGGGAGTCGGCACGCCGAACTTCAACATCGACGTCAAGGTCATCGGCATTGGGCGGCTTGCACCGAAGTCTGGATCACGGAAATCGAGCATGATCAGCAGCGATGACACGGCCCAGGCCAGGTCGCGACATACTAGCGAGTCCAGGACGGTCAGGAACCGCATGGGATCGCCGGGAGCGACCGCCGTGTGCGATTGCCGCAACGTGTCGACCTCGTAGCTGCGGCTCCAGTCTTTGGCCAGATTCTCGACAGCCGCCGATGTTGCCTGGTCCCGTTCGCAGAAGCGGACCATTGTCGGCAACTGCAGGGCGTCATGGATGATGCGGTCGATCAGCAGCGCCTCGTCCGCCGGATCGCGGAGGGTGACGTCGGCGAGGATCTCATCAACCGCGGCCAGCGCGGCGAGGTTGTCACCGACACCGAGCCCGGTGCGCATGAACACGCGGCGCGCCTCAGCAGGGACCGCGGACAGGACACGTCGCCCACGGCCCCCGACGTACCGGGTGAAGGAGGGGATGGCGATCTCGCTCGCGCCGATCTGACGGGCGCCGAACGTGGCGTGGGCGAAGGCGGCGAGAGCCTCATCGAGCTCAGCCTGGCGCGCCCCTCGCGAGCCGGACCAAGGAGCTCTCCGGAGATCCCGCAGGGCGAGAGCTTGATGGAAGAACCTTCCAGCGAGAGCCCGGGCTGGACGCGTGATGGCGCCTTTCGGCGACCCGCTGATTTTAGGGAAAAGTAAGGACATTGCGGGCCCGCGGGCCAGCACATCGCGGTTGGATCGGGAGAGGAACCCTTCCGGGGCGCGCCAAGCTGAGGCGGAGGCGATCGTGGTGCCGGATGAGAGTGCGGAGCAGGTGCCCGCCGCGGCAACCGTGGGACTTGACCCGGCTGAAAGACGGCTGCTGGCTGCGATGCCGCTGCACGCGATCACCTCCGTTCATGGCGAGGCCGGCTTGCGCGAACGGCTGCTCATGGAGGTCGCGCAGCTCCCTGCCGCGGATCGGGAGCGTGTCGGGGAAGCGCTTGCGCTGGCGTCGCGGCTGCACGCGCGGGACCGGCGGCAGCGCGAGCCGTACGCTAACCATCTGCTCCGGGTCACAGTCCGGATCCTGAGCCATTACCGGGTCGCTGACGCGGATGTGACATGTGCCGCGCTGTTGCACGATGCCGTTGAGGATCATGCCGGCGAGCTGGTACCTGGCGGTGTCCGGGAGGCCGCCTTCGCGGTGCTGGCCGGGCAGTTCGGGGAACGGACCGCCGGGCTGGTCGCGGCGGTCACCAACCCGGTCTGGGAGCCCGGCCGCGACGAGCACGAGCAGTACCGCGAGCACGTGGCCGCCAGCCTGGAGGCCAGCCCGTGGGCGCGGGTGATCAAGGCGTCGGATTTCACCGACAACGCGGTGGGGCTTATCCATACCACCGGGCCGAGGCTGTCGAGGCTGGCCGGGAAGTACAGCCCGCTGGTGCCGGTACTGCGCGAGCTCATCCTGCGCCCGGACACCCCGCTGGCGGCCGGCGTCAAGGACATGATCGCGGCCCAGCTCGACAGCGCCGCGGGCCGGTTCGCCGCGATATGGCACGACCACGACGCCGGAAGCGGCCCGGGCCGGCCATCCGCCACCGGGCGTGTCCCTTCCTAGAGGCCGCTGGGCACCGCTACGGCGGTGATGGGCCACTGGCGGGAGCTGGGTGCGTGAGGGAGCCAGAACTGTTCGTTCGGGATGGATGAGGACAGCTAGATGGCTGGGATCATTCGCTTGCGGGCGGCCCCCACCGGCTGCGGGCGGGGTCGTCTTCGACCTGGGGTGACCTGGGGTCGGCCTGCGGGCGGAGTCCTGGGGTGGCGGCCGACGGGCCCGCCCTGGAGGGCGGCACTGTGAGCAGCGCCTCGGCAAAGGTCCCGCGCGGCCGCCTGGCTCCGCGGCGCTCCTGAACGCCCACCAGACAGGCATTTAGCGCTGCGGAACTTGCACGGGATTGTAGATGGCCGCGTTCGCCGTCTCCTAGTGGTGCGGCTGCTGGCGGGCTACGATGCCGGGGTCGGCCTCGGCCGAGGCCGGGCCGGAGGTCGCTTCCGGCCGCGCTGTCGGGTGCGGTGTAGCGAGGGGGTAATTCTCATTCCGGCCATCAACGGGCGCCCGGTGATCAGCCGCGCTGACATGGCGGCGCGCGGGGTCCCGGCGGGTACCGTCACCAGCTGGTACCGCGACCGGACCAGGACCGGGCATCCGGAGAAGGCCGGGCGAATCGGCCGGACCGACTACTGGTATGAGGACGAGTGGACGGCCTGGTATCAGGCGCACCGGCGGGGCAAGGTCGAGTCGCTGACCCGGGTCGACCGGGCCGGCCAGCCGGACGACCTGGTTGACGCGGCGGAGGCGGCGCGGATGCTGGGGTATGCGAGCCGGTACGTGATCCACGCCAACCGCCGTCTGGGTTACTTCCCCTTGCCTGACGCCTACGGCAGGGCGAGCAGGGGCCGCCGCGCCCCGCTGTGGAAGCGCTCGACGGTGTGGGCCGCCGCCGACCGCCGCCAGGGCATGGGCGGCGGCCATAAGCCGGGCACCCCCGGTGCTCCGGCCAAGCCGCACCCGTACGCGGGTGATGAGCGGCTGGACCGTGTCGTTTCTGAGCTTCGTTCCGGTGTCCGGCCGTCGGCGGCGGGGCTGGCAGCCGACTGGGGCACCAGCAGGCGCACCGCCGAGCGCATCATCCAGGCGGCGCGGGCGCTTGTCGGGACCTGACGCCCCACACCGCACCTGATGGCAGGTGGCGACAGGTTGATGCCCGGCAAAAATGTTAGTAGATTATAAATCGTCGGAACGGGCGGCAACCCGTCCGGCGCATCCTGAACCCCCACCAGACCGAAGGGTGTGATTCACCGTGATCACGGCACCCCCCATCCGCCGGCGGCTCGTCGGCGGGACGCTGCGCCGGTACCGCGAGAACCTGGGCTACACGCTCGATGACGCGGCCCGGATCCTGGAATGCGACCGGTCCAGGATCAGCAGGATCGAGACCGGGCAGCGCGGCATCCGCGGCAGGGAACTGCGGGAACTGCTCGCCGAGTACGGCATTGACGGCGAGCAGCAGGCGGTGCTGGCCGCGGTGGCCGAGCCGCGGCAGGCTCGCGGCTGGTACCGGCCGCATGCCGATGTGCTGCCGGGCGCCTGGCAGGACTACCTGCTCCTGGAGGCGGCCGCCTCCCGGGTGCTGGCGTATGAGGCGCAGCGGGTCCCCGGGCTGCTGCAGACCCCGGCGTACGCGCGGGCGCTGGCCGACGCCGACCCGGGCCTGGCGGACGATGACGCGCGGGACCGGGCCGTTGAGGCCGTGCTGGCCCGGCAGAAAGCGATCCTGGGCGAGCGCAGGCCCGACATTCACGTGGTCATCGGGGAGGCGGCGCTGCACCAGGAGGTCGGCGGGCCAGGGGTGCTGGACGGGCAGCTCGGGCTGCTGGCCGGGGTCAGCGGCGACAGCGGCATGATCACCGTGCAGGTCCTGCCGTTCAGCTGCGGGGCGCACGCGGCCGCCGGCGTCGGCTCGCTGGCCATCTTGCAGTTCCAGCAGGCGCCCGGGCTGGGAGTCGTCCACCTGGGCGGCGCCGGCGGGGGCGTCTGCCTGGACAGCCAGGCGGACCTGGCGGCGTACGCCCGCGTGTTTGACCAGGTGAGAGCCTTCGCGTTGAGCCCGGCGGAGTCCGCGGGCCTGCTCCGCGGACTGTCGGAAATCTGAGACGGCACCGGCCTGCGCCGCCAGGGCAGCCCGGCGGCGGCACAGGCCGGCCGCCACCGTGCGCCGTCCGCGGGAACTGGCGGCCTAGATTGCGCCGGACATGCGTGCTTTGTCCGGTCTTCCCCCGGACCACATCACAGCAAGGGATCAACTGTGGGCACCTTTACCCCTGCAGCTTCCGGACAGGCCAGCCCGGCGGTTCCCGGTGAGGCGCTGACCCGCCGCGCCGTCACCGTGATCACCGCGGCGATCGTCATCATGGCGTTCGCGTTCAGCCTGGGCAACGTGACCAGGCTGTGCCTGGACCTGGGTATCACCGCGTGGATCTCCTGGCTGGTCGGCCCGGCCGTGGACCTGAGCGTTGTGGGGCTGCTGACCGGGATGCGTTTCCTGTCCCTGCACGGCTACACCGACCGCCAGCTCGCCAGGGTCCGGCGGATGCTGCGGTTCTGCGGCGTCCTCACGCTCGCGCTCAACACTTCCGGCGCGCTCGGGCACCGGATGCTCGGAACCGCCCTGGTCGACGCAGTCGGGCCAGTGCTGCTGATCGCCTGGAGCGAGATGGGGCCATGGATGCTGCGCCAGATCTACTCCGTTTGCCTCCCCGCCGCGTCGCCGCACCCGGCAGCCCGGCCCGAGACGGAGCTGCCCGGCGACCTGCTCGCGCGGGCACGGGAACTGGATGCCGGGCATCGTGCGGCGACCGGCAGGCCCATCTCGCGGGATAGGCTGCGCGAGCAGATGCGGATCGGCCGGGACCGGGCCAGCGCCCTTGTTGCCGCCGTGCGCGCTGAGGCTGCTGCCGCGGCGGCCGGGAGGTTGCAGGCGGCCTAGCCTGCCGGCGACGGATTATGGGTCTTACTCCAGCTCCATCTCGCGGTCGGCCACCTGGCCGGCAGCCTGGGGCGTCGTGGCGGGCTCAGGCGCGACCGTGGCTTCGTGGCCGATCGCCATCCGGTAGGCCTGTTCCACGGCCCGCAGCCGGGCGGCTACCCGGGTCTCGCGGGCGGCGATGGCCTGGCGGTTGCGCCTGCCGTAGGAGTCTTCGGGCAAGTGCTGCCCGAACTGCTCGACTTCGCGGACGTGGGCTTCCCGGTCACCGGCGTAAGCGGCGACGGCGAACATGGTGATGTTGGCGGTGGTGGCGTCCAGGATGAGGCTGATTGTGCGGCTTTCGGAGTCCTGGCGGGCCAGCGCAAGGACCCGGGGTCCTTCCCGGTCGGGCCAGGCAGGTTCCGGCAGGCCGCGACCGCCCCTGACGCGGTCGCGCAGCCCGGCGAGCATCACGTCGGCGCGGTCGAGCTGGTCGCAGGCGCTGCCGAAGTCCGGGCCGACCGGGCCGAGGTCGGCGCCCCTGGCGATGCAGTACTGCATCAGCCTGGCGGCCTGGGGCTGGTGCGGGTAGGCCGCCGAGCGGGCCCGGATGCGCAGCTGCGTTTTCAGCGCATGGGTGATTGTCCCGGTCTGGGCGAACCGGGCCAGGCCCCGGGCGAAATCGGCTTGCTGCGGCCGGGACGCCAGCCAGATGGCCAGCCTGCGGGCCGTGACATGGTCGATGGCGCTGCCCCGGCTGTCGGCCACCGCGACGCCGTCATCGATCAGCCGCTCGTACACGGACAGGTCGGCGAACGGACCCGTCCGTGCGTCACGGCGCACCGGGGCCCCGTTCTGCTCTCCTGCGGGAAGAGGCGTGCCGGATCGTGTGTGCCTGCACGGGACGTCAGCTCCCCGCCCGTCCGGCCTGGTAGATGACGGGCTCGGGGCCGATGTCGAGGAATTGCTCGAGATGGCGGCGGGTGATCAGGCGCCGTCTGCCGACCTTGATGTAGGCCAGGTTCCCCCGTCGCATCTGGTCATACAGCAGGTCGCGGGACAGGCCGGTCAGGCGGGCGGCCTCATCGACGGAGTAGGCCAGCCGCGTGGCTTCCTGGCCTGCTTCCGGCTCGGCGGTTCCGGCCGGTTCCGCAGTCCCGGGGGCGGCTGCAGTGCTGCGGAGGTCTGGGTCCCGGCGCTGGTTGCGGGTGCTCATCTGTGCCTGTTCCTCCGGGGTCGCGCCGGCGGGCGGATGTCAGGGGCGACGCCCGTTCCGGTGGCGGGTTTCCAGCCGCTGGCGGGCCGGTAGCCGGGGGTGTCGAGTTCGTCGTCGTCGAGGCCCGCGCCGGCGCACCAGTTGCCGGCGATGGCGCGGCGGCGGGCGGCGGTGGCCGCGCCGCGCTCGGCGCGGGTGCGTTCGGGGGCGCGCTTGTCCCACCAGGCGTCGTAGACGGTGATGATCGCGTCGCGCAGCCCGGGGGTGATGGTGATCGTGTCGCCGCGGACCAGGTCGCGGATCGTGGTGTCGTTGACGCCGACGGCGCGGGCGATGCGCGCCGAACCGTGGCCCATCACGTGCAGGGCGCGGAGCCGCAGCCGGGTGCCTGCCGCGCCGGTGCGGGCCGG
>NZ_JASIAL010000490.1:0-10077 GCF_030042015.1 Trebonia sp. | reverse complement strand
GCCGCCGCATCGGCGCGGCGTCGGCGGCCAGCGAGATCGCGACCGCCTGGGGTACCGCCTCGCTGCCGGCCACCGCGGGCCGCGCGACGAGCGAGATCCTCGCTGCGACCGCGGCCGGTGACATCGATGCGCTGCTGATCGGCGCGGTCGATCCGGATGACCTGCCCGACCCGGCGGCGGCGCTGCGGGCGATCGAGTCGGCCGACTTCGTCGTCAGCCTCGAGCTGCGCGTCAGCGCGGTGACCGACCGGGCCGACGTCGTCTTCCCGGTCGCGGCTGCGGCGGAGAAGTCCGGCACGTTCGTCAACTGGGAGGGCCGGATCGGCTCGTTCGAGGCCGCGCTGCCGGTGCCCACCGTGCGGACCGACCTGCACGTGCTGGCCGCGCTGGCCGACGAGATGGACGTGCACCTCGGGCTGCCCGACCTCGAGTCAGCCCGGCGCGAGCTCACCGCGCTGACCCGCTCGGCTGCCGAGGTGACCCCGGCTCGCGACGACGCCCCGCTGGGGCGGATCGGCCAGCTCCAGCCCGAGCGTCCGGGCCCGGGCAGGGCGCTGCTCGCCACCTGGCATAATCTCCTCGACGCTGGCCGGATGCAGGACGGCGAGCCGAATCTGGCTGGCACGGCGCGTGCCGCCGTCGCCCGGTTGTCCGCCGCCACCGCCGCCGAGGTCGGCACCGCCGACGGTGCGAAAGTGACCGTGGCGACCGGCCGCGGCTCGATAACTGTCCCCGTGGAGATCACAGCTATGCCTGACCGGGTTGTCTGGCTGCCGACCAACTCGGCGGGCGGCGCCATCCGCCGCGAGCTGGCCGCTGGGCACGGCAGCCTCGTGTCGGTGCGGAGCGCGGGATGAGGGGGATCGCGGCTGCGACGCCGTCGAACATCCCGACCCTGTCCAGCTTCGGGCACGACCCGTGGTGGCTGGTCATCCTCAAGGTGCTCGTCATTTTCCTGTTCCTGATGCTCGGGACCCTGTTCATGATCTGGGCCGAGCGGAAGGTCATCGCGCGGATGCAGCAGCGGCCGGGACCGAACCGGGCGGGCAAGTTCGGCCTGCTGCAGTCCCTGATGGACGGCATCAAGCTGCCGCTCAAGGAAGACATCGTGCCGCGCACCGTCGACAAGGTGCTGTTCTGGCTAGCGCCCGCGATCGCGGCCATCCCCGCGTTCATCGGGTTCGCGGTGATTCCGTGGGGCCCGATCGTGTCGATCGCCGGTCACCGGACGCCGCTGCAACTGACCGACCTGCCGGTGGCAGTGCTGCTGCTCCTCGCGATGAGCTCCATGGGCGTGTACGGCATCGTGCTGGCCGGCTGGGCGTCTCGGTCGCCGTACCCGCTGCTCGGCGCGCTGCGCAGCTCGGCTCAGGTGATCAGCTACGAGATCGCGATGGGCCTGGCGTTCGTGCCGGTGTTCCTGTACGCCGGGTCGCTGTCGACCTCGCAGATCGTCGCCTCGCAGATCCACGGCGCCGAGTTCCACTTCTTCGGCTACATCTGGCACTGGCCCTCGTGGTACGCGATCCTGCTGCTGCCGTCGTTCCTCATCTACATCATCACCATGGTCGGCGAGACCAACCGGCTGCCCTTTGACCTGCCCGAGGGCGAGGGCGAGATCGTCGCCGGCCACATGACCGAGTACTCGTCGCTGAAGTTCGCGCTGTTCTACCTGGCCGAGTACGTCAACATGATCACCGTCTCCGGCCTGGCCACGACCCTGTTCCTCGGTGGCTGGCGGGCGCCGTGGCCGCTGTCGGCGTGGGCCAGCTTCGACAACGGCTGGTGGCCGGTGCTGTGGTTCCTGCTCAAGGTGGCCGGGTTCATGTTCTTCTTCGTGTGGCTGCGCGGCTCGCTGCCGCGGATCCGCTACGACCAGCTCATGCGGCTGGGCTGGAAGGTGCTGATCCCGGCCGCGCTCGCGTGGACGCTGATCGTCGCGACCGCGCGGGTGTACCGCAATCAGGGCGCCAGCCCGGCGCTGTACATCATCGCCGGCGGCATCATCGTGGTGCTGCTGACGCTGCTGTGGCGCTGGGAGTCGGCGCCGCAGCGAGCCGAGCGGCTGGCCGCCGAGGCGACGGAAGCCCGGCTGGCGAGCGGGGAAGCCGAGCCGGAGCCGGCGTTCCCCACCCCGCCGCTGGACCTTCCGCACTACCACGGGATCGGCATCGCCACGAGCAGGCCGGTGCTCGCCGGGGTGGCCGACGACGAGGCAAAGGAGGTGTCCAGTGCCTGAGTTCCTGGGCCAGGTCAAGGGCTTCGGCGTCACCTTCCGGCAGATGTTCCGCAAGGTCGACACCGTCCAGTACCCCGAGCAGAAGCTGCCCACCGCGCCGCGGTTCCACGGCCGTCACCAGCTGAACCGGTGGCCGGACGGACTGGAGAAGTGCATCGGCTGCGAGCTGTGCGCCTGGGCCTGCCCAGCCGACGCGATCTACGTCGAGGGCAGGGACAACACGCCGCAGGAGCGCTATTCGCCAGGCGAGCGGTACGGGCACGTCTACCAGATCAACTACCTGCGCTGCATCCTGTGCGGGCTGTGCATCGAGGCGTGCCCCACCAGGGCGCTGACGATGACCAACGAATACGAGATCGCCGACGACAACAGGGAAAGCCTCATCTGGACCAAGGAGCAGCTGCTCGTGCCGCTGCTGCCCGGCATGGAGGCCCCGCCGCACGCGATGCGGCTCGGCAATGACGAGAAGGACTATTACCGCCTTGGCGGCGCCGGGGTGGTCGCCACGGGCCGGGCGCCCGGGATGGCCGGGCCCGGCGGCGTGACCGGCCCCGCGCTCTACGCCACCGCGACCAGCCGCGTGGTCGCCGGCCAGGACGAGGTCAGGTCGGGCCAACAGGAAAAGGACGTGGCGCAGTGACGCACATTCTGGCCGCGGGTGGTAACGGCACGAACCTGGACGCGGACTACGGCGAGGTGCTGTTCTGGATCCTCGCGGTCCTTTCTGTCTCGGCCGCGGTCACGATGATCTGCGTCAGGCAGGCCGTGCACTGCGCGCTCATGCTGGCGATCGTGATGCTCTCGCTCGCGGTCATGTACGCCATGCAGGGCGCGCCGTTCCTGGCGTTCGTGCAGGTCATCGTCTACACCGGCGCGGTCCTGATGCTCTTCCTTTTCGTGATGATGCTGATCGGGGTCAGCTCCGCCGACTCACTCGTTGAGACGATCCGCGGGCAGCGGCTGTGGGCGGGGCTGGGCGCCATCGCGTTCGTCGTGCTGCTGATCGTCGGCATCGGGCACGCCGCGATCGGCACCGCGCATCCCGCGACGGCCGCGAACAGCACCGGCAACCTCACCGGCCTCGCCACGCTGATCTTCACCACGTACGTGTACCCCTTCGAGGCAACCAGCGCCCTGCTGATCACCGCCGCGCTCGGCGCGATGGTGCTCGCGCACCGGGAGCGGACCACGCCCAAGCCGACCCAGCGGGAGCTGGCGCGGCGCAAGATCTCCAGCGGCCAGGTCGCCCCCGCGCCGCCGCCGGGTGTGTACGCCCTGCACGACGCGGTGGACTTGCCAGCACGCCTGCCCGATGGAAGCACCACGGACCGTTCTGTATCAGGGGCGATATCCCAGCGGGACCTCGACCTCGGCCGCGACCCCGAGCGGACCGTGGCCGCCGATCTCGCCGCGGAAGAACGCATCGAAGCCGAGCGGCAGATCGAGGCCGCCGCGCGCGGGAGGCCGGCTGGTTTGGGCCAACAGGAAGGGGATACGCAATGAGCCCGGCAGCCTACGTGTTCCTGGCCGTGATCCTGTTCGGCATCGGCGGGGTCGGCGTGCTCGTGCGCAGGAACGCGATCGTGATCTTCATGTGCGTCGAGCTCATGCTGAACGCGTGCAACCTGGCGTTCGTCGCGTTCGCGCGGATGTGGGGAAACCTGGACGGGCAGGTCGTGGCGTTCTTCGTGATGGTCGTGGCGGCCGCGGAAGTCGTCGTGGGGCTCGCGATCCTGATGGCTATCTACCGGGCCCGCAGGTCCGCGTCGGTGGACGACGCGAACCTGCTCAAGTACTGAGAGATTGGACGTGACGATGACGACGCTGGCTGCGACCGGCGTGTTCCGGGTCTCGTGGCTGCTGCTCGCGTTTCCCGTCTTCGGCGCGGCCGTCCTGCTGCTCGGCGGCCGGCGCACCAACCGGTGGGGCCACCATCTCGGCGTGGCGATGCCGCTGGCCGCGTTCGTCTACGGCGTGATCGCCTTCTTCACCCTGCTCGGTTACCACGGCAATCGCGAAGTTGACCTGCACATGTACTCCTGGATCCCGGTGGCCGGGTTCCAGGCGAACATCGGGCTGCTGATCGACCCGCTGTCGATCTGCTTCGCGCTGCTGATCACCGGGGTCGGCTCGCTGATCATCATCTACTCGGTCGGCTACATGGCGCACGACACCGACCGGCGGCGGTTCTTCGGCTACATGAACCTGTTCCTCGCGTCGATGCTGCTGCTCGTGCTGGCCGACAACTACCTCGCCCTGTACGTGGGCTGGGAGGGCGTCGGCCTGGCCTCCTACCTGCTGATCGGGTTCTGGCAGTTCAGGCCGTCGGCGGCGGTCGCGGCGAAGAAGGCGTTCATCGCGAACCGGGTCGGCGACGCCGGCCTGTCGCTGGCGATCATGCTGATGTTCGCCGAGTACGGGACGTTCAACTTCACCGGCGTCGACGCGGGGGTCAAGCACAGCGGCAGCGGCGTCGCGCTGGCCCTCGGCCTGCTGCTGCTGCTCGGCGCGTGCGGCAAGTCCGCGCAGGTGCCGCTGCAGTCCTGGCTGCTGGACGCGATGGAGGGCCCGACCCCGGTGTCGGCCCTGATCCACGCCGCCACGATGGTCACCGCCGGCGTCTACCTGATGGTGCGGTCCAACCCGATCCTGTTCTACTCCGCGGACGCGCGGGTCGCGGTGGCGATCGTCGGCGCGGTCACGCTGCTGTTCGGCGGGATCATCGCGTGCGCCAAGGACGACATCAAGAAGTCCCTGGCCGGGTCCACCATGTCGCAGATCGGCTACATGATGCTCGGCGCCGGCCTCGGCCCGGCCGGGTACGCGTTCGCGATCGGGCAGCTGCTCGCGCACGGGTTCTTCAAGGCCGGCCTGTTCCTTGGCGCGGGCTCGGTGATGCACGGCCTGGACGACGAGGTGAACATGCGGCGCTACGGCGCGCTCGGGCGCGTCATGCCGGTCACGTCCGTCACGTTCGGGCTCGCCTACCTGGCGATCATCGGCATCCCGCCGTTCTCCGGGTTCTTCACGAAGGACCCGATCATCGACGCGGCCTGGAGCTCGGGCGGGACCCAGGGCTGGCTGCTCGGCGGCGCGGCGATCATCGGCGCTGGCATCACCGCGTTCTACATGACGCGGATGATGCTCATGACCTGGTTCGGCGCCAGGCGCTGGGACGAGCACGCGCACCCGCACGAGTCGCCGGCCGTGATGACGTCGCCGATGGTCGTGCTGGCCATCGGGTCTGTCGGCGCGGGCGCGTTCCTGATCATCAACGACCGGCTGCTGGACTTCCTGTCTCCGGTGGTCGGGCTGCCGCCGACCTCGCACGGGATATTCACCTGGCCGGGCGGGATCGCCCTGATCCTGGTGGTGCTCGCCGCCGCGGGCGCGTGGGCCATCTACGGCCGGGTGCCCGTGCCGGCGACCGCGCCGCGCGGCAGCTTCGTCACGGTCGCCGCGCGCAAGGACCTGTACGGCGACGTGTTCAACGAGTCCGTGCTGATGCGGCCCGGCCAGTGGCTGACCAGGCTCTCGGTTTTTTTCGACAGTCGCGGCATCGACGGGCTCGTCAACACGCTGGCCGCGACGATCGGCGGGTCGTCGGGACGACTGCGCAGGGTTCAGACCGGTTTCGTGCGCACTTACGCGCTGTCCATGCTCATCGGCGCCGTGCTGCTGGTAGCCGGCCTTCTGGTGGTGAGGCTGTAATGAACGGCTTTCCCTGGCTGACGATCGCCGGCGTCATCCCGCTGGCGGGGGCGTTGGTGGTCGCGCTCGTCCCGTCGCTGCCCAGGGACAGCGCGCCGGACGACGTGTCGGCACGCGCCCGGCTGGTCAAGCTGGTGGCCCTGGCGTTCTCGCTGATCGCGCTTGTCTGGGTGATCGTGATGGCGACCAGGTTCAACACCAGCGGCCCGGACTTCCAGTTCACCGAGCAGTACTCCTGGATCCCGCAGTTCGGCGTGCACTACGCGCTGGGCGTGGACGGCATCGCGCTCGTGCTGATCGGCATGACCGTGGTGCTGATGCCGGTCGTGATCCTCGCCTCCTGGCACGACGCGGACAACGCGAAGCGCTCGGTGAAGACGTACTTCGCGCTGATGCTCGTCCTCGAGACGATGATGATCGGCGTCTTCGCGGCCACGGACGTGTTCCTGTTCTACGTGTTCTTCGAGGCCATGCTGATCCCGATGTACTTCATGATCGGGTCCTTCGGCGTCGGGCCGCGGCAGTACGCCGCGGTGAAGTTCCTGCTGTACAGCCTGCTCGGCGGGCTGCTCATGCTGGTCGCCGTCATCGCGCTCTACGTGTACGCGGGCCAGTCCGCGGCCACCGGGCACCACGGGACGTTCCTGTTCTCCACCCTGGTGCACGTCTCCCTGTCGCCGACCGTGCAGAAGTGGCTGTTCCTCGGGTTCTTCATCGCGTTCGCGATCAAGGCGCCGCTGTGGCCGTTCCACACCTGGCTGCCCGACGCGTCGTTCTCCGCCCAGCCGGGAACCGCGGTGCTCATGCTCGGCGTCATGGACAAGGTCGGCACGTTCGGCATGATCCGGTACTGCCTGGAGCTGTTCCCGACCGCGTTCCGCTACTTCACGCCGCTGGTCCTCACGCTCGCGGTGATCAGCATCCTGTACGGCGCCGTCGTGGCGATCGGCCAGACCTCGATGAAGCGGCTGATCGGTTACACGTCGGTCTCGCACTTCGGCCTCATCGTCCTTGGCATTTTCGCCCTGACGTCGCAGGGCCAGTCGGGCGCGACCCTGTACATGGTCAACCACGGGTTCGCCACCGGCGCGATCTTCCTGCTCGCCGGGTTCCTGATCGCCAGGCGCGGCTCGGACCGCATCGCCGACTACGGCGGCGTGCAGAAGGTCGCGCCGCTGCTCGCCGGGCTCTTCCTTGTGTCCGGCCTGGCCCTGCTCTCGCTGCCGGGGCTGTCCACGTTCGTCAGCGAGTTCCTCGTGCTTGTCGGCACGTTCTCGCGGTACAAGGTGGCCGCCGCGTTCGCGACAGCGGGGATCATCCTCGCCGCGGTGTACGTCCTGTGGATGTACCAGCGTGCGATGAACGGGCCGGTGGCCGAGTCCGTCAGCGGCATGCCCGACCTGAAGGCGCGCGAACTGCTCGCCGTGGCTCCGCTGATCGCCCTGATCATCGCGATGGGCGTCTACCCCAAGCCCGTGCTCGACGTGATCAACCCCGCGGTGCAGTCCACGATGTCCCAGGTGCACTCCACCAACCCGGTGCCCGCCCACCCCGTATCCGTATCCGCAGGAGCCCAGCCGTGACTTCCCTCCTCGCCGCCACCACTTCCGGGGCGATCCCCGCCCCTAGCATCGAGTACAGCCAGCTCGCGCCGATGCTCGTGGTGTTCGGCGCGGCCATCGTCGGCGTGCTCGTCGAAGCCTTCGTGCCGAGGGAGCTGCGCCGCAGCGTGCACCTGCTGCTCGCGTTCGGCAGCCTCGCCGCCGCGTTCATCTGGACCTGCGTGATCGCGGCGTCCTCGACGCTGTTCGCGAAGGGCAGCGCCGGCCACGTCGCGGCGATGGGCGCGGTCGCCGTGGACCGGCCGACGCTGTTCATCCAGGGCACGATCCTCGTGCTCGCCTTCGTCAGCGTGCTGCTGATCGCCGACGCCTCACACGACGTGCCTGAGTTCGCCGGGCAGGCCGCCGCCCCGCCAGGGTCGGCCGAGGAGCGCGAGGGCCTGCTGGCCGGCCTGGTGCACACCGAGATCTACCCGCTCACGCTGTTCGCCGTCGGCGGCATGCTGCTGTTCCCGGCCTCCAACGACCTGCTCACGATGTTCGTGGCGCTCGAGGTGCTGTCGCTGCCGCTGTACCTGCTGTGCGGGCTTGCCAGGCGCCGCCGGCTGCTGTCGCACGAGGCGTCGATGAAGTACTTCCTGCTCGGCGCGTTCTCCTCGGCCTTCTTCCTGTTCGGCGTCGCGATGCTGTACGGCTTCTCCGGCTCGGTCAGGCTGTCCGCCATCGCGTCCGCGGCCGCCAGCAACACCTCGAACTCCACGCTGCTGTACGCCGGCATCGCGCTGGTCGGCGTCGGCCTGCTGTTCAAGATCGGCGCGGTGCCGTTCCAGGGCTGGAAGCCGGACGTGTACCAGGGCGCGCCCACGCCGATCACCGCGCTGATGGCCTCCTGCACGGTCGTGTCGGCCTTCGGCGCGCTGCTGCGCGTGTTCTACGTGGCGTTCGGCAACCTGACCTGGGACTGGCGCCCGGCGCTCTGGGTGATCGCCATCCTCACGATGGTCGCGGGCGCGGTCGTCGCCATCACCCAGACCGACGTCAAGCGGCTGCTCGCCTACTCCTCGATCGCGCACGCCGGCTTCGTGCTGACCGCGGTCATCGCCGTCAGCGCGGCAGGCCTGTCCAGCAGCCTGTTCTACCTCGCCTCCTACGGGCTGACCACGGTGGGCGCGTTTGCCGTCATCACGCTGGTGCGGGACCCCGGCGGCGAGGCCGGGCACCTGTCCCGCTGGGCGGGCCTCGGCCGGCGCTCGCCGGTAGTGGCGAGCATCTTCGCGCTGTTCCTCATCGCCTTCGCCGGCATCCCGCTGACCAGCGGGTTCACCGGGAAGTTCGCGGTCTTCCAGGCCGCGATCGCCTCCGGCGAGACGGCGCTTGTCATCGTCGGCGTGCTGAGCAGCGCGATCGCCGGGTTCTTCTACGTCCGGGTGATCGTGCTGATGTTCTTCAGCGACCCGGTGCCCAACGGCCCCGAGGTGATCGTGCCGAGCGTGTTCACCGGCACCGCGGTCGGACTGGGCGTGGTTGCCACGGTCGTCCTCGGCATCGTCCCCGAGCCGGTCCTGAGCCTGGCCAGCCATGCGGCGAATCAGCTCTTCGTCAGCTAAGCGTCGCCCGCCGGCTGCGGCTGCGGCCGCACTGGTTGTGGCTGCGCAGAACGGGCATACTCGGAAATTCGAGGCGTTCGCGCGTGCCGACGACGTGGAGAGCATGTGATCGCAGTTCCCGTAGATTTCCCGGACTCCGCCCTGGCAGCGGAGGTGCTCGACGATCTGGCCCGGGTCGAGGCATCGCTTGTCAAGACCGCCCATCCCGACGACGAACTGCTGACCGAGGCCTCCAGGCACCTTCTCGGCGCCGGGGGTAAGCGGTTCCGCGCCATGCTCGTGCTGCTTGCCGCGCAGTTCGGCGACCCCCGCGATCCTCGGGTCATCGACGCCGCGGTGGCGATCGAGCTCACCCACCTGGCGACGCTGTTCCACGACGACGTCATGGACGAGGCGCTTGTGCGGCGCGGCCACGAGTCCGTCAACTCACGGTGGAACAACTCGGTCGCGATCCTCACCGGCGACTTCCTGTTCGCCCAGGCCTCCAGGATCCTCGCCGACCTGGGCCCGCAGGCCGTCAGGATCCAGGCCGAGACGTTCACCCGGCTGGTCACCGGGCAGATGGCCGAGACGATCGGCGTCCGCCCCGGCCAGGATCCGCTTAACCACTACATGCACGTGGCCACCGAGAAGACCGGATCGCTGATCGCCACGTCCGGGCGGTTCGGCGCGCTGTTCTCCGGCGCCCCCGCGGACGTGGTGGACCGGATCGCCGTGGCCTGCGAGCAGCTCGGCGTGGCGTGGCAGCTCTCCGACGACGTGATCGACATCGCGAGCGACTCGGTGCAGTCGGGGAAGACGCCCGGCACCGACCTGCGCCAGGGCGTCCGGTCGCTGCCGGTGTTGTACGCGCTGCGTGGTGTGGGGTCTGGCGTGCCGGCCGGCGGCGCGGCGGGCGGCGGTGCGGCGGCCGGGGTTGTCGGCGCCTCGTCCGGCGCCTCGTCCGGCGCCTCCTCCG
>NZ_JASIAL010000489.1:0-3362 GCF_030042015.1 Trebonia sp. | reverse complement strand
GCGAGGTAGCCGCGGCGCGGCACCTGCACGAGCACCGGGCCGTGCGCGAGCGCGGCGCGCGCGGTCCGCAGCGCGAGGCTGGGCAGCCTGGCCGTGACTGCCGCCTCGTCCCTGGACAGCTCGGCCTCTTCGGCGGCCGGGCGCACCAGCGGGGCGGCTTGCCGCAGCACGGCCCGCTCAGGCTCAAGCGACCGGGCCCAGCCGGACTTCACCAGCTGCGTGAGCTCAGGGGTGCGGGCGAACCCGCCGATCAGTGCGGCGGCGCCCGCCCGGTGGGCGCGCAGCGCGAGCACCTCCCTGGCGTTCGGATAGGGGGCGCGTGGCTCAGCGTGCAGGTCGTCGCCGTCATCCCAGAGCACGACGAGGCCGAGGTCATGGACCGGCGCGAACATCGCCGCGCGGGTGCCGGCCGCGATCAGCACGTCACCGCGCAGCGCCGCGAGCCAGCGGCGGTAGCGTTCGGCCGGGCCGAGGTCAGCGGTGAGCGTGACGTGGCCGGCGCCCAGGTCCGCGAGCGCCGCGCCGACCTGGCCGAGGTCGCGGGCGTCCGGCACCACGACCACCACCCCGCGGCCGGCGCTCGCGCAGGTCGCGGCCGCCCGCGCGATCTCGTCTGGCCAGCCGGTCCCCGGCAGTGCCGTCCAGGCGGCCCGCGCCGGACGGGCGGCACAGAGCGCGTCGAGGAACGCCCGCCCGGCGGGGTACCTGTCCCACGGCCCCGGTGCGGGTTTGCCAGGCGGCTTGTGCGTGCCTGCGCGCGGGGCTGCCTCGGTCGCGGCGTGCCGCTGCGGGACCGCCAGCCGGAGCACGTCGGCGAGCGTGCCGGCGTACCTGTCGGCGACCGCCCGGGCCAGCCCGGCGATCTCGGCGGTCAGCACCCGCTCGGGCGACACCACGCGCTCCAGGTAGGCGAGACGGCCCTGGTGCTCGCTTGTCTGCGTCCGCTCCAGGACGAAGCCGTCGGTGAGCTGCCCCGCGAACCTGACGCGCACGCGCACTCCGGGCCTGGCCTGCACGGCGAGCCGCTCCGGCACCAGGTAGTCGAACGGCCGGTCCAGGTGGGCGAGCGGGATGTCCACCGCGATTCTGGCCACCGGCTGGTCCGCGGCCGGGATAAGCCTCTTCGGGGCCTTCGCGCTCTTCGCCTTGCTCGCCCGGCGGTTCCTGGTCGCGGTGGTCGCGGTGGTCGCCGCAGTCGCGGGTGTCGCGCTCTCCGGCGGGCCCGCAGTCGGCCGCGGGCTGCGCGGGCCACTGTTCTGCGTGTCCGCCACGGTCCCGTCCTACCAGAAATGCGCGGGTACCGGTGACGGCCGAAGCGTGCGGGCAGGCGGTATGGGGCCAATGGCGGAAGTTAAGGGTGCTGCGTCGCCGCTCCCTCGGGTGCATGTCACCTGGTCAGGTGACGATGAGGTACGGGTGAGCGGTGTGGCGGGGGCGTGGCGGTTCTGCGTGAGGCCCGGACGGCTGTCCGGCGGCGGTCTCGGATAGTGGGACGACGTCGGTCACTTGGGACGGGGCCGGGCGACGCGGGGACGGTGGTAGCAAGGGACTGTGGGGTTGCCTGCGGGGCCAGGCCAGGCCTTGGCGGCGCGGTGGCCAGACTTAGCGTGTTGTCTATCCGCGGGTCCGATGTTGGCTGGGTGGCGCCATCAGGAGGGGCGGCCTAGGTTCCCGCATTGGCTTGAGAGCCGGCAGAGCGCGAGCGGCCGGGCACGGGAAGCCGCAATACCCGTGCCCGGCCGCAGGCGGGCCTTACCGAACTGATGCCGCTGGCGTGCTCACTAGCCGATCAGGTCGTCGAATTCGCCGTCCCGCAGCGCGCTGACCATGGCCCGGACTGCCTCGGCCGGGTAGATAAGCGCCGTGCCGCGCGGGTCGCGCGAGTTTCGCATCGCCACAGTGGCGGAATCGAGGCGAGCGAGTTCGACGCACGCCCCCTGCGAGTTGCTGCGCTGGCTCTTCTGCCAAGCCACGCCCTCGAGGTGCGCGGCAGAGATCCCGTTGTGAATGTCTTGCATCGTTTCTTGTCTCCTGACGCGTTGACTCGGTCCGTTGACCCAGCACCCGCTGCCCACGGCCCCAGCGCGCTGGCGCCAGCCGCCGGTCGCAGCTAGCTCCTATCGATCTCCTGTGCTCCCCGAACTTGCGAAATCGAGCTTATCGCATGCACGTGCATCCGCAAGGGATTTCGCACTCTCATACGCATGACGCATTTGCACGGCCATTGGTTGCGGGTACGTGCGCACCGGGCATCGCGGACACTGCGCGATCACCGCAGGTCCTGACCGGAGACAGCGGTACCCGCTTTCTCCTGCTGCCGACTTCCCCGAAACAGCGGCACAACACATGCCACTCACGCCTACTCTTGATCACGACAGGGCGTAAGGGAATCATATCTGTCCGTAATCGAAATCGTCAGGTATCGCGGCTAAGGCTCGCCGCCGCGTGGCACGGGCTAACGCGGGCCGCTGTGGCCGGCGCCCCCTAGAGGCCGGCCGCGGCTCGCAGCTGATCGGCCCGGTCTGTTCGCTCCCAGGAGAAGTCCGGATCGGTTCGGCCGAAGTGGCCGTAGGCCGCCGTCTGCGAGTAGATCGGACGCAGCAGGTCGAGGCTGGCGATGATCGCCCGCGGCCGCAGGTCGAACACCTCCGTGATGGCGTCCTGGATCCGCTCCACCGGCAGGTGCTCGGTGCCGAAGCACTCCACGAACAGGCCGACCGGCTTTGCCTTGCCGATGGCGTAGGCCACCTGGGTCTCGCAGCAGTCCGCCAGCCCCGCCGCCACGACGTTCTTGGCGACCCATCGCATCGCGTACGCGGCGCTCCGGTCCACCTTGGACGGATCCTTGCCGGAGAAGGCGCCGCCGCCGTGGCGGGCCCAGCCGCCGTAGGTGTCGACGATGATCTTGCGGCCGGTCAGGCCGGCGTCACCCATCGGGCCGCCCACGACGAACTTTCCGGTCGGGTTGACCAGCACCCGCGTCGACGAGGAGTCCAGCGTCTCGTGCGCCAGGTCGGCGAGCACGGTCGCCAGCACGTGCCGGCGGATATCGGGATCCAGCGTCTTTTCCAGGTCGATGCCGTCGGCGTGCTGGGTTGAGACGACCACGGTGTCCAGCCGCACCGGCACGTCGTCCTCGTACTCGATAGTTACCTGCGTCTTGCCGTCCGGGCGCAGGTAGGGCAGCGTCCCGTTCTTGCGGACCTCGGTCAGCCGGCGGGCCAGCCGGTGGGCCAGCGCGATCGGCAGCGGCATCAGCTCCGGGGTGTCGTTGATCGCGTAGCCGAACATCAGGCCCTGGTCGCCAGCGCCCTGGGCGTCCAGCGGGTCCGCGGCGCCCTCGACGCGCGCCTCGTGCGCGG
>NZ_JASIAL010000488.1:0-5649 GCF_030042015.1 Trebonia sp. | reverse complement strand
GCTGGGCAGGGCACAGCGCAGGGCCGCGGTGGGCAGGGCGGTATGAGGCCGGGCGGCGCCCGCCAGGGGAACGCCCGGCAGGGGAACGCTGCCCGCCAGGGCGGCCGGCATGCCGCCGACGGGCGTCAGCACGCGACGGCGGCAGGGCGCGGCGAGACCGCCGCGCGCAGCGGCGGTTCGCCTGCGGCGACTCCCGGTCCGGCGGCGCCTGGCCTCGAGCCGCACCGGCCACGCCAGTTGCAGTACTCGGCTCCGTCCGAGGGCGGCGGCGTCGAGCGCCGGCGTGATTCCGCCGATCCGTACGCCAACGTGGGCCGCAACGACCTGTGCCCGTGCGGCTCAGGCCGCAAGTACAAGCGCTGCCACGGCGATCCGCGAAACTCCTGACCCCTCGGCCCGGCGCCCGCTCCGGTCGGCGCCCGCTCTGGCCGCCTGCCCGCTGCCTGGGTGCCGCGCGGGCCTGCGTCACGCCGCCTCGATGTCGGTGCACACCCAGCGCGGCACGGACGCTGGGGCGGCCGGCGTCTCGCACTGCCGGGCATGCCCGGCCGGTCCGGGGAGGCGCCGCGGCGCGGCCTGCTCAAGCCGGACGGCAAGCGCGCGCGTTCGCGCGCCGACCAGCACGATCGCGGTCATCTCGATGACCCCTGGCGCCGGCCGCGTCGTGATCACGCGCCGCACGCGAGGCCGCTGCCCGCAGCCGAACAGCGGGGTCAGCCTGCGAAAGTGAACGCGGGCGCGTTCGGACGTCCAGGGCAGGATCTGCCTGGTCGGCCGTGCTCCTGCCAGGGCCTCGGCGAGCAGCCAGGCGAAGTGCTGCGGCCATTCGCCCTGAGCGTCCGTGACCGCGCGCGGGGCCGCCACACGGTCTTGGGCCGCCTCGATGCCGGCGCCGAGGCCCTCCCACCCGCTGCCGCGTTGCCCGGACGCGGCCGCGGGTGCCGCGGCGGTGCCGGCCAGCGGGTCGGCGTCAAACGGTGGGCCAGTATCCGGTACGGTCACGAGCCGGAGCGCGGGCAGGTCGTCGCCGCGCGAGGCTGAATCGAACGCGGGTGCGTCACATGACAACGGGGATTGCCGCGCCGACATTGGGCTCCCGGGGAGTTGTGCGGGGTTAATGGCAACTAATTGCGACCATATGTACACGAGCCCACCGACATTCCGGTTCCGCGTGCTGCCGCATTCCATGATCGCGAAAATCTCGCACATAATTCGCGCCCCGCGGTCGCGAGGCGAAATTTTTCGCGAAATAAGTGGCCTCTTTACGCCGCGCCGGCTGGAACGCGCTTCATTACCATTACCGCTGCCACGGGCTCCGCCTGGCATGTCAGCGAGGCTCCGGCCCGCACCGGTCCCGCCGATGGGCTCGCGCCGCTTTTTTCTGGCGGAGGGGGCCCCACTGCCAATAGGCTTGGCGTTGTGGGCCCCACCACCAATGCGGGCAGTTGGTGAATCCGTCTCAATAGAGGCTGCCTTACCATTGGGACCATGCCGCACTTGCGTGCCGTGATCATGGACTGGGGTGGCGTCCTTACGCAGCCGATCGGCGACACTGTTCGCGACTGGCTCGTCGCCGACCAGATCGACGTTGATAGTTACCTGGCGGTCATGCGCCCGTGGCTGACGGACGCCTACGACCCGCTCGAAGCCACCGCGTCCGCCAACGGGCCCGCCAACCCCGCCAACGGGCCCGTCAACCCCGCCAACCCGGTGCACGCGCTGGAGCGCGGTGAGTGCACTGTCGCGGAGTTCGAGCGGCTGCTGGCCGAACGCCTCGTGACCACGGTCGGCGGCCGGGTCCAGCCCAACGGGCTGCTCACCAGGATGCTCTCGGCGAGCAGGCCCGTTCCGGCCATGTACCAGGTGATTCGCGACTTGCGCGGCGCCGGCGTCCGGACCGCGCTGCTGTCGAACTCATGGGGCGACGGCGGCTACCCAAGGCAGGATTTCCCGGCGCTTTTCGACGCGGTGGTGATCTCCGGCGAGGTCGGCATGCGTAAGCCAGAATCGCGCATATTCCTGCACACCGCCGGGCTGCTCGGCATCGCCCCCGGGGAGTGCGTGTTCGTCGACGACCTGGAGCGGAATGTCGCAGCCGCCGTCGGCTGCGGAATGACCGGCGTCCATCACACCGACCCGGCCGAGACGGTCACGCGGCTGACGCGAATGTTTGCCAATCGCTAAGCTTTGCCGCGTGCACGAGAAGCACGGCGAGCACCAGGGGCGCGGCGACCGCGAGGGGCGCGGCGACCGCGGCGAGTCGGCCAGGCTGTACCCGCTGCCGGCCACTCCCGGCCGGTCGGCGAACATGAAGGCCAACCGCCGCAGCGATACCAAGCCCGAGCTCGCGTTGCGCAGCGCCCTGCACGCGATGGGCTACCGGTATCGCAAGGACCTCAGGCTAGACCTGCCGCAACGGCGGGTGCGCCCGGACATCGCCTTCACCTCCCGCAAGGTGGCGGTGTTCGTGGACGGCTGCTTCTGGCACGCCTGCCCGGAGCACGGTTCACGGCCCAAGAACAACGAGTGGTACTGGTCGCCGAAGCTGCAGAAGAACGTCGAGCGCGACCGGGCCGCGGACGCCGCCCTGGCCGACGCGGGCTGGACGGTGCTGCGACTGTGGGAGCACGTGCCGATCGAGGATGCCGTTGCCATGGTGGTTGCCGTCGTCGGCGGCCCGCGGTCGCTACCATGAGGCCCCATGCGGGTATACCTGCCCCTCACGCTTCCCGGGCTGGCCGACGCCCTCAAGCAGGGCGAGGTCGGCCCCCCGCCGCTTACCGCGTTCGCGGTCACGCCGGCGTTGCGTGAGGCCTACGCGAGCGGCGACGAAGAGGAACTCGAGTACGTGGCCCTGCTGACGGCGGCCCGGCAGTCGTTGCGGCTGCTGGCCGGCGACCCGGACGCGCCGCGCCGCCGCGTGGTGCTCGCGGCCGACGTCAGGGACGGCGAGGTGAGCTGGAGCGCGTATGACGACGAGCCCGCCACGGTGGCCCTCGCCGTCGCGGTCCCGTTCACGGCCGTGGCTTCCGGCCACATCGACGCCGCCGAGGCGGCCGAAGACGTCGCCGCCGCGGCGGCGGCCATCGACGCCGCGGACGCCGGGGACGAGGACGCGGAGTTCACGGTCGACGGCGCGGACGGTCACGAGCTGGCCTGGTACGCCACCCAGGAGCTGCCCGACGCGTCCTTAGTTACCTTCTACGGCTTAGTTACCTTCTGCGCCCAACGGGGAAGGCACCCCTCATGGACGCGGTGACCAGGGTTCCCATGCCGTACAACGAGCCGGTGCGGCAGTACCAGCCAGGCAGCATCGAACGCTCCCTCCTCGAGGCGAAGATCAAGGAGCTCGCAGGACAGCACGCCGAGTTGACGATGACGATCGCGGGCCGCGCCGTGATGGGCTCGGGTGACAAGGTGCCGGTGGTGCAGCCGCACAACTACCGGCGCGTCCTCGGCGAGTTCGGCAACGCGACCGACGCGGACGTGCTTGCGGCGATCTCGGCGGCCGGGACCGCCGCCCGCGCCTGGCGTGCCCTCTCGTTCGACGACCGGGCCGCCGTCTTCCTGCGGGCAGCCGACCTGCTCGCCGGGCCGTGGCGCTCGACGCTGAACGCCGCGACGGTCCT
Organism: Trebonia sp.; assembly: GCF_030042015.1. Lineage (GTDB taxonomy): Bacteria > Actinomycetota > Actinomycetes > Streptosporangiales > Streptosporangiaceae > Trebonia. The sequence continues at coordinate 2,020 of NZ_JASIAL010000488.1, read as the reverse complement.
CGGCCAGTCCAAGTCGGTGTTCCAGGCGGAGATCGACGCCGCCTGCGAGATGATCGACTTCTGGCGCTACAACGTGTCGTTCGCGCGCCAGCTGCTGTCCGAGCAGCCCGAGTCCGCCGCAGGCAGCTGGAACCGGATGGAATACCGGCCGCTTGAGGGGTTCGTGCTCGCGATCACCCCGTTCAACTTCACGTCGATCGCCGGGAACCTGCCGACCGCGCCGGCCCTGCTCGGCAACGTCGTGGTGTGGAAGCCGTCGCCCACGCAGCAGCTGGCGGCGCATTACACGATGCGCCTGCTCGCGGCGGCGGGACTGCCGCCCGGGGTGATCAACATGGTGACGGGGGACGGCGCGGCGGTGTCGCGGGTGGCGCTGTCGCACCCGGACCTGGCCGGTATCCACTTCACCGGGTCGACGGCCACGTTCCAGCACCTGTGGCGGACCGTAGGGGAGAACATCGCGCGCTTCAGGGACTATCCGCGGCTTGTCGGGGAGACCGGCGGCAAGGACTTCGTGATCGTCCACCCGTCCGCCGAACGCGCGTCGATCGTCACCACGCTCATCCGCGGCGCCTTCGAGTACCAAGGCCAGAAGTGCTCCGCGGCCTCCCGCGCGTACCTGCCGCGCTCGCTGTGGGACGACGTCCGGGACGAGCTTGCCGGCACGGTACGGTCGCTCTCCTTCGGGGACGTGTCCGAGGACCTGTCGCTGTTCGGCGGCGCGGTGATCGACTCCAGGGCGGTGGACAAGCACCGCGGCGCGTTCGACCGCGCCAGGTCCCGTCCGGGCGTGCAGATCCTGACCGGCGGCACGATCGACGACGACGCGGGCCACTTCGTCTCGCCGACGGTGCTGGTCTGCGACGACCCCGGCGACGAGGCGTTCACCACCGAGTACTTCGGCCCGATCCTGGCGGTGCACGTCTATGAGGACGCGGCGTTCAGCGCGATGCTCGGCCAGGCCGCCAACGTGGCGGCGTACGCGCTGACCGGCTCGATCCTCGCGACGGACCGCGCGGCGATCGCCGAGGCGGGCGACCGGCTGCGCTACGCGGCAGGGAACTTCTACATCAACGACAAGCCGACTGGGGCGGTGGTCGGCCAGCAGCCGTTCGGCGGCGCCCGGGCAAGCGGCACCGACGACAAGGCCGGCTCGGTGTTCAACCTCATCCGCTGGGTCTCCGCCCGCTCGATCAAGGAGACGTTCGTCCCGCCCACGGACTACCGGTATCCGCACATGGGCTAGAACGGTCATTCGAAGGCATCCGGGCGCGTTCAGAACCGTACGGTCATCAGCCTAATTCGAATACGTGGCGGTACGGGGTAGTTCAATTCAGTTCATGCCGTCAGGCTCCCTGTAGCGGCTCCCCGAGCCTAGGTGTCCTGACCGGTCCTGCGCGGCCGTCCGCCTCTCCTGGACCGGCGCTCGGCAAGCTCGGCCTCGGCAGCCGCCAGGTCGGCGAGGTCGGCCTCGTCGCCGTGGCGCCTGACCTGGCGGCGCATGTGGGCGAGGAGATCCTCGGTGCGGTCGCGGCCGAGCCGCGCGCACACGCGCCCGTAGGCGGCCCACATCAGGCGCGGCACCCGGATGGGCGTCGTCGGCGTCGTCCCGGCCATCAGTGCCTCCTCGCGTGTAGCTACAGAGAAGATCGTACGGCAAGGACTTGTGTAGCTACAAGGTTTCGCATACTCTGTAGCTACAGAGTTTCGCGCCGCCGCAGTGGGCTAACACCGCGGCGGCGCTAAGACCCCGATCCGCCTCTACCCGGATGGAGATCCTGATCATGAACGTACCGCCCGCCGACACGTATGAGGGCCAGCTCGCGCAGCGAGCCGCCGAGCTGCTGCCTGGCATCGGCACCCCCGAACGCCTGGAGCTGCTCGCCGTGATGGATGAGGACGACCTGCGGACATCGCTGGCGTTCATCGCCACCCTGAACCCGGCGATCTTCGACGCCGCGCTCGTGCGCGACCGGAAGATGACCGAGCGGCTGACCAGCCAGCTCGCCGAGGCCGAGGA
>NZ_JASIAL010000087.1:0-10910 GCF_030042015.1 Trebonia sp. | reverse complement strand
TCCCTGGAACTGGAACTGCACATGCTGCGGGACAAGCTGCAGGCCAGGGCGCTGTCATAGCCGGCCCGCTCACGTGCCGTAAGGGGACGGTAATGCCGTGCGCGCTGCGGGCCGCCCTGCGCCGTGCCACCATGGCAGCGGCGGGCAGCCCGGACTCAAGCGCGGGAGCAGCGATGGCCGCCGTCACGGCATCAGCGCCCCTCCAGCGCGCCGGCCCGCGCCGACTCCGGCGCCCGCCGCGCGGCAGGGCACGGCGCGACGATGCGAACCCGCCGCTCCGGCCGCCGCCTCGCCCCGCCGCCCGGACGGTGACCGCAGTGCAAAAGGCGGGTGCCTCCGGCGGGGCCTCGGGCTCCAGGATGGGCCAGGGCCACGAGCCACCCGGCCCGCTGCGGCTGGGGCAGGGGGCGGGTCATCCCGTCACCGCCGGCCAGGCAGCGCCTAGCAGACCGGGCCGGGCCGGTCACGGTCGTTCGTCCGGCCGGGCGCTCCACCATGACCGGCCCGGCCCGGCCCGCTACCCCGGAGGGTGGCCGACGGTGACGGGATGACCCCCGGGGGGCGTGCCCGCGCACAAACCGCGCGGCCCCGCCCCCCGGAAAACCCCGACAGCCAGCGCGGAAAACCAGTCGGGAAAAGCAGGCGATAAACAATGGTGAGAGACAGGGGAAATGGTAATTCCCGGGAGTGAGCACGGTCCTGACCAGGAAGAACAGTCCAGTAATTCACGCGGGATAATCGATTCTGCGCGCATTATCAGCTATAATCTGGGTGAGGGGGAAAGGCCGGGCGGGATGAAAGTCCGGTACAAGATAAGGATCGTGACCGGGCCGCGCGCAAAAGAAGTAGACGCGCGGCAGGCACAGGTGATCAGGGAGGTCCTTCAATGGTCACGCCAGCACAGACAGCACCCCCGGGTAACCGCCGTGGCGGCCGAGCCGGTGCCGGTCGCCATCTTTGCCCGCACCTCCACGCTGGCCTTGCAGGACCCCGTCGCCTCGGTACGCCGGCAGATCCGCGCCTGCCAGCAGTGGCTGCCCCCCGGATGGTTCATCGCCGCCGTCTACTCCGACGTCGAATCGGGCGGCACCGACCTGGAAGCCCGCTCCCGCACCCAGTCCTGGCGGGTGCTCACCGACGCCGGGCTGCCGCGCGACGGCGGGATGGCCGACCTGCTGGCCGAGGCCGCCGACCCCGCCCCGCGGTTCGCGGCCGTTGTGTGCGAGGACATCGAGCGGTCGGCCCGGGACACGTTCAACGCCCTCAAGCTGGAGCGGGAACTGTCCCGGCAGGGCATCCCGCTGTTCGCCACCGACGAGCCGGCCGACATCGCCGGGATCAACCCGACCACCGTGCTGGTCCGCCGGGTCAAGCAGGGCGTCGCCGAGTGGTACCGGCTCCAGCTGCGCGACAAGGTGTGGAAAGGCCTCGTGGAGCACAGCCTGGACGGGTGGAACACCGGCACCCCGCCCTACGGGTACGCCGCCCAGCGCTGCCCGCACCCCAACCCGGCCAAGGCCGCCCAGGGACGCACCAAGACCCGGCTGGTCCCCGACCCGGCCACCGCCCCCGCCGTGGCCGCGATCTTCACCTGGCGGACCGTCGACAAGCTGGGCCTGCCGGCCATCGCCGCCCGGCTCGCCGCCGCCCCCGGCCTCTACCCGCCGCCGGGCGGGGCGGCCACCTGGGCGGCCAGCGGCGTGGACGCCATCGTGCGCAACCCCAAGTACACCGGGCACATGGTCTTCGGCCGCCGCCGCACCCGCGGCGGCCGCCGCGTCCCCGTCCCCCCGTCCGAATGGCTGTGGACACCGCAGCCCGTCCACCCCGCCCTGGTCGACCGCGACACCTGGCAGGCCGCCCAGGGCATCGGCGCCGAGCACGCCACCAGCCGCGACCCCGGCAGGGCCGGGCCGCCGCCGGCTGCCCGGTTCTACCCGTACCGGTCCCGCATCCGCTGCCGCGACTGCCGCCGCCGGATGACCGGCACCGCCAAAGGCGCCGCCCGGCACAACGTGTACTACCGGTGCCCGCACGACCCCGGCAACCCCCGCCACGCCGCCGCCAGCCCCGGCCACCCGGCCAGCGTCGCCGCGCCCGAACACCGCCTGGACGCCATCGTGGCCGCGTTCTTCCGCGACCGCATCTTCACCCCCGCCCGCACCGCCTACCTGGCCGGGCAGCTGCCCGCCACCGACGCCGACGCCGCCGCCCAAGCGGCCACGGCCGCCGCCGCCCTCCAAGCCCGCATCCGCAAGCTCGACACCGCCCAGAACGCCCAGATCACCGCCCTGGAACAGATCCCCGCCGGTCCCGCCAGCCCGGCCGCCGCCGCCCTCCGCGCCCGCATCATGGACCGGTTCGCCCAGCTCCACGGCCAGCGCACCCAGGCCGAAACCGAACTCACCGCCCTCACCCGGACCGCGCCCCGCCCGGCCGACCCGGCGCTGCTGGAGGAGATCCCCTACGCCGGCGACATCCTCCCGGCACTGCCGCCTGCCCTCAAGGCCCGGCTGTTCGCCGCCTTCGACCTCACCGTGCTGTGGAACAAGCCCGACGGCCAGGCAACCGTCCACGTCCAGATCACCGACCACACCCTCAATGCGCTGCCCGCCATCCTCAACCCCGGCCAGGACGGCTACCACGACACCCACCCCCAGCCCAAACCGACGGCACCGCCCCCATGGGGTCATTGACCCAGCCCGGGAGGCTTGGCGTTGTGGGCCCCACCGCCAAGCGGGTCCATGGCGGCCCCGGGCCGGCACGCCTCGGCAGTCACATGGGCCACTGGCTGAGCAGGCAACACAGCCAGCGCGGTGCGGAGGAAGCCGGGATCGTTCGGGATGATCGCCTTTGTCTTGTCAGGCGAGCACGTCGGCGACCGAGACGGCCTGGTAGCCGTGCGCCTGCGCCACCGGGGCGCTGGTCAGCTGTCCCTCGTGCGTGTTCAGGCCGCGGGCCAGGGCCGGGTCGGCGCGCAGCGCGTCGCGCCAGCCGCGGCTGGCGAGTTCGGCCGCGTAGGGGAGCGTCACGTTGGTGAGGGCGTAGGTCGACGTGTGCGGCACCGCGCCTGGCATGTTGGCGACGCAGTAGAACACGGAGTTGTGCACGCGGTATGTGGGGTCGGCGTGCGTCGTCGGGTGCGAGTCCTCGAAGCAGCCGCCCTGGTCGATGGAGATGTCGACGAGGACAGAACCCGGCTTCATCCGCCGGACCAGGTCGTTGCTGACCATCTTCGGGGCCTTGGCGCCGGGCACAAGCACCGCGCCGATCACCAGGTCGGCGTCGAGCACCGCGCGCTCGACCTCGTAGGCATTGGACGCGACGGTCTGGATGCGGCCCTGGTAGATCGCGTCGAGCTGGCGCAGCCTGGCGATGTTCTTGTCGAGGACCAGGACGTTGGCCTGCATGCCCGCGGCGATCGCGGCCGCGTTCTGGCCGGAGACGCCGGCGCCGATCACCGCGACCTTCGCCGCGTACGCGCCCGGCACGCCGCCCATGAGCACGCCGTTGCCGCCGCCCTGGCGCATCAGGTGGTAGGCGCCGACCTGCGGGGCGAGCCGGCCGGCGACCTCCGACATCGGGGCGAGCAGCGGCAGCGACCCGTCGGCGAGCTGGACGGTCTCGTAGGCCACGCCGGTGACGCCGGACTCGAGCAGCGCGTCGGTGCAGGCCTTGTCGGCGGCCAGGTGCAGGTAGGTGAACAGCACCTGGCCCTTGCGCATCCGGTCGTACTCCTCGGCGATGGGCTCCTTGACCTTGAGCACCAGGTCCGCCGCGGCCCATACCTCGTCGGGGTCCGGGATGATCGTGGCGCCAGCCGTCACGTAGGCGTCGTCACCGAGCTCCGAGCCCGCGCCGGCGTCCTTCTCCACGTAGACCTCGTGGCCGTGCCCGACAAGCTCCCGCACGCCGGCCGGCGTGATCGCGACACGGTACTCGTGGTTCTTGACCTCGCGAGGGATGCCGACCTTCATGACGGCCTGCCTTTCACGGACGCCTTTTAAGTTCTGTTAAGCCTACTTAATGATGCATCTTCATCGAAAAAATACCTAGAATTATGAATTTAATTCTGTATCATATGACTATGATGGATGGAACTTCGGCACAAGCCCCTCGTGCGGCGGGCCGGCCGAAGAGTGTTCGGCAACAGCCGCAAGCGCCGAAGATCGTTCGGCGCGAACGCGGCTCCGGCGCCGGCCGCGATGCCGGCCGGCTGGACGACACCGACCGGCGGATCGTGCTTGAACTGGCCCGCGACGCGCGGCTGCCCAACAACGTCCTCGCCGAGCGAGCCGGCATCGCCCCGTCGACCTGCCTGGGCCGGGTCCGCGCGCTGCGCGAGCGCGGGGTGATCCGCGGCTACCACGCCGATGTGGACCCGGCCGCGCTGGGGCGGTCCCTGCAGGCGATGATCGCGGTGCGGCTGCAGGCCAACGCCCGCGGCCACATCCGGGCCTTCGTGGCCGAAGTCGCACGGCTTTCCGAGGTGCTCAACGTCTACTTCCTCGGCGGCAAGGACGACTTCCTGCTGCACGTCGCGGCGGCCTCCACCGAAGACCTGCGCGACTTCGTCGAGAGCCTCAGCGCGAACGCGGACGTCGCCTACACCGAGACCTCGCTGATCTTCGAGCACGTCAGGGCCGCGACGGCGGGCTGACGACCGGCCGGACGGTCACGCACAAATTCCCCGCGGGCATTCCTGTGCGGATGCCCACTTCCCGTCTGCTAGCCTGCGGCCGATCATGGAAACACCCACCCGTGAGGTCGGCCAAGAGTCGGGGAAGAGAGGCAGGCGGCAATGCCATCTCCTGAGCGATACCGTGACGCGCTCGCGCGCGTCATCGAGGAAGTCGTAGCACCAGCTGCCGGAGAGGTCGACGCGACCGGCGAATTCCCGCGCAGGCAGCTCGACGCGCTCGCCGCGGCGGGCCTGCTGGCGCTGACCGTCCCCACCGAGTTCGGCGGCGGGGGTGCCGGGCTGCGGGAGGCGTCGTACGTCGTCCGTGAGCTCGGCGCGGTGTGCGGATCGACCGCGATGGTCGTGACCATGCACTACTCGGCGACCGCCGCGCTGGCGGCGGGCGGCGTGAAGGACGCGCTGACCGAGATCGCGGCCGGGCGGCACCTGTCGACGCTGGCGTTTTCCGAGTCCGGTTCCCGCAGCCATTTCTGGGCACCGCTCGGCACCGCGACGGCGGACGCCAGCGGCGACGTCCGGCTGAACGCCAGCAAGAGCTGGGTGACGTCGGCCGGCCAGGCCGACAGCTACGTCTGGTCGAGCCGGCCGCTCGCCGCCGACGGCCCGATGACGCTCTGGCTGGTGTCCGGCGACGCGGACGGCCTGACCGTGGTCGGCGCGTTCGACGGGCTTGGGCTGCGCGGCAACGCCTCGGCGCCGATGTCGGCCGTGAACGTGCGGGTGCCGCGCAGCGCGCTGATCGGCGAAGACGGCGCGGGCCTCGACCTCGCGCTGGCCGCCGTGCTGCCGGTCTTCCTGATCTGCAGCGCCTCGATGAGCGCGGGCCTGATGCGCCGCCTCGCCGAAGAGACGGCCGCCCACCTGCAGCGCACCCAGCTGCAGCACCTGGGCCAGTCGCTCGCGCAGCAGGTCCAGCCGCGCGCCCAGCTGGCACGGCTGCACATCGCGGCAGACCAGGCCTGGGCCCTCGTCGAGGACACGCTCAACGCCGTCGAGACCGGCCGCGCCGACGCGCAGCTCCTCGTGCTCGAGGTCAAGGCTGCGGCGGGCGAGGCGGCCGCGGACGCCGCCGACCTCGCCCTGCGCGCCTGTGGCGGGGCGGCCTTCCGCAAGGAGTCGCCGGTCGAGCGGCTGTTCCGCGACTCACGGGCGGCGCGGGTGATGGCGCCGACGACCGACGCGCTGCAGGACTTCATCGGCCGCGCGCTGTGCGGCCTGCCGCTGCTCGGGGACGTCACGTGAGCGACAGCGCGGCCCAGAGCAACGGCCTGCTGCTCGGCGCGGTCGCCTACGACCCCAAGGTCGTCACGATCTGGGACGGCTTCCGGACGTGGCTGCGCGAGCAGGGGCTTGACTTCGACTACGTCCTGTACTCGAACTACGAGCGCCAGGTCGAGGACCTTGTCGCGGGCCGGATCGGCGTGGCATGGAACTCACCGCTCGCCTGGGTGCGCGCCCGCCGTCTCGCCGACGCGGCCGGGGTGACGCCGACCCCGGTCACGATGCGCGACACAGACTGCGACCTGCGTTCGGTCGTCGTCGTACGCGCCGACTCCCCCGCGCAGTCACTGGCCGACCTGCGCGGCCGGGTTGTCGCGACCGGCGCCATCGACTCGCCCCAGTCGACCCTGCTGCCCCTGTCGCTGCTGCGTGCGGCGGGCCTGAACCCGGGCGCCCCGGGCGCCCCGGGCGCCTCTGGCGCCGACGTCTGGGTCCGCCGCTTCGACATCGGCGTCGGCCTGCACGGCGACCACATCGGCGGCGAGCGTGACGCGGCCCGCGCCCTGGTCGGCGCGGACCCGGGCGATCCCGGCCGCGTCGAGGCCGCCTGCATGATCGACTCCAACCTGCTGCTGTTCGCCAGGGAAGGCATCCTGCCGTCTAGCTCGGTGCGGGTGCTCGCGCAGACCCCGCCCTACGACCACTGCACGATGACCGCCGGCCCGGCCGCCGGCGAAACCAGCCTGGGCAGGTTCAAGGACCTCCTGCTCGGCATGGACTACGCCGACCCGGCGCTGCGCCCGCTGCTTGACCTGGAAGGGCTCAAGGAATGGCGCCCGCCGCGGCTAACCGGTTACGCGCAGCTCGAGCGCGCGGTCGACGAGTCCGGCTTCTACGACGCCAAGGGCGAGATCGGTGCGGTCGGCTACCGACCTTGAGGGCCTCGGCCTCGACCAGGGCGGTCACCTGCTCCTGTCCCGGGCGCTCGCCGGACTGCGGCCCGGCGACGAGCTAGCGGTCACCGGCCGTCATCCGGCATTGGGCATCCACCTCGCGGTCTGGTGCCGTGAGCACGGCCACCGTCTCGCCGCAGACAGCGACGGCGATGTCGGCCGCGGCAGCCACTGGGTGATCACCAAGGGCGCCGCGGGCGAGCGGCGCTGGGCGGACGCGCGCCGGGCAGGCAGGCCGGACGGCCCGCCCGAGGACCGCGCCGACCCCCGCTGGGGCCTGGCGGCGCGCGGCGCACTCGTCGAGGACGGCGGCCCGCCGATCGGGGCGCAGTGGACCGAACGCGAGCATGTCTGGGCCGACATCGCGCCGAAGCTGTACGCCGCGGCGGCCGCCAGCCAGTGGGACCCCGCGACCGCCGTCGACTGGTCGGCGCCGGTCGACGTCCCGCCCGAGATCGAGCGCGCGGTCGTGCAGATCATGACCTACCTCGTCGAGAACGAGCAGGCAGCGCTGATCATCCCGGCGCGCCTGCTCAGCCAGCTCCACCCGCACTTCCGCGAGGTGATGCAGCTGCTCGCCAGCCAGGCGGCCGACGAGGCGCGCCACGTCGAGGTGTTCACCCGGCGCGGCATGCTGACCGGCGGCCCGCTCGGCACCTCAAGCGCGGGCGGCCGCGCGTCGCTGCAGACCCTGCTCACCGAGCCCGACTTCACGACGGCAGGGTTCCTGCTCTCGGTGCTCGGCGAGGGCACGTTCGTCGACCTGCTCCGTTTCGTGCTAAGGTACGCCCCCGACCCCGTCACCGCGGACGTGGCCAGGCTCGCGCTGCGCGACGAGGCGCGGCACGTGGCGTTCGGTGTCGCGCACACCGCGCACGCGGCGCGCGCGGACCCGTCGTACCTGGGCGTGCTCAGGCAGGCCGTCGAGCGGCGGCACGCCGCGCTGCTCGACACCGCGGGCCTGAACGCCGAGGTCTTCGACTCCCTGGTGCTGCTCGCGGCCGGCTCGTGGGATCCCGTCGCGATCGGCCGGGGCTGGCAGGCGCTGCAGCAGCTCCAGCGGCAGATGGATGAGGGCCGCAGGCGCCGCCTGGCCTACATCGGGTTCCCCGATGACGAGGCCGCCGAGCTATCCGCCCTGCACACCCGTAACTTCATGTAGATGCTGCTGACTTACGGGCACGGGACAGATTCTTCCGAACGAACCGTGGCGACTCTCCGCGCCGCCGGCATCGCCTCCATCGTGGACATCCGCATCGCGCCGGGCAGCCGGCGCAATCCGCAGTTCGCCCTGGCCGCGCTGTCGGAGTGGCTGCCCGAGGCGGGCATCTCGTACCGCTGGGAGAAGCGCCTCGGCGGCTTCCGCAGGCCGGGCCCGGACAACCCGGACGTGGCGTGGCGCGAGGACATGTTCCGCGGCTACGCGCAGCACATGCGGTCGCCCGAGTTTGCCGCCGCCATCGACGCGGTGCTGGCCGAGGCGGCGTCCCGGCAGGTCGCCGTCATGTGCTCGGAGAGCCTGTGGTGGCGCTGCCACCGCCGTCTCGTCGCGGACTTCGCCTCGGCCGCCCGCGGTGTGCCTGTGCGGCATCTCATGCACGACGGGCGCGTCGAGGAGCACCGTCCCTCCCCCGGCCTGCGGGTGCGCGCAGACGGCCTGCTTGTCTATGACGCCGGCCAGGTCCCGCTGCTGTGACGAGCGGCGGCTTGATCAGATGACCCGCCGCGCCGAGTTCGGTGTCTTCACGTCTTGGTGGTCTTGACTGTCTTCAGCGACAGGAAGTCAGCCGAACCGAGGAGGCGGAGCGCCTGGCGTACCGGCAGGGGCACTCCCTGTCTGGTTTCGTCGCGGTAGACCCTCGGTTCCCCCGCGCGCAGCACGCGCCCGCGGGTGCGCAGTTCGCACCCGCCCGCCGCGAGGACGTTCTTGACCCAGTCCGTGTTCGGGCCGTAGGTGAGCGCGACGATGAAGCCGTCCTCGCTGCGGAACAGGTTGACCGGCGTCCGATACTCACGGCCGGAACGCCGGCCCTGGTGTATGACAAGACCAAGGCCGGGCATGCCGGGCGCGATGTGCTTGACGATCCGGTTCAGGCCGACCTTGTTCCACTGCGCCACCCGCTTCGGAATCGGCATGGCACCTCCCCTGGGGCACTGGCGCTAAGCCTAAGCGGTGGCCGGGGCCTAGCTGCCCAATCGCGGGCCCGTGACCGTCCTTGACGGCAAACTTCCCGGGCGAGATGCTGGTTTGCCGGGAGCATGGATCCCCGATCCATCAATCGCCTGGAGCGAGCGGCATGAATATCGAAATTCTCGTTCCTGATGAATGGACGCCAGGTCAGGCTCTGGCAGTACGCGCATTGCTGCAGCACGCGGTACTAACAGGCCAGCCAGTCATCGCTTTGGTCAGGAAAGACGTATCCCCGGACAAACTCGAAGAGATCTACGGCCGGATCAACGCGTTGATCGATGAGGCTGGGCTCCAGCCCGCTTAGCACTTTCAGCATCACGTGCGGCCCCAGGACGGTCACGTTTCGTAGACGGTCCGGTATGTCCCAGTAGCGTGATGTCTGGGAGGTTGGGGCATACCGTTCCCGTGTTACTCCATCATGGCGAGCCCGACGACGATGGCCTGCGCCACTGGCGAGGGATCGGTGCCGTCTACCGCGAACCCGTCAGCGGTATACACGGCTGGCTGGGCGATCATCCGCGGCCCGACCCCGCGGTGCGGCCAGGTCGCGGTGTGCACGATGAACGGGTGGCACAAGAAGACGTCCCCCGCCGCGCCGGTCGCGTGCGCGACCGGGAGGCACAGCGTCGACGGGCGCCAGAAGTCGGCGTCTCCACATGTGCCCTGCTCGCCGTGGGGCGCGAGGAACTCCGGAACGAACAGGTGCGAGCCGCAGATCAGCCGGGTCGGCGCGTCCTGCGGTTCCACGTCGGTGAACAAGAACAGCGCCAGCAGCCCGCGCGCCCGGGAGCGGATGTTGACCCAGTTGTCCTGCCCGTCAGGACCGCGGTAGCTCCCCTCAATGTGGAAGGCGGCATTCGCCCGGTCCTCCGACGGAAACCGCACCATCAGCGCCGCGCCGGGCCTGACCGGCGAATCCCACCGGCCCGGGCCGATCAGTTCGTCACAGGCCGCGGCCAGCTTTGGCGACGTCCCTGCGGCGGCGAACGGCCCGCCCTGCAGGTCATCGATCTCCACCAGCGGCGGCCAAGTCGACGGATCACCCCGGCGTACACCCAGCCGCTCCATCGACGCCCAGATCCGTTCCCTGCACGCCGCGACGGTCGCCGCATCAACGGCGCCGCGGATGACCACGTAGCCGTCCCGGATGAACCGGTCGACATCCACGAGGCCCAGTATGAGCGGGCCGCGGGCAGAGCGTCATCGGGTTTTCGCGGCAACGGTCACACGTCGTAGATGGTGGGCGTGGTGGTGTAGACACGGCCGGATGGGGTTGTCCAGCGCATGTGGCCTGGTTCGGGCTGTTCGAGCCTCCACCCCGGGGCCTGCTTGCACCGGTGGTGCCGGCGGCACAGCGGTGCCAGGCCGCATTCGCAGGTCAGCCCGTCCGGGTAGGGGCGGGTGTGGTCCAGGTCGCAGTGGTAGGCCTGCGCGCCGCAGCCGGGGGCCGAGCAGGTGGCGGTGCGGGCCCGGGTCAGGTGCTTGAGCGTGCGGCTGGGGGTGTAGCGGTCCTCGCGGTGCCGGTGGTCGCAGCTGCCGGCGGCGATCGGCTCGAAGGTGACGTTCAGCCGGCGCAGCAGGTCCGCGAGCTGTGCGGCCTGGCCTGGGGTGGGCCCGTCGCGCCCGCCGCCGGGGCCTGGCGGGCCGGGTGCGGGGGTCCAGGGGTGGCGGCCGACCGCGCAGCCGTGCGCGATCGCGGTGCCGTCGGGGCCGGTCAGCGTCAGGCACCAGCGGGTGCGGGGGTGCAGCGAGGCGGCGGTGACGGTGTCGCGGGTGTCGTCGCGGTCCAGCAGCCCCCACCCGCCGGCCTGGCCGGGGGCATTCGACCAGCCGAGCAGGGTGC
>NZ_JASIAL010000487.1:0-12749 GCF_030042015.1 Trebonia sp. | reverse complement strand
GTCGCGGCCTCGTGCTGGCCGCGCTCGCACGGCGGGATCACGGTGCCGATCGCCTGGCGGAGCGCCTGCGCCGCCCCGAGCAAGCCCGCCGCGTGCCGGGCGGCAGGCAGCGAGGCCTGGCCCGCGAGCGCGACCGCCGCGAGATCCTCGAGCAGGCTCGCCATCCGCCAGCGGTCCCGCAGCTCCCGGTGCGTCTCGAAGCTGCGCCGCAGCAGGTCCGACGCGGCCGCCGACCCGGAAGCGGCGGACGCGAAGGCGAGCAGGCCGAGCTGCTCGTCGCTCCAGGCGATGCCCTCGCGGAACCCGATCGACTCCGACAGCGCGCGGCTCTCGCGCAGCAGCGACTCCGCCGCCACGAGGTCGCCCTGGTACCGGGCCACGACGCCGAGGCTGATCAGCGACCACGCGATCCCCTCGACATCGCCGAGCACCCGGAACATCGCAAGGGCGGCGGTGCACTCGTCGGCCGCCACCGCGAAGTCGCCCTGCAGCCAGGACACGAACCCGAGGTAGCTGTGCGCGCCCGCCTGGGCCCGCTCGTCTCCCGCCGCCATGGCCAGCTCCAGGCCCTCCGCGTGCAGCTGCGCCGACCTGGCATACCTGCCCTGCTCGCGAGCCACGCTGCCGAGGGCCTGCAGGCACGACGCGATCCCCGACGCGTCGCCGAGCGACCGGAAGTTCAGCAGCGCCGCGTCCAGCCTGCGCACCGCGGGCCCGTAGTCGCACTGCAGGTGCGCCAGGCGCCCGCTGCCGAGCAGCGCCCGCGCCCGCAGCTGCGCCGGCGCCGCCGGGCCGACCGCCACCGCCAGGTCCATCCACTGCCTGATCTCGTGGTAGTGGCCGCGCAGGTAGGCGTACCTGCCGAGCTGGCCGGCGATCCGCAGGGCGGCGATCGTGTCGCCCGACTGCCTGGCGAAGTCGCTGGCCGCGCGGAGGTTGGACCGTTCGAGGTCGAGCATGTCGAGTTCGGCTTCTAGTTCGCCCGCGGCGGCCACCTCTACTCGCGGCCCCGCCCGCTCGGCCAATTCGGTGTAGTACGCCAGGTGCGCCTGGCGCGCCCGCTCGGCCTCTCCGGCCGCGGTCAGCTGCTCGCTGGCGTACTCGCGGATAGTAGCCAGCAGGCTGTAGCGCTCACCCTCCACTCGCAGCAGCGACTTCTCGGCCAGCCGGGTGAGCGAGTCGAGGACCTGGAGGGTGGCGAACGGGTCGCCGAAGCCGGCGACCCGTTCGGCCCCGGCGAGCGTGAACCCGCCGGAGAACACGGCCAGCCGCCGGAACACCGCGCGCTCGCGCGCGGCGAGCAGGTCGTGGCTCCAGTCGAGTGTGGCACGCAGCGCCTGGTGCCTGGCCGGGGCGGACCGCGCGCCGCCGGTGAGCACGCCGAACACGTTGTCAAGCCGCTCGGTGAGCTGGCGCACCGACAGGATGCGCATCCTGGCGGCGGCGAGCTCGATCGCGAGCGGCAGCCCGTCGAGCTTGGCGCACACCTCGGCCACCGCGCCCCGGTTGGCGTCGGTGACCCCGAAATGTGGCGCGACAAGCCGGGCCCGGTCCTCGAATAGCCGCACCGCGTCAGCGCCGTCCAGGGGCGGCACCGGCCAGGACCGTTCCCCTTCGACGCCGAGCGGTTCCCGGCTGGTGGCGAGCACGGACAGCGCCGGGCACTCGGCCAGCAGCTGCTCGGCCAGCGCCGCGACCGCGCCGGCCAGGTGCTCGCAGTTGTCGAGCACGACCAGCACCGGCCGGCCCGCGAACTCGGCGGCGACGTGCGCGGCGATCGCGCGCGCGGCGTCCTGGCCGGGGGTCTCTGGGACGCCCAGCCGGCCGGCGACCGCGGGGGCGACGATGTCCGGGTCGTCGACCGGTGCCAGCTCGACCCAGGCGACCTCCATGTCCCTGGCCAGGGAGGCGGCGGCCGCGAGCGCCAGCCGCGTCTTCCCGGTGCCGCCCGGGCCCGTGAGCGTGAGCAGCCGGAAGCCGGCGAGTGCGCTCGTCACCTCGCCCAGTTCCGCGTCCCGGCCCACCAGCGGCGTCAGCCGCAGCGGTAGCCGTCCCGTGGTCAGCACTGCCATCCGCCGCGCCGCCGCTCCGCTGGTGCCCGCTTTTTCCTTACAGAGACTAACGATCGGGACCACACCGGACGAGCCGGCGAACCGTAACGGTTGCCAAGACGGCGCCTCGCCCGCGGCTTACCCCCGTCCCCCCGGTCAATCCAACATCGTGTCCAACGGCCAGCCGACCATCAACTTCCGGCCGCTGCTCTGCGCAACATCTGATCCCGATCCCCATTCGCTCTCGCCCGCGGCCCGCCAGATGGCATGATTCGGCCCAAATACGAAGGAGGCAGGGCACATGTGGGAGCGGCTGGAGAAAAGGGAAATAGCGCGCAGGGGGCTGCGCCCCGGCCCGGGCGAGCGGCCGCGGCCCGACATGCCCGCCGGGAGCGACCTCATCCCGCAAATCAAGCACATCGTCGTGCTGATGATGGAAAACCACTCCTACGACAATTACCTGGGCATGCTCACGGGGCGGGGCGAGGGCCTGCCGCTGGCACCCGACGGCACCCCGCTGGCCGTCAACGTCCTCCCCGACGGCCAGCGGTTTCCCTCCCACCACTTCCCCTCGACCGCGCAGGTCGACGGCAACCCCACGCAGAGCTGGCACGCCAGCCACCTCTCCTACGACGCAGGCACCTGCGCCGGGTTCGCGAGCGGCGTGCGGCAGACCGTCCCAGGCGGGGACCCTGGCGTGCCGATGGGGTACTGGACCGAGGCGGACCTGCCGTTCTACTACGGGCTGGCCCGCACGTTCCCGCTCGCCGACCGCTGGTTCTGCTCCTGCCTTGGCCCGACGTTCCCGAACCGGCGCTTCCTGATCGCGGGGACCGCGGACGGCCTGATCGACGACCTGCCGTGGGACCTGGTCGACTACCCGAAGGCGGGCACGATCTTCGACCAGCTCACCACACACGACATCCCCTGGGTGAACTACCACAACGTGAACCCGGCCAAGGTCCTGATCAAGCGGGCGCTCGGCACGCCCGGGCTGGTCGCGCTGCGCCGGCTGGCCCGGCTCGGGCGATGGCTGCCCGGCGTGCTCAACGCCGAACGCGGCAACAAGTCGTTCACCGCGGACCTGTACCCGCTGGGGATGGCCCGCTGCGTCCGGCACCTGGGGACGACCCAGCGGTTCTTCGCCAACGCCGCGGCGGGCACGCTGCCGGCCGTATCGATCGTGGACCCGGACTTCGGCGCGTACTCGGAGGAGAACCCCCAGGACATCAGCCACGGCGAGTCGTTCGCCGCCGCGGTGGTCAACGCGGTGCTGCACGGCCCGGCGTGGGAGTCGACGCTGCTGCTGTGGATCTACGACGAGCACGGCGGGTACTACGACCACGTGCCGCCGCCTGACGCGGTGCCGCCGGACGACGTGCCCGCGCACAACTGGCAGCTCGACCTGCCGGCATGGCTGCGCGTGGTGCTCAAGCCGCTGCTGCGCAAGTCGATGGCGAACCTGGAGAACGCGGACGCGGGACCCGCGACGTACGACCGGTACGGGTTCCGGGTTCCCGCCGTGATCGTCTCGCCCTACGCGCGGCCCGACTTCGTGCTCAGCGAGGTGCTCGACCACACGTCGGTGCTCAAGCTCATCGAGGAGAAGTGGAACCTGCCGCCGCTGACCCACCGGGACGCGGCGGCGGTCTCGCCGCTGGCCGCCCTCGACCTGGCCGCCCCGCCGGCCTTCCTGAACCCGCCGCCGCTGCCGGCACCCCTGAAACCCGACTCCTACAGCGGCTAGCCGCGCGCAGCGGACCTGACCCGCCAACCCGCGGGCACCCCAGCGGCACGTGCGCCGTCAAGGCGCAGCCGGGGGGTTCCGGGGGGGCGCCCCCCCGGGTCAGCCCGCAGGCACCCGATGAGGCACGTGCGCCGTCAAGGCGCAGCCGGGGGGTTCCGGGGGGTCGCCCCCCGGGTCAGCCCGCGGGCACCCCAGCGGCACGTGCGCCGTCAAGGCGCAGCCGGGGGGTTCCGGGGGGTCGCCCCCCCGGGTCAACCCAGCACGAAGGCGGCGCAGCGCTCGCCGATCATGATCGACGCCGCGTTCGTGTTGCCCGAGGTGATCGCCGGCATGACGGACGCGTCGGCGACCCGCAGCCCCACGACGCCGTGCACGCGCAGGTCCGGCGTGGTGACGGCCATCCGGTCGATGCCCATCTTGCAGGTACCGACCTGGTGGTGGTAGCTGAGCAGCGTGCGCATGCCGTACTCGGCGAGCTCGGCGTCGGTGCGCGCGTCGGGTCCCGGCGCGATCTCCCGCGCCCGCCAGTCCTTCATCGCGTCGCCCGCGCCGATCTCACGGCACTGGTTCAGGGCGGTGACCAGCGCTTTGATGTCAGCCGGCTCCTCCAGGTAGTGCGGGTCGAGGGCCGGCGCTTCGGCCGGGTCCGCGGAGCGCAGCCACAGCCGGCCACGGCTGAGCGGGCGGATGACGCCCGCCAGGGTCGCGTAGCCGGCCCCGTAGTCGAGGGCGGGGTAGCCCTCCACGGGCATCGGGAAATGCGACATGAACGGCTGCAGGTCAGGGGCCGCCATCCCCGGGTCGCTCTTGGCGAACCAGGCCATCTCCAGGTTGTTGGCCTGGCCCGGCGGCACCGTGCGCGCCGACTCCCACAAGATCTCCGCCAGCAGGTGGTCGTGCAGGTTCTGGCCCACGCCTGGCAGGCTGGCGGTCACGTCGATGCCGAGCGCGCGCAGGTCGTCGGCCGGGCCGATGCCCGACAGCAGGAGCAGCTGCGCCGAGCCGATCGTGCCGCCGCAGACGATCACGTCGCCGGAGCAGCGCACCTGCGTGGCCGGCCACTCGGCGAAGGTGCTTGACGGCGGGGAGTCGGCCGCCATCGTTCTGGATAGGAGGTGGCGGCCGGCCCCCGCGAGCCCGATGCCGACGGCGCGACCGGTACCGTCGAAAAGCAGCCGGGCGACGTGTGCACCGGTGATGACCGTGAGCAGCGGGTTGTCCAGCACCGGCAGCACGAAAGAGACCCAGGCGGAGGCACGGCGGCCGTCCCTGACCGTGAGCTGGAGAAGCCCGGCGCCGAGGATGTCCGCGCCGTTGCAGTCGTCGTTCAGCGGCAGCCCGTATTCGGCGCAGGCCTCGATCCAGGCCAGGGTGGCCGGGTTCGGGTCGTGGATGCGCTCGACCGGCAGCGGGCCGCCGCTGCCGTGGTACTGCGACGGGCCGTCCTCGAAGTCCTCGGACTTCTTGAAGAACGGGAGGACCTCCGCGTACGACCAGCCGGCCGCGCCGTTGTACGCCCAGTTGTCGAAGTCCTGCCTGGCGCCGCGCACGTAGATCGCGCCGTTCAGCGAGCTTGAGCCGCCCAGCACCTTGCCGCGTGGCCAGAAGACGGTCGTCTTGAGTGAGTGCTGCTGGGGTTCGGTGCTGTAGGCCCAGTCTTCCGGGCTGTTCCACAGCAGCCACGCCAGGCCGGGGTCGTGGATCGCCGGGTTGTCGTCAGGGCCGCCCGCCTCGACCAGCGCCACCCGCCGCCCGGCGTCGACCAGGCGCCGCGCGATCACGCAGCCGGCCGAGCCGGCGCCCACGACGATGTGGTCGAACTCTGTATTCATGCGCTCCGCCTCCTGGACACATCATGCGAGTTTTCCCGCATGAGTCATTCATGCGGCGGCACAGACATGGGGGTCCGGCATGCCCGCTGCCCAACAAATAGGGTGCCACGGCACCGCTCGCTCGCGGCGGCCGACGCGATCATGGCGGGCCGTGCGGGCCGTGCGGCCGCCCGACGGCGCCGGCGTCCCACGCTGCCCGGGGCCAGTTGTTACAACGAATCGGCCCGCCGACGGCACCCGCAGGGCGGGGGGAAACCAAATTAATTATCCGGAATAGCCGCATAAGCGGCTATTCCGTGTTTGCGGCGGCGGGCCGCCCACCGCAAGGAATTCACCGGAATTGCAGGAGCCAGTCACCCGTGCTCATGCGCGGGCGGTCAGCGCGGTGCCGCCGGTCAGCCGCGCTAGCGGCGGCCGCTCTATCAGCTCGTTGAGGTGCTCGTCAAGCCGCAGGCCGTCCGCGGTGGCCACGGCATGCAGGTAGGTCTGCGGCTGGCGGAGCTCCCACAGGCCCGGCTCGTCCCCGGCCAGCTCGCGCGGGGCCAGGCCCTGCCGCATGGCCACCGTGCGCAGCACGATCGAGCTCATTCGGGTGAGGTCGGCGAGCGTCTGGTGACGGTTCTGCCTGGTGCCGAGGTCGACCTGCGCCATCCCCTCAAGGCCTACCTCGGTGAACACGTCGATGATCATGCCGATCTCCACGCCGTAACCGGTGAAGAACGGGAGCGCGTTCAGCAGCTCCCGGCGGCCGGCGAACTCGCCGGCCAGCGGCTGGGCGAACCCGGCAAGCTCGGGGTAGAAGAGGTTGATCAGCGGCTTTGCCATCAGCTCGGTGACCCGCCCGCCGCCGTCGGGCACGGACTTCTCACCCGAGGTGAACGGCCGGCGGTACGCGGCCTTGCAGAACTGGATCGCCGGGTCCGCCACCAGCGGCCCGAGCGTCCCGTAGACGAAATGGTCGCGGAAGTCTGTGGTGTCGGCGTCGGCGAACATGACGATGTCGCCGCGCGCCACGGACAGGCTCCGCCACATCGCGTCGCCCTTGCCCTGCGCGGGGCCGTACTGGCGCATGAGCTCGTTCTCCGAGTAGACCTCGGCACCGTGCGCCCGGGCGATATCCGCCGTGCCGTCTGGCGAGTCCGCGTCCACGACGATGACCTGGTCGGGCAGCCCGGTCCTCGCCCGCAGGTCGGCGACGACGGACAAGATCGCGCCGATGGTGCCAGCCACGTTGCGGGCCGGGAAAATCAGGGTCGCGGAGGGTCGCTCCGCCCCGGCGCCCGATAGCGCGAGACTGTGAAAGTCCCGGTGATGAAAGGAGCGCCGCTCAAACCATTCCCAGACTGTCATGTTTGTATAACGAGATCCTGTTCCGTTTAGTTTCAGCTGTACGGCATGGCGAAGGTTGGCACGCACCCCTCCAGCTTAAATTGAATGTAAAATCATTATTTCCTGTACGTTGCTTCTCAACTTCCCTGTCGTCGTGGTCAGGCGCGTAACCGCGGCCGCGCGCTCTGCTACCCACGATCCGCGCGCGTACTCCGCGGCGCCGGGACCGCGTCAGGCGGAGCTCGCGAGACCGCCGGCCCGGGGGTCGCGGGCCGGGGGACCGGGGGTCGCGGGCCGCGGGACCGGGAGCGCGGCGAAACCCCTCGACCCGGCTGATAGGCGGCCGAAGCGATAAGTGGCGATAAGTCACGCAAATGACACCTCCAGTTCTGACGGCCGACCCCCGCCCGACCGATGACGCCGGTTCGATGTGCCGGGATGTCCTGACACGAGGAGGGATCATGCGTCGCAGAACCGGCATCGCCGCGTTCCTGACCGTGCTGAGCGCCGCGGCCGTGCTCGCGGGCACCGCGGCGGCTGGCGCAAGCGCCACGCCAGCCACGAGCCACGGCCGGCCGGTCTACCAGGACCACCTCCTGGTGCCCGGCGACCTGCTCGTCAGCGAGAGCTACTACGTCAACGACCCGGACATCGTGGCGGGGCAGACCATACTGCCGCCTGGGTGCACCTCGGGGTGCGGCACCGCCATCGCCAACGGCAACTACCCGTACGTGTTCAACAACGACTCCGTGGACGGCAGTTTCGGGGTCACCTCGCCGCTCTACCTGCGGGAGATCACCCCCTTCGGCCAGACCCAGGACGTCATCCCCGTTCCGTCGAGCGAGCTGAGCACCAGCTTCTCGTCGAAGTCCGAAGGCGCCCTCAACCTGTCCACCGACGGCAAGTACGTGACGTTCATCGGCTACGTCGCGCCGCCGGACGTCGCTGACGTCTCGAACGCGAACACCCCGGGTGTGATCGACCCGACCAACCCGGTTCCCGGCGCGTACTACCGCGCGGTCGCGCGGCTGTCGGCGGACGGGAGGTTCACGTTCACCGAGACCAACGCCTACAGCGGCAACAACGGCCGGGCCGCGATCGAGGCCGACGTCGACGGCACGTACTACATCTACACGGCGGGCAACGCGGGCAACGGCAGCAACCCGCAGCCGGAGGGCATCGTCCTCGGCGCGGGCGCGCAGATCAGCACGCCGTCCGACCTGCCCGAGCCGCAGCAGGACCCGGGTCAGCCCACCCCGGCCGGCAGCTTCAGCGTCACCGAGCTCGGCGACAAGGCGGACAAGGTCGGCAAGGACGACAACTTCCGCGGCCTGACGATCTACGACAACGTGCTCTACTACACCAAGGGCAGCGGCAGCAACGGCGTCAACACCGTGTACTTCCTCGACACCACGGGCACCGCGTGCCCGGACGGCGTCGGCCTGCCAGCGCCCGGCGCGACGCTGCCAACCACGAGCATCGCGTCCACCTACACCGCCGCGAGCGGCCTGGCCAGCAACATGTGCGTCCTGAAGGGTTTCCCGACCGCGCTCGCCAAGGACGCGACGGACGCCAGCGACTACCCGTTCGGGATCTGGTTCGCGAACCCGACCACGCTGTACGTGGCCGACGAGGGCTCGGGCGACAACACCTACGCCAACGGCACGTACACCGCCGACGCCGCGTCCACCACGGCGGGCCTGCAAAAGTGGGTGTTCAACGCCTCGGCCGGTGAGTGGCAGCTCGCCTACACCCTGCAAGACGGGCTGAACCTCGGCACGCCGTACACCGTCCCCGGGTACCCGACCGGGATCAACCCGGTGACCGGGCTGCCGTGGGCCCCGGCCACCGACGGCCTGCGCAACCTCACCGGCCGGGTCAACCCGAACGGCACGGTCACGATCTGGGCGGTCACCTCGACCGTCAGCGGCGGCGGTGACCAGGGCGCCGACCCGAACAAGCTGGTGTCGATCACCGACCGGCTCGACGCCACCACGCTGCCGGCGAACGAGTCCTTCCAGACCGTCATCCCGGCGCGGTACGACCAGGTGGTGCGCGGCGTGTCGTTCACGCCGGGCACGACGTCCGGCGGCCGCTAGCGAGGCGGCTGATGAATGGCCCATTCAGCTGGTTATGGGCGGCTGAATGGGCCATTCACTCAGGACCCTGCCAGCATCCCGCGAGCGGATTATCAGGCCCGGGCGGTTCGATGACTGGGAACGACCACCAGCAGGAGACGCCATGCGGGTACTCGTGATCGAGGACGACGGTGAGCTGGCCGAGGCCATCGCCGCCGGGCTGCGGCTGGACGGGATGGCGGTGGACACCGCCCTGGACGGGGACGCTGGCCTGGAGCGCGTCCTGGTCAGCGACTACGACGTGATCGTGCTTGACCGGGACCTGCCCGGGGTGCACGGCGACGACGTGTGCGCCGAGCTTGCCGGGACGGGCAGGGCGCGGATCCTCGTGCTGACCGCGGCAGGCACGATCGGGGACCTCGTGGACGGGGTTGGCCGCGGCGCCGGCGACTACCTGGCCAAGCCGTTCTCCTTCGCCGAGCTTGTGGCCAGGATCCGCGCGCTGGCCCGGCGCAGCCACCCCGCCGTTCCCCGGTCCTGACCGCCAGCGGCACTGACCGCCAGCGGCAGCACGCCCGGCCCGCAGCGTCACCTGGAAGTGACAGCGCTCGCTGTCCCCGCTCCCGGCGCGGATTCCGCTTCCTCGCCGCGGGAGCGGACCTCGGCCCACAGTGACCGGTAGGCGCGCGCGGCCGCAGTGCGCGGGGCGAACACCGTGACCGGGGCACGCTCCACGGACATCTTCTCGATCAGCGACAGAGCGGGGATGGCGGTGGCAGCAAGCTGGGATCGTTCGGGGGAAATGTTATCGGTGATCTCCCTGTGCAGCTTTTTACGGCGGTCAACCATCGAGAAGAACGCGAGCACGTCCGGGCGGTGCCCGCTGAAGCCGGCGACGAATTCGGTCAGCTGGTCCAGAGTCCGCACCGACAGCGTCGTCGGGATCAGCGGGACCACGACCAGGTCGGCGGCGCGCAGCACGTTCTCCGAGACCAGCGAGATGCTCGGCGGGCAGTCGAGGAACACGGCGTCGTATTCGGCCGCCAGCGGGGCGAGCAGCTTGCCCAGCTTGCGGGCGGGCTTGCCGCCGGGCGCGGCCGATCCGGAGCCGGCCCCCCCGCCGTGGCCGGCGCTGCCGAGCAGCAGGTCCAGGTGGCGGTAGGTGAAGTCGGCGGGGATCAGGTCGAGGTTGTCGAAATCGGTGCCCTTGATCGCCTCGTCCAGGGTGCGCGACCCGCGGATCAGCGCCTTCCCGCCGCCCTTGACCCGCGGCTTCACGCGGAACATGAAGCTCGCCGCCCCCTGCGGGTCCAGGTCCCACAAGACGGTGCGCAGCTTGCTCTCGGTCGCCGCCAGGTAGGCGAGGTTGACCACCGTGGTCGTCTTGCCCACGCCGCCCTTGATGTTGTAGGTGGCGTATATCCGCATCTACTTCTCCTCGCCGCCGCGCAGCAGCGCCGCCATCCGGTGCCGTCCGTCCGGCCCGGCGAACGCCGCGAACCGCCGCTCGAAGTCGGCGCGGGCCGCCGCCTGGCGCGCCGCGATCCCCGCCGTGACCTCGCCCATCGCGAGCAGCGTCACGGCGGGCGCCTCGTTGCCGGCCAGCATCGCCGCCGCCAGCGTCCGGATCTCCTCGATCTGCACCTCGGCGTCCTGGAACTCGCCGAGGCAGTCCTGCAGCCGCCTGAGGTCGCCGAGGACTTTCCCGTACCGGGCGGGATCGTGCAGCGGGGCGAAGAACTCCAGCGCGTACCGCAGTTCCTTGCAGCGCTTGCGCAGGTCATGCAGGGCCTCATGGGGCGAGGCCGGGGTGATGGCCGCGCCGCGCTTGACCACCTTCGCGAACGCGCGCCCGGTCCGGTCCGCGGCAAGCGCGCCCGCCGTCTCCTCCGCTCGCCGCATCGGTTGTCCCGAACGAGCCGTGGCGCCTGCCCCGGCGTTCCGCTTCGCGTCCCTGACTTTGGCCAGCGCCGCCCGCCAGTCCCCGGTGAGCACGGTGAACCGCGGCGAGCGCAGCCCGCGGGCGAGCGCGCGGTACTCCTTCACCCGGCGCTGCTGCAGGTACACGCGGAACGGTTCGAGGTCGTCCGGCTTGGCCGCCTTGAGCGCGTGCGCCGTCTCCTCGAAGCCGAGCAGGTGCACGTCCAGGTCCCTGGTCGGCGTCGTCAGGTCGCCGACCCACTTGAACTCGGCGGCGAAGCGCGCCACCTCCTCCTGCGGCAGGCCCCTGGCCCGGCCGGGCGATTGCACGGTGAGCGCGCCGCCGAACAGCTTCAGCGCGCTGCGGGTGCGGCGGACCGCCACCCGCAAATCGTGCAGGAACTCGGTGTCGGTGTCGTGGAGCACGCCCGCCAGGTTCGCCTCGACGGTGTCAAGCAGCCGCAGCATGATCAGCGCCGCCGCCTGCGAGGCGGGCATTCCCGCGGTGATCGGCGCGTCCACCTTGCCCGAGTAGTCTGCCGGGCGGCGGCCGATCGCGCGGACCGCGTCGCCGAACACGGTTTCCGTGGCGGGCCTTACGCCGGCGGTGCCGGCGATGATGCGGGCCGCGCGGCGGGCCTGGCCGGGATAGCCGCGCACCTCCAGGACCGTCAGCCGCGGCGGCAGCGCGGCGCGCTGCCCGGACACCGCGAAGGGGCGCTCGATGAGCACGCGGGCGACGGTCTTGCCGTCCTCGTTCAGCAGGCTGGTCACGGCGGCGGTGCCCGACACGGTCACGATGGGCAGCAGCGCCCGCGGCGCGACCAGGCCGGCGACGCGGTCCGCGACGGGGCCGCCCGGCAGGTCGGCTGCCATGTGCGGGCGGGAGGGCTGCCAGCCCGTCACGGGCTGTGCGATGTCGCCGGCGTCCGTGGGGCTTGCCGGCCCGGCCGGCCCGGCCGGTGCGGCTAGTGCGGCTGGCCTGGCTGGTGCGGCTAGTGCGGCTGGGGCGGCGGCCGGCTGGGTCGCGCTTGTCAGGCGGAGTTCGCCGCCGCGGCGGGTGGCCGTGTACTGCAGGATCAGCCCAGCGCGGTACACCCGCCAGTCGAAGGTGTCGAACCACGTGCGGCGCCGTCCGCTGCCTGGCGCGCCGCCATGGTCCTGGACCACGGTGAAGCCCTGCCCGAGCGCGCTGAGGACGTCCGCGATGACCTCGTCCCACGTCGGCGCGCCGTCTCCTGAGGCCACGAAACCCGCCAGGCCAGGGGTCACAGGGCGGCTCCTCTCCGGCATGATGAGTCCGCCATCTATTTAAGCCTAAATTCATTGTTAGGCGGTAATTATGTTCACCTTGAATTAACTTTCTGTTTACTTTAGTCCTGAGCGGGGCATTCGTCGGCCTGGCTGCGCGTGGGCTCAGGGAGCCGGGACGGGCCAGCGGTGGCCGGTGATGGCGAGGATGTCCGCAGGGCGCGGCATCCCTGACTGGGTACCCGGCCGGGCCGCTGCCGCGGCGCCTGCCGCGGCAGCGGCCCGGATCGCGTCGGGCGCGGGAACCCCGGCCGCGAGCGCGACCGCGAGCGCGCCGACGAACGTGTCGCCGGCCCCCACGGCGTCCACCGCGTCCACCCGGAATCCCGGCACGGTCAGCGCGCCGGGCGGCCCGCCCGCTGCGCTGCCGCCCTCTCCGGCCCCGCCCTTTCCGGCCCCGCCCTTTCCGGCCCCGCTGCCCCCGGCGCCACTGCCTCCGACCCCGCTGCCTCCGACCCCGCTGCCTCCGACCCCGCTGCCT
>NZ_JASIAL010000486.1:0-9737 GCF_030042015.1 Trebonia sp. | reverse complement strand
AGCCTCAACAACCCGGAGTACTGCGACTTCACCTACCAGAACATGGCCGACTGGGGCCGCAAGATGTTCGTCACGCCCGGCGTCGTGGTCGACGGGCAGCTGGTCACCACCAGCCTGGTCGACATCAACCTGGGCATCCGGATCCTGCTCGGCCACTCGTACTACGAGGACTGGGAAGACCAGGAGATGTTCGTCACCCGCGACCCGCTCGGCAACCCGGTCGACCGTCGGCACCCGTGGAACCAGCACACGATCCCGCGCCCCGCCAAGCGCGACTTCGACGACAAGTACAGCTGGACGATGTCGCCCCGCTGGTTCGACGGCACCGACTACCTGCC
Organism: Trebonia sp.; assembly: GCF_030042015.1. Taxonomy (GTDB): domain Bacteria; phylum Actinomycetota; class Actinomycetes; order Streptosporangiales; family Streptosporangiaceae; genus Trebonia. The sequence continues at coordinate 9,399 of NZ_JASIAL010000486.1, read as the reverse complement.
GCTGGACACCGGCGGCGGCCCGATCGCGCGGCTGTGGGCGACCGCGCTGGCCGGCCTTGTCGACATCGGGTACGTGAAGTCAACCGGGCACAGCGTCGAGATCAACCTGCCCAAGACGGTGTCGCGGCCCGCGGTGACCTTCGAATGGAAGCCGCCGGTGGACTCCCACGGCCAGCCGCTGTCCAACGCGATCGAGCGGGACCGCGCCAGGACGTACTTCCAGGCGTACGCCGCCGCCTGCGCGCTGCACTTCGTCGAGCAGGCGCTCGCCGAGGTGCGGGCCGGGCGGACCAAGACGTGGGAGCCGTTCACCGTGCCCGACGAGGGCATCAGCTGCGGCTTCACCGAGGCGGTCCGTGGCGTGCTGTCCCACCACATGGTGATCAGGGAAGGCAAGATCGCGAACTACCACCCCTACCCGCCGACTCCGTGGAACGGCAGCGTCCGGGACACCTACGGGACGCCGGGTCCGTACGAGGACGCGGTGCAGAACACCCCGATCTTCGAGGAGAACCCGCCGGAGAACTTCAAGGGCATCGACATCATGCGCGCGGTGCGCAGCTTCGACCCGTGCCTGCCCTGCGGCGTGCACATGTACCTGGGCGGCGGCCGCGTGCTCAAGACGGCGCATTCACCGACCGGCATCACGCTGGCGATCTGACATGAGCGAGGGCAACGACGCCCGAGCGGCAGGGATGCGCGTGGAGGAACTCCTCGCTCAGCTGCGGGCGCGCGGGGGAGCCGAGGCCGCCGACCTCGCCGAGGAACTCGTCACCTGCCTGGTCCGGCTCTACGGAGCCGGCCTGGCGTCCATCATGGCGGTCATCGGCGACGAGGACAGGCTGCGCGCCAGGCTCATCGCCGATCCGCTGGTCGAGAGCCTGCTCCTGGTGCACGACCTGCACCCGCTCGGCACCGAGGCCAGGATCCGGCGCGCGCTTGGCCGGCTCGGGGCGGGCACGGAGTTCCTCGGCGTGGACGACGCCGGCGTGGCGCACATCCGGCCAGGGAGCGGCTGCGGCGCCACGACGGGCATCGAGCAGGCCGTGGCGGACGCGGCGCCGGAAACGACTGGGGTCAGGCTGGTCCCGCGCGACCCGCCGTTGCTACAGATAGCCCGCCGCCCCGCCGAGGCACGATGAAGATTATCCCGAACGGCCACGGCGTTCTCCCCGCGCCAGCCGGTTCGCCAGCCATGGCCGCCGGGCTGCGCCGCTTCGCCGCTCCCGCGCAGCCCCCGCCGGGGGAGCAGGCGGAGCGATGCGAGCTGTGCGGCGAGGAACTCGGCGGCGAGCACCGGCACCTGGCGGACCCGCAGCACCACTCGATCGCCTGCGCCTGCACGGCGTGCGCCCTGCTGTTCACCAGGCCAGGAGCCCGCTACCGCACGATACCGGACCGGGTCCGCCACGACCCGCGGGCGCCGCTGACCGACGCCGAATGGGCGGAGCTGCAAATCCCGGTCGCGATCGCGTTCTTCTTCCGCAGCTCGGCGCTCGGCCGCGTCATCGCCAGCTACCCGAGCCCGGCAGGGGTGACCGAATGCGAGCTTGACCTCGCGGCGTGGGACAGGCTCGCGGCCGCGCACCCGCTGCTCGCCGCGCTCGAGCCGGACGTGGAGGCGATCCTCGTCAGCCGCGGTGACGGCGCCGAGGCGTTCCTGATCCCCATCGACATGTGCTACTCGCTGGCCGGAGCGCTGCGGGTGAACTGGCATGGTTTCGACGGCGGGACCGAGGTCAGGCGGATCCTCGCCGATTGCCTGACCGACCTGCGGCAACGCGCCAGGGAGATCTAAATGGCGAACCTCACCTTCGGCTGCGCCCAGGCCAGTGCGGCGCGCTACGCCGCGACGCCGACGCTGTCGCTGACGCTGACGATCAGCGAAAGCACCGGCGCGGTCGTGCAGGCCATCGCGCTGCGCTGCCAGCTGCGCATCGAGCCGCACCGCCGCAGGTACTCCGCGGCAGAAGCGCGGCGGCTGGCCGACTTGTTCGGCGACACCTCCCGCTGGGCGGAGACGGTCAAGCCGATCCAGCTGGCCATGGTGTCCACGATGGTGCCGGGGTTCACCTCGCAAACGGAGGTCGACCTCCAGGTGCCCTGCACCTATGACCTCGAGGTCGCCTCCGCCCGCTACCTGCAGGGGCTGGATGACGGCACGATCCCGCTGCTGCTGCTGTTCAGCGGCACCGTCTTCACCGCGCACGGAGATGGATTCAGCGTGGAGCTGATCCCGTGGAGCTGCGAGGCGTCCTACCGGATGCCGGTCAGCGTCTGGCGCGAGGTCGTGGACCTGCACTTCCCAGGCAGCGCGTGGCTGCGCTGCAGCCGGGAGACGCTCGACGCGCTCGCCGCGTACAAGTCAGAACGCGCCCTGCCCACCTGGGACGCCACGCTGACCGCGCTGCTCAAGGAAGCGCCGTGAGCTTCGACGTGCGGCAGGTCGCGGACTCGGTCCTGTTCGAGGGCTACGTCCTGTACCCGTACCGCGCCTCCGCGCAGAAGAACCGCAGCCGCTGGCAGTTCGGCGTGCTCATGCCGCCCGGCTACGCCGCCCGCGACCCATCGGAGACGCCGGCGGCGCGGACCGAGTGCGTCTTCGAGCATTCCGGTGAGCCGGCGGTCGAGGTGGCCGCCCGGTTCCTGCAGGTGCAGCGGCGCCGCGCGATCGGCGAGGTACCCCATCGCCAGGTTCCCGAGGTGTGGGACGAGGCGGTCGAGCAGGAGGTCGCGGTCTTCGCGCGGGGCCCAGGGCTGCTCGGCGAGGGAGCTGTCAGGCAGTTTGCGATACCCGCAGGCGAAGAGTACGAGGCCATGGCGGGCGCGTACGTGGCCCGCCGCCGCGAACGGCTCGCGCTGTCCGTCTCGGTCCAGGCCAGCCCGCTGCCGGGTCCGTGGCAGGCGGCGCGGCTGACCGTCAGTGTCGCGAACCAGACCGCTCCGCCGCCCGCGGCCGCGGAGGACGGCAGCCCCGTGTTCGCAACCAGGGACGAGGCGCTTGCGTTCGCGCTCGTGGCGGTGCACATGATCATCACCGTCTCCGGCGGCGCGTTCGTCTCGATGACGGACCCGCCGGAGTGGGCCAGCCAGGCCGTCGGCGACTGCGTCAACGCCGGCGTCTGGCCGGTGCTGGCCGGCCCGCCCGGCTCCCGCGACGTGGTGCTTGCCTCGCCGATCATCCTGCCCGAGCACCCGGAGCTCGCCGCAGAAAGCCCGGGTGAGCTCTACGACGGCACCGAGATCGACGAGATCCTGACCTTGCGCACGCTCGCCCTCACCGACGCAGAAAAGGACGAGGCCCGCGCCACCGACCCGCGCGCCGCGGCGCTGATCGACCGGGTGGACGCGATGGACCCGCGGGCGATGGAACGGCTGCACGGCACGATCCGCGCGCTTCGCCCGCCCGCCGCGGACACCCGGGTCCCCTGGTGGGATCCGGAGCAGGACGCCTCGGTCTCGCCCGCCACCGACGCGATCACCGTGGCCGGACAGCGCGTGGCGCGCGGCAGCCTGGTCACGTTGCGGCCCGGCGCGCGCCGCGCGGACGCGCAGGACATGTTCCTGGCCGGCCGGCGCGCGGTCGTCGAGGCGGTCCTCACCGACGTCGACGACGCCAGCTACCTGGCGGTGTCCCTGGCCGACGATCCGGCCGCGGACTTGCAGGCCGCGCACGGCCGGTTCCTGTACTTCGCGCCGGAGGAGATCGAGCCGTGCGGCGGTGGCGATCGATGACCGGGCGGACGCTGGTCGCGGGGGTGGGCAACGTCTTCCAGGGGGACGACGCCTTCGGGGTGGAGGCGGCCCGGCTGCTGGCGCAGCGGCCGTGGCCGGACGGCGTCGAGATCGCCGATTTCGGCATCCGCGGCGTGCACCTGGTCTACGAGCTGCTCAACGGGTGTGACCTGTTCGTCCTGGTGGACGCCGCCCAGCGCGGGTGCCCGCCGGGCACGGTCACCGTGCTCGAGGTCGACCCCGCGGACGTCGCCCCGGGCGCCGCGATCATGGACGCGCACGACCTGACACCCGACGCGATCTTCGCGATGCTCGCCGCGATGGGCGGGCACCCGGGGCGGTGCCTGGTGGTGGCGTGCGAGCCCGCCGACCTCGGCGCTGGAATGGGGCTATCTGACCAGGTGCGGGCGGCGTTGCCGCACGCGGTCAGCACGGTCGAGGAGATTCTCAGGCAACAACGGCAAAAGGAAGGTGCACAACATGCTGGGCAGGCTAGTCAGGGCGGCGATCATAGCGGCGGTGCTCGCGATAGTGATCGATTCGCTGCCGGACGTTAGGCGCTACCTGGAAATCAGGGAGATGTAGCCGACATGGAAGCGCTCATCGGATTCGCCGTCGGCTACTGGGTAGGCACCCGTCACGGCCGCGAGGGGCTCGGGCGGGCGCTGGGCACGGCCCGCGAGATCTGGGAATCGCCGGAGACCCGGCGCGCCCTCGGCGAGGGGCTGTCGGCCCTGCAAGGTCTCACGCCGGTCGCGGAGGCCATGAAGAAGCAGCGTGACGCCCGCGGCGCGATCATCTCGGGCGTCATCGACGAGATCATGGCGCGCCGGAACGCTCGCCAGGCGGCCTGAGGACGCGGGGCGACGTGCACGAGTTCGGGCTGTGCGAAGGCGTGCTCGAGGCCGTCCAGTCCCGTGCGGCCGGCCGGCCGGTCGCCGGGATACGCGTGCGCTGCGGGGTGCGGCACGCCGTGGAGCCCGCGGCGATGGCACAGGCGTTCAGCCTCGTCGCAGCCGGGACGGAGGCGGCCGACGCGGCCGTGGAGGTCGTCACGGTCCCGGCCACGGTCAGCTGCCGCGACTGCGGGACCGCGAGCGAGAGCATGGACGCGCTCGCGGTGTGCTCCCGCTGTCACGGCACCAACGTCGAGATGAGCGGAGGCGACGAGCTGGTCCTGGAATCGGTCAGGTACCTAACCCCCAGCGGGTGACTGCGCCGCGGTAACCTCCGGCGCTGGCGACCTCGGCTAGTGCCGGAGGGGACCTATGCCCCTGACTTCCGGGCTCCCGCCCGCATGTGCTTGACGTGGAGCAAGGAACATGGCGGGGATGGGGCGGGCGCCCACGGCTGGATGGCGGCGTGTCCCGCGAGGCTGGGGCAGGTCGCGGCTTCTTCGCGGGCTCACGGTGGCCATCCTGGCCGTTCTCGGTGTCCTGCTCGCGGTGAGCGGAACGGCCGGAGTCGTCCGTTACACCGAGACGTTCTGGCTGTACCGGGGGTTCCCGCCGCCCACGCTGCTGCACGGGCTGCCCGCTCCCACGGTCGACACGATCACCGTGGTCAGCCCGGCGCTTGACGGCTACAAGGACACCGTGTACGTCATGCTGCCGCCGGGGTACGCGAGCTACCCCGCGCGCCGTTATCCGGTCCTGTACCTGCTGCACGGCTGGCCGGCGTATCCGTGGAACTTCCTCAACATCGGCAACCTCAAGGCGATCTACGCGTCGCTGCTCGCGGCCGGGCAGGCGCGGCCGATGATCTTGGTGATGCCGAACGGGACTCGCTCGTTCATGACCGACACCGAATGGGCGAACGCGGTGACCCCGGGGAACCAGTGGGAGACATTCGTCGCGCGCGACCTGGTCAACGCGATCGACGCGCGGTACCGGACGATCCGCAGCGGCAGCGCCCGGGGCATCGCCGGGTACTCAGAGGGCGGCTACGGGGCGCTGAACATCGGGCTGCACCACCCGGGCGAGTTCGGGCTGATTGAAAGCTGGTCCGGGTACACGATCGCCGACACCAGCCCGGCCCTGTTCGACCACAGCAGGGCGCTGCTGCGCTACAACAGCCCCCGGGACGAGGTTGTCGCCGCCGCCCCGCGGCTGCGGGCCGCCCGGACCTACATCTGGTTCTACTGCGGGCGCGCCGACGAAGACGCGTCGATGAACCGTGACTTCGCCGCGCAGCTGACCGCCCTGGGGATCGCGCACGAGTTCCTCTGGGAGCCCGGGTCGCACACCTGGCGGCTGTGGCGGGACATGATGCCGCAGGCGCTCGTCGTCGCGTCGGGGCAGCTGAGCCATGGCTAGCCGGGTGCGCACGGCGCTGGGCGCCGCCGGCCGTGCCGCGGCCGTCGCGCTGGCCGTCGTGATCGTGCCCGCGCTGGCGACGGGCTGGCTGTACTGGCTGCGGGCTCGCGTGGCGAGCTGGCCGGGCCCGCGGGTACACGACGCGCTGCCGCTCGACGAGCTGCCCAGCCACGACAGCGTGCCGCTGCTCGTGTTCGTCGCGGTCTTCGCCATCGCGGGGGTGATCCTGGGACTGGCGGCACGGGCGGCGCGGCTCGACCGGCTGGCGGCAGGACTCGGGCTGGCCGCCGGCGTGGGCGCCTGGCTGTACGTCGCCGACGCGATCTGCCTGTTCTTCGTCCGCCAGATTCCCTTCGGGCCCGCCTTCCGCGCCGCCGCCGGGCTGCAGCCCGTCTACCTCGCCGCGGCGCTGGCCGGCGTGGCCGGAGCGCTGCTCGGCCGCGGGACTGGCTCCGGCGCGATCGCGTACCGGCTGCTCGCCTGGCTGGTGGCCGTCGGCGGGCTGATCGACCTGATCTCGGTCCTGTTGCCGCGCCGGCACGCCGCACTCGGGCTGGTGGAGCGGATCGGCCCGGGGATCGTGGATCCGGCGGTGCACGTGCTGCTGGCACCGGCCGGGGTGCTGCTGCTCATCGGGTCGCGTGGCCTGATGCGGCGCAACAGGCGCGCCTGGGGGCTGTGCGTGGCGCTCCTTGGCCTGTCCGCCGCGCTGAGCCTGCTGCGCGGTTCCGACTATTCCGCGGCGATCGTGACCGGGCTCATCGCGGTTGCCCTGCTGGCCAGCAGGCAGGAGTTCCCGTTTCGCGGCGATCCGGCCGCCGAGCCGTCGGCGCTGCTGCGCCTGGCGGGCATGCTCGCGGCGGCCATCGCGTACGGCGTCGTGACATTGTTCGCCTACCGGACGGTCGGCGGCCTGCCGTTCTCGCTGACCGCCGCGCTCTGGGACAGCGTCCGGGCACTGGCCGGGCTGGCCCCGCACGGCAGCGAGTACCTGCCCGCGGGGTTCGCCGGGTGGTTCCCCGCCTCGGAAATGTCCATCGCGGCAATCGGGGTCGCCTGGGCGGTCTGGGTGTGGATCCGCCCCTGGCGGCAGCGGCTGTTCGCCGGCGCGGGCACCCTGGCGCAGGCGGAGGAGATCGTGCGCCGCTGGGGCGGCGACACCCTGGCGCCGTTCGCGCTCCGGCAGGACAAGCAGTGGTTCTTCACCGGCCAGAGCCTCATCGCCTACCGCGTCGTCCGTGGCGTCGCCGTCAGCGGCGATCCGGTCGGCCCGGCCGGGGAGGCCGGGGACGCGATCGCGGCCTTTCTCGCCCACGCCAGGTCCAGGGGCTGGCATGTGGTCGTGCTCGGCGCCGCGGGAGGGTTGCTTGACACCTACCGCGAGCACGGCCTGCGTCCGCTCTACCACGGCGACGAGGCGGTCATCGACACGGCGGCCTTCTGCCTCGCCGGGCGGACCATGCGCACGATCCGCCAGGCCGCCCGCCGGCTGGACCGCAACGGCTACCAGGCGGAGGTCGTCATGGCGGGTGACGTGCCGCCCGCGCTGCGCGCCGAGCTGACCGCGGTCGACCAGGCCTGGCTGCGCGGCGGGACCCGCAAGGGCTTCACGATGGAGCTCGATGGCCCGTTCCGGCTGGGCGACGGCGACGCGCTGTTCGTCATCGGCCGCGACGCCGGCGGCCGCGTTGCCGGGTTCCTCCACCTGGCGGTATGCCGGCCAAGCCGGTCGCTGACCCTGTCGTCGATGCCGCGCCGGGCGGACACCCCGAACGGGTTCAACGCGTGGCTCATCATCAACGCGACCGCGTGGGCAGGCGAGCACGGATTCGGCCGGATATCGCTGAACTTCTCCCCGTTCGCCGGCCTGCTCACCGCCGGTGCGGCGCGGACCTCCGCCCGGCGCATCGAGCGGCGTGCCCTGCTGCGGCTGAAGGACATGCTCGCCCTGCAGCTGGACAACCTGCTCCGGTTCAACCGGCAGTTCAGCCCGGCGTGGCTGGCGCGCTACGTGGTCGTCGAGCACCGGGCGGACCTGCCCCGGGTGGCGCTGGCGGCGATGGCCGCGGAAGGCTACCTGCCGTACGCCGGGCTGATCCGCGGCGCCGGCTGGTCGCCGCCCGAACCCCCGGCGCAAGCGCCGCGTGAGCCGCCGCCGCAGCCGGCCGAGCCGCAGTGGTCGGGCGGCAGGCGATGAGCCTCGCGGCCGGGCTGCTGCTCGCGCTCGTCTCGGCCGCGGCCCTCAACTACGGGTTCTACCTCCAGCACACCGCATCGGGGGAGCTGCCCGCGCTGTCGCTTCGCCACCCGGCCGCGTCGCTGGCCGCCCTGTTCACCAGCGGGCGCTGGGTGGCCGGCTTCGCGGGCGGCCTGGCCGGGTGGGCCCTGTACATCGTCGCGCTCGGCCTCGCGCCGATCTCCCTGGTACAGGCCGCCTCGGCCGGCGGCGTCGGGCTCCTCGCCCTGCTCGTCCGCGCGGGCGGCGCGCGCCTGCCTGCCAGGGACACGATGGCTGTCATCGCGTCCGTGCTCGGCCTGCTGCTGCTCGGGCTCTCGCTCGCCGGCGGCGTCAGCCACGGCGCCCTGCCGGGCTGGGGCCCGCCGCTCGCCTGGATTGTCGGCTCCGCGCTCGCGGCGGCCGTCGCCGCGGGCCCGGCCGGGGCCCTGTTGCGGCCGGGCGCCGGGCTGGCGGTGGCCGCCGGGCTGCTGTACGCGGCCGGCGATGTCTCGACCAAGGCGGCCGTCAGCGGCATCAGCCCGGTGATCGCGTTCGCGGTGCTGCTGCCCGCCTGTCACGGCCTGGCCTTCGTCTGCCTGCAGCTGGCCTTCCAGCGCGGCCCGGCCCTGGCTACCGCCGGCGTGTCGACCCTGCTGACCAACCTGCTGCCCATCCTCGCCGGCCTGACTGTCTTCGCCGAGCACATGCCCGGCGGGCTTGCCGGGGTGTTGCGCGGCGCGGGCTTCGCCTGCGTCGTGCTCGGCGCCGCGCTGCTGGCCCGCCCGGGGGCGGGCCAGCAGCCGCCCGGATCACGGCCGCCGGCGGTCAGCCGGCCGTGGCGCCGGGGACCGGCTGCCAGGTGATCGGCTGGTAGCGGGGCCCGTCGCCGGCGAGCAGGCGCTCGGCCTCGGCGTGCACGTCCGCGACGCTCTGCTCCAGGTTCAGCGACTTGCGGAACGGCTGCCGGACGTCCCTGGGGATCCGCAGGTAGACCTCGCCCCTGTTGCCCTCGGGGTCGAAGAAGTAGATCCCGTACGCGTTGCCGTGCGTGACCTCCTGCTGGACCGGGACGCCCGCGGCCTTGAACCGGTGGTGGTACATCTGCAGGGTCTCGACCGAATCAACGCGCCA
>NZ_JASIAL010000485.1:0-15817 GCF_030042015.1 Trebonia sp. | reverse complement strand
GCCACCCAGGCGGCCGCGCGGGCGGCCGCCGCGAGGAACGACCTCGCGGCCGACGCGCGCGCCGAAGGCGCCGCGTACCTCGGGCTGACCGCCGCGCTCGCGCAGGCGCTTGGCAGCGACGGGATCCTGGCCGGTGACAGCACGATGGCCTGCTACTACGGCGCCCTGTCCAACCTGCCCGCCTACCATCCGCGGTCGCTGCTCTACCCGACCGGGCTGGGCACGCTCGGCTACGGCCTGCCCGCCGCGATCGGGGCGAAGCTGGCCCGGCCGGACGCGCCGGTGATCGCGCTGCACGGCGACGGCGGCATCATGTTCACCGTCGCGGAGCTGCTAAGCGCCGCCGAGTTGCGGCTGCCGCTGCCGGTCGTCGTCGTCGACAACGGGGGTTACGGGGAGATCCGCAACGAGATGGCCGGCCGCGGGGATCCCGTCCACGCCGTCGACCTGCTCGCGCCCGACTTCACCGGGCTGGCGCGGTCGCTCGGCTGTCATGGCGTCCGGGTCGGCGCCGCGGCGGAGCTGGGCGGCGCGCTGGCGGCCGCGCTCGGGGCGGACCGCCCCACGCTGATCCACCTCCCCGCGGAGGCCGCCCGATGACAACCAACGGAAGGGACCATCATGACCGCGCTCACGCAGCCATGGCCATTGACAGAAGAGCAGCGCGCCATCGTCGAGCTGTGCCGTGACTTCGCACGGGAGGAGATCCGCCCGCGCGCCCGCGAGGTCGACGAGGCCGACGTCGTCACGCCCGTCGACATCTGGAAGAAGGCGGCCCAGGTCGGCATCACCGACTTCATGCTGCCTGCCGAGGTCGGCGGGGGCGGCTTCACCGACGTGTTCACGCAGTGCCTGGTCCAGGAGGAACTGTGCGTCGGCGACCTGGGGATCGGCAACCTGGTGTGCTCCAACGGCTTCTTCGCCGACCCCGTGCTCGCGCTCGGCACGCCCGAGCAGCAAAAGCGCTGGCTCACCCCGCTGACCGGGCCCGGCGCGCCGCTGACCGCGCTGGCCACCACCGAGCCGGGCGCCGGGTCGGACGCGGCGTCGATCAGGACCACCGCGGTCAGGGCCGCCGACGGGTACCGCGTCAACGGGCAGAAGGCCTGGATCTCCAACGGCGGGGCGGCGAGGTTCTACGTCGTCTTCGCCAAGACAGATCCCGCCCAGCGGTCCACGGGGGTGTCCGCGTTCTTCGTCGAGGCGGGCACCCCGGGACTTGAGGTCGGCGAGCCGATGCGCAAGATGGGCCAGCGCGCGATCGTCTGCCGCGAGCTGTTCTTCACCGACATGTTCGTGCCCGAGGAGAACCGGCTCGGCGCCGAGGGACAGGGCTTCCTCGGGCTGATGCGGACCTTCGACATCTCGCGCACCGTCCTCGGGGCCGCCGCGGTCGGCGTCGCCAGGGCCGCCTACGAGTACGCCCGTGACTACGCGCGCACCCGCGTCCAGTTCGGCAAGCCGATCATCGAGCACCAGGCCGTCGCGTTCCGGCTCGCCGACATGGCCAGCCGCATCGAGGCCGCCAGGCTGCTGGTGCTGCGCACCGCCCGCGCGATCGACGCCGGGGCGCAGGCCACCGGGCTGGCCGCGATGGCCAAGCTCACCGCGTCCGAGACGGCGATGTTCTGCACCTGGGCAGCGGTGCAGACCCTCGGCGGCTGGGGTTACTCCCGCGAGTACCCGGTCGAGCAGTGGATGCGCGACGCCAAGCTCGAGGAGATCGAGGAAGGCACCTCCGACATCATGCGCATGGTCATCGCCCGGCACCTGCCCTGACCGGCTTATCCTCGTCGAGTGTCCCGCACCCGCAAGGAGGCCGGCCTGCGCCGCGAGGAGATCCTGCGTGCCACCGTGACGCAGATCGAGTCGCAAGGCATCCATGCCCTGCGGATGTCTGACGTGGCGCACGCCCTGTCGGTCAGCCCGGCGCTCATCGTCTATCACTTCCAGACGAAGGAAGCCCTGATCGCCGAGGCGTTCACCTGGGCCGCGCAGCAGGACCTCGATCACCTGGAGGAGCTGTGCGCGGGCCTGCCCACCGCGCTTGACAAGCTCAGCACCGCCCTGGAGTGGTACGCGCCGACCGGGCGGGCCAAGGGGTGGCGGCTGTGGATCGAGGGATGGGCGGCGGCGCTGCGCGACCCGGAGCTGCGGCAGGTGGGCCGCGAGGTCGACCTGCGCTGGAAGGAATCGCTGATCGCGATCATCCAGGACGGGGTGCACAGCGGCGAGTTCACCACGGCCGATCCGCGCGGCGCGGCGTGGCGGATCACCGCCCTGCTTGACGGGCTCGCCGTCCAGACGATCGTCCACCGCGGCATCCAGAACCGCGACCAGAGCGCCGCCTGGGCGCGCGAGTTCGTCGCCCGCGAACTGGCGGTCGATCCGGCCGCCCTGGCGCGCCGGGGTTAGTGCCCGTCGCGCGGGTACCTGCGCTGCCAGCCGCGCTCGCGGATGAGGACTCCGTCGCAGCGCAGTTCGCGCCGGTAGGAGTAATGCAGCGAGCTCGCGTCGCCGCCGAGGTCGAGGACCGAGATGGCGGTCAGCAGCCGGCCGCCGGCCTGGATCTCCGTGCGGGCCTCGCCGTGCGCGGCGGCGGCGGCGGGCCGCGTGTCGTCGACCGAGTAGCGCAGGTATTCCTCGTCCACCACGCGGCCCCAGGGAAACTCGGTACCGCTGCCGCCCCGCCACCAGGTCGCGCTGCCGCCGGTGCCGTCACGCTGCACGGTCCAGCGGTCCGGGAGCAGCCCGCCCCAGCTGCGGACACCGGGCGGCTGCTCGGCCGGGCCTGGCTCGGCCAGCGGCGGCGCGGTCGACTCGGCCGCGGGGACCACCGGCAGGATCAGCCTGGTCCCGTCCGGCCCGAGCCGGACCGTGGCCGTGGCGGGGTGCGGGGTCGGCCAGATCATCGGCCACATCGCGTTGGACAGCGCGAGCCGGATCCGGTGGCCGCGCGGGAAGACCCACGACGTGACGTGCAACTCAAGCGGCAGCGCGGCCGGCGTCCGCGGGGGCGGGCCGCCGTCCCGCCCGCCGGGAAGCGAGCCGCCGTCGCGCAGCGGATCCGGCCGCCCGGCCCGGCCGCCCCCGGTCACCAGCGTCACCGCGCCGTCCGGTGCCACGTCGCACAGCCGGCCGAACCAGTGCAGTGGCTCGGCGTCCGCGCTGCCGTGCAGTTCGACGAGCGGGAAGCCGAGGATCTCGACCTCCTCCGCCAGCGGCGGGCTGTCGAAGACCAGGCTGAACGCGTCCGCGCCACGCTGGTCAGGGGTCAGCTCGCCCCACCAGTGGCCGGCCTCCGCGCCCGCCGACGGCACGTACCGCAGCGCGACCGAGCCGGGCCGCGGGGGGACGGCCGACAGATTCCGCTCCTGGCCGCAGTGCCAGGCCCGGTACACGGTCCGCGCGGGCGGAAGCGCCTGCTCGGTCCGCCACCGCCCGGGGATCCGCGTCAGGCCAGGCTCCGGCGGGTGCCAGTCCCTGACGTAGACCGTGACCGGGGGCTCGGACATGATGTCGTTCCGCGCGCCCCGCAGCCAGTGGTCCCACCACCGGACCGCCTCGGCGCGCCATTCGACGGCCGGCCCGGGAACCGCGTTGTGCGGGAACGTGTGGTTCCACGGGCCGATCATGATCTTGACAGGGGCCGGCGCCGCCGCCAGCATCCTGGGCACCGAGTCCCTGTATCCGTCGTACCAGCCGCCGATCAGGAACGCCGGAATCGTGAGCCGGCCGTAGTCCGGCCGCAGTGACCCGCGCTGCCAGTACGGCCCGTCCTGCTGCCTGGCCAGCCACGTCATCAGCCACGGCTCGCTGTCGAACCGGCCGGCCAGGGTGGCCGTGTCAAGCGGGAAGTCCGGCGCGGGCGGCAGCGCGTTCAGGTGGTCGATCATCAGCGCGTACTCATCGAGGTGCAGCAGCCCGTCGATGTAGTGCACGTCATCGTGGAACAGGTCGTCGGACGCGTCCACGGCGATGATCGCCCGCAGCGCCGGCGGCCGTCGCATCGCGACCTGGATCGCGTTGAAGCCGCCCCAGGAGATGCCCCACATGCCGACGGCGCCCGTGCACCACGGCTGAGCCGCCAGCCAGGCGATCACGTCCTCGGCGTCACGCTGCTCGGTCTCGGTGTACTCACCCTCGGGCAGCGTGCCGCCGCTGCGGCCGGTACCGCGGATGTCCACCCGCGCGCCCGCGTAGCCGTGCCCGGTCATGTAGGCGTACAGCCCGTAGTCGCGGGCGAGCATCCCGTCGTCCTTGCGGTAGGGCAGGTACTCAAGCAGCGCAGGGACCGCCGGGCCGCCGTCGGGAAGGCCGGGAAGGTACAGGGTCGCCGCCAGCTCGGTGCCGTCCCTGACCGGGATCCTGGCCTCCCGGACCGCCATCCGCTCCGCGCCGGTCACGAGGTCACCCCGGCCGGCCTCGCCCCGATCGCGCTGCGCAGGAGTTCCACGAACTGGCGGACCCGCAGTTCCCGCACCTGCTGCGGCTGGGCGGCCGAGCCGAACAGCCCGGGGTCGAGCTCCTCGGTGACGATCGCGTCCTGGACCCGGTCCATCAGCCAGTCCACCAGCGACACGATCATCTTCACGTCGATGTCGGTGCGGATCTCGCCGCGCTCGATGCCGAACTGCACGAACGCCTCCGTGCCGTACGGGTCCTCCCGCACGAGGAACTGGGTGACTTCCCGCCGCAGCTCCAGGCTGGAGCAGTAGTTGCCGAGCAGCGTGACCCGGTAGGGCACCCAGTCTTCGTAGATCATGTGCGGCGTGGCATCGATCCAGTAGCTGATGACGGCGAAGAAGCCCTGCTCGACGACCTCAGGCGGCGCCTCCAGGTAGGTGCTGAACGAGCGTGCGGCAGCCTGGTACGCCGCCAGGAACAGCCGCGCCTTGCTGCTGAAGTACCCGAACACCGCCCCCTTGGCCACGCCGGCCTCCTGGGCGATCTCCTCGATGCGCACGCCCTCGTATCCGCGCTCGGCGAAGTGCCGCATCGCCACGTTCACGATCCGTTCCTGCCTGGCGGCCTGACGGGCCTGCGCGCGTACGGGCACCCGGCCGCCAGGGGTCCTAGTCTGACCAGAGGTCATAAACGAACTCCGCTTCCTCGCGACTCGAAAAGTATTGACACCGTGCAGCTATCTAATCATACTAGCCAGCGTATCGCTCTTATTTGACCGAAAGTCAGAGATGATGACGACTGCCACTCAGCCCACCAGGTGCGATGTTATTGTGGTCGGCGCCGGTCACAACGGCCTGACCGCCGGAGCGCTGCTGGCCCGGGCCGGGCTGGCGACGCTGGTCGTCGAGCGGCGCGACGTCGTGGGCGGCTGCTGCGTCACCGAGGAGATCGCTCCCGGCTGCCGGGCATCCACCACCTCCTACATCGCGTCCATGCTGCGGCCCGAGGTGATCAGGGAACTGAACCTGGGCTCCCACGGGCTCCGGATGGTGCCATGCGAGCCCGCGCTCCAGGTCGCGCTGGATGGCGGCGAGGTGCTCGCCGCGTGGAACGACCCAGACCAGACCGCCGCCGAGATCGCCCGCTTCTCCGCCGCCGACGCCCGAGCGTACCTCGCCGCGGACGCCGAGCTGCGCGGCCTGGCCGCCAGGCTGCAGCCGCTGTTCACTGAGCTGCCGCCGGACACCCGGGCCACCGGCCTGCGCGGCGGCCGCGAGGTGCTGCGGCTGGCACGCCGGCTGCGCGGAGTGCGCGGCCGCGAGCTCGAGGGACTGACGATCCTGCTGACCGGCAGCCTTGGCCAGTTCATCGACGCGAGGTTCGAGTCGCGGCAGGCAAAGGCGTTGCTGCTGGCCAACAACCTGTACGGCAAGCACGGCGGCCCGTACCAGCCGGGCACGCTGATCGGCCTGGCCTTTCACCTGCTGACCGGCGGCGAGCACGCGGAGCAGGGGTTCTTCGGCCACGTGGTTGGCGGGATGGGCGCGATCAGCGACGCGATCGCCTCGGCGGGCCGCGCGGCCGGACTGCAGATCGCCACCAGCGCGCCAGTCGCGCGGATCCTGGTCAAGGGCGGCCGGGCGGCCGGGGTGGCGCTGGAGGACGGCACCGAGATCACGGCCGGCACCGTGCTGTCCTGCGCCGACCCGAAGCGGACATTCCTGCAGCTCGTCGACAAGGCGGACCTGCCCGAGGACTTCCGCGCCGCGGTCGGCGGGATCAGGATGGACGGGCCGTGCGGCAAGGTCAACCTGGTGCTCGACGCCGAGCCGCAGGTGCGCGGCATGCCCGCCGATGCCGGCCCGGGCCGCCGGGCGCTGTTCACCCTGCCGCCCGACCTGGCGGTCGCCGACGCCTGCTACGACCGTGCCAAGCGAGGCGAGCTTGCCGACGCCGGCCAGCTGTTCGTCGACTGCGTGGTCGCCTCCGCCGTGGACGGCTCGCTGGCCCCGCCGGGACGCCACATCATGACCTGCTTCGTCCAGTACCTGCCGTACCGGCTGGCCGAAGGGACGTGGGACAGCCGCCGGGATGAGCTGGGCGACCGGGTGCTTGCCAGGATCGGCCAGTTCGCGCCCAACGTCCCCGCGGCGGTGGTCGCCAGGCAGGTGCTGACCCCCCTCGACCTGGAGCGCGAGTACGGCCTGACCGAAGGCAACATCTTCCACGGCGACGTCGCCGTCGACCAGCTGTTCCACATGCGGCCCGTGCCCGGGTGGGCGCGGTACGCGACGCCGGTCCCCGGGCTGTACCTGTGCGGCGCCGGCGCGCACCCGGGCGGCGGGGTCACCGGCGCCCCCGGCTACAACGCGGCGCGCCGGGTCCTGAAGGACCTGCGCGGCGGCAGCAGCAGGGGCCGGGGACGGCGATGAGCGCGGACGTGATCATCGTCGGGGCCGGCATCATCGGCGCCGCCACCGCCTTCCAGCTCAGCCTGGCCGGCGCCGGCGAGGTGCTCGTGCTCGACCGCGCGACCGCCGGCTCGGGGATGAGCTGCCGGTCGTCCGCGCTGATCCGCATGCACTACACGTTCGCGCCCGAGGTCGAGCTCGCGGTGCGCAGCGACGCGATGTTCGGGGCCTGGCCGGACCTGGTCGGCCGTCCCGGGTGCGTCCGCCGGACCGGGTTCGTCCGGATCGTCCGGCCGGGCGAGGAGGCGGCGCTGCGCGCCAACGTGGCCATGCAGCGCGCGCTCGGCGCGCGGGCGGAGGTGATCGACGCCGCCGGGGTCAAGGAAGTGGCGCCAGGGCTGTGGACCGACGACATCGAGTGCGCCGCGTGGGAGCCGGACGGCGGTTACGGTGACGGCGCCGTCGTGGCCGGCGACCTGCTCGCCGCCGCGCGGGCCCGCGGCGTGCGGTACCGGCCGAACACGCCGGTCCGGTCGCTGCTCACCGACGGCGACCGGGTGATCGGAGTCGAAACCGGCGAGCACGGGGCGGCCCCGGCCGGCCGCGAGTACGCGGGCACCGTGGTCCTCGCCGCCGGGGTGTGGTCCCCGCCGCTGCTGCGGACCGCCGGCGTCACGGCGCCGATCGAGACCGAGCTGCACCGGGTCGCCTTGCTCGCCCACCGTGCGGGCGAAGGCGCCCCCGTGGCCTGCATCGACTCCGTCACCGCGACGTATTTCCGGCCGGAGGCCGGAGGCGCGATGACGCTGGTCGGCTCGTTCGCCGGCCCGCGCGGAGCCGACCCGGACACCGGGGTCAGCGCGACCCAGGAGGACCTGGTGCCGCTGGTGCGGGCGGCCCTGTCCCGGATCCCCTCGCTCGCGGACGCCGGCATCGTCGGCGGGGTCACGGGCGTGTACGACATGACCCCCGACGCCCGGCCGCTGCTCGGACGGCTGCCCGGCCTGGACGGGCTGATCGTGGCGGCCGGTTTCTCCGGCATGGGCTTCAAGATCGCGCCCGCGGTGGGCGAGAGCCTGGCCGGGCTGATCGCCGGCCCGGCACGGGACAGCGTGGACGTGACCGCGTTCCGCCCCGGCCGGTTCGCCGAGGGCAAGCCGATCCAGGCACCCAACCCTTATTCCGACGACTGACCAGCGCCCCGGCCGACGCAGGGGAGGCCGGGCGGACAGGAGGCAGCGGTGAGCACGAAGATCCCGCTAGAGCGCAGCCTGCCGGCTGCCAGCTACATCTCGGCGGAGGCGTTCGCCAGCGAGCGGGCGGGTGTCCTGTTCGCGGACTGGTTCTGCGCCGGGCGGGCGGAAGCGCTGGCCGCGCCAGGGGATTACCTGACCGCCGACGTGGCAGGCGAGAGCATCCTGGTGGTCCGCGGCAAGGACGGCTCGCTGGCCGGCTTTTACAACCTGTGCCGGCACCGCGGGTGCCGGCTTGTCCCGGCGGCCGGCGCCCAGCCGGCGGCGAACCTGGCGCGCAGCGGCCGCGCGGACGGCTCGATCCGCTGCCCTTACCACGGCTGGACCTTCGGCCTGGACGGGCTGCTGCGCTCCGCGCCGTTCCTGCCTGACCTGCGCCGCTACCGGGACCGGCTGGCGCTGCACCCGGTCGGCGTCGCCACCTGGGGCGGGTTCATCTTCATCCGGCTCGACCAGCGCGCCGGCGAAAGCCCGCTGGCCGGCCAGCTGGACGGGGCCGACAGCCGTCTCGCCGCCTACCCGCTCGCCGAACTGCGGACCGCCGGCAGGCGCGTCTACCACGTCGCCGCCAACTGGAAGGTGATCTGCGAGAACTACAACGAGTGCTACCACTGCGGCCCGGTCCACCCGGAACTGTGCGACCTGGTCCCCGCGTTCCGCCGCGGCGGGGGCAACGACCTCGACTGGGACGCCGGCATCCCGCACCGCGAGGGCGCCTACACGTTCACGGCGACCGGCACGACCAGGCGCGCGCCCTTCCCCGGGCTGAGCGAAAAAGACATCGCCCGCCACCGCGGCGAGCTCATCCTGCCCAACCTCATGCTCAGCCTGTCATCGGACCACGTGGCCGCGTTCACGCTGTGGCCGCACGACGCCGGGCACACGACCGTGCTCTGCGACTTCCTGTTCCACCCGGCCGAGATCGCCCGCGCCGACTTCGATCCCAGCGACGCCGTCGAGTTCTGGGACCTGGTGAACCGCCAGGACTGGTCGATCTGCGAGCAAGTCCAGGACGGGATGGGCTCGCGGATGTTCACGTCCGGCTACATGGCCCCGATGGAACAGCCGAGCGCCGACGTCGGCCGCTACGTCACCAGGCGGCTCGGCGGCCCGGCCGCCGACGTCAGCGCAGGCGCGCCAGGCCACGGACCGATTTCCCACGCTGACTGACCCGATCGCGAGGAGCTGACACGACATGTCCACCCCAGAGGGATTCCCGCCCAGACGACTGCCCCCGCCAGGCCGGACAGGCCCGGCGGGAAAGGCCGCGCCACCCGCCTGGATGACCGACCGGCGCGGATTCCTGCGCCTGTCCGGCGCGGCCGGGCTGCTCGGCGCCGCCGGCGTCCTGGCCGGCTGCTCATACGGCACCCAGGCCGCCACCACCCAGTCGGCGCCGGGCGGCGGCGTCAAGCTCCGCGAGTACGTGCCGGGACCGCAGCCGGCCTCAGGCGGCGCCTACGGCGGGACGGTGTCCGTGGTGTGGACGGACCCGCCGAACTCGTTCGACCCGGCGGTCGGCTACAACCTGACCGCGTGGGACGCCATCACCGAGCTGGTCTTCTTCGGCGGCCTGATGGCCTACGACAAGCAGCTCGGCGGCCCCGTGCCGAACATCGCCGCCGCACCCCCCGCCATGTCCGCGGACTCCACCACGCTGACCTTCAAGCTCCGCCGGGGAGTGAAGTTCCACAACGGCCGCGACATCGTCGCCAGTGACTTCATTTACTCCTGGGAGCGGATGCTGACCCCGGCGCTTGCCTCCTGGGCGAGCAGCTACCTGACGTCGATCGTGGGCGCGAACGCCGTGATCGCCGGGAAGGCCACGCGGCTCGAGGGGGTCGAGGCGCCCGATGACTACACCCTGGTTGTGCACCTGACCGCGCCGGACTTCACGATCCTCAACGCGTTCGCGCTGCCGATGACCGCCCCGGTGCCCAGGGAGGAGGTGGAGCGGCTCGGCGAGGTCAAGTTCGGCCAGACGCCGGTGGGGTTCGGGCCGTTCCGCATCGTGTCCTACGACAGCGCCGCGCAGACCGCCACGTTCGAGCGGTTCGACCAGTACATGTACCCGGGGCTGCCCTACCTGGACGCGGTGACCTACCGCTGGGGCGTGGACCCGAACGTGCAGCTGCTGCAGCTGCAGAACGGCGCGGTCGACCTGCTCGGCCCGGGGATCCCGTCGTCGCAGGCGGCGCACGTGCTGGCCACGCCGAGCCTGGCGGCGCTGACCCAGGAGCGGCCCTCGCCGGGGAACCTGTGGCTGACGATCTACCTGGACCAGGCGCCGTTCAATAACCAGCAGGTGCGCCAGGCGCTGAACTGGGCGGTCGACAGGGCGGCGATCGGCCGGGTGACCTACGGCACGTTCGCGCCGTGGGGCGCCCCGTTCCCGGCCCAGATCGACGACTTCACGCCGGTCTTCACCCCCTACGGTTACGACCCGGCCAAGGCCCGCCAGCTGCTGGCGCAGGCCGGCTACCCGAAGGGCTTCTCCGCGACGCTCACGGTGAACGCCGACGACCCCTACCCGACGATCGCCCAGATCGTGCAGGCCCAGCTCGCCGAGGTCGGCGTGCAGATCTCGCTGAACCAGGTCTCGGCCAACGCCCTGCTCAGCCTGGAGGAGGCCGCCCAGAGCGGCGGCACCCACCTGCAGCTCGACACCGATGACTGGTATGAGGTCCAGCCGACCCCGGCCGACGAGGTGGACGCCCTGTACGTCACCGGGGCGTCGTCCAACTACAACCAGTATTCCAACCCGCAGGTGGACGCCCTGGCCGCCGAGGCCAGGCGGACCTTCGACGAGACCGCGCGGAACAGGCTGTACGCCCAGATACAGCAGATCATCGGCGAGGACGCGCCGTTCGTGTTCCTTGAGTCCGCGCTCTGGCTGGCCGGGGTCGGCCCGCGGATCCACAACTACCAGTACCGCGGCGAGACCTACAGCTACTACGACCGGATGTGGGTGTAGCGATGGCCGCGATGGCCGCCGCCCCGGCGAAACCCGCGACCCGGGTCCGCGTCCGGCGGGCCGCCCGCTGGCCCGCCGCGCTGATCGCGGGCAGCGCGCTGCTCGCCGTCTTCGTGGGGATCGCGATCGCCGCGCCGGTGTTCGGCGACCCGCTGCACCAGGACCTGATCAACGGCCTGTCCCCGACCGGCCTGCCGCTCGGGATGAGCTGGGCGCACCCGCTCGGCACCGACCAGCTCGGGCGCAGCGAGCTGGCCCGGCTGGCCTTCGGGATCAGGACGTCGGTGATCGTGGCGCTGGTCTCCAACGTGACCAGCATCGCGATCGGCGCCGCGGTCGGCCTGCTCGCCGGGTTCTTCGGCGGCCCGCTCGAAGCGGTCCTGATGCGGGTCACCGACATCGGCCTGGCCCTGCCGTACACGCTGGCCGCCCTGGTCATCGCCGGGCTGATGCCCGCGGGGCTGACCCGGGTGATCGTGATCATCACCGCGCTGTTCTGGGCCTACCCGGCCCGGCTGGTCTACGGCGAGGCGCTGCGGCTGCGGCACAGGGGATTCGTCGAGTCCGGCGAGGCGATGGGCGCGGGCGGGGTATCGGTGGTCAGGCGGCACCTGGCACCGCACATGTTCCCGCTGCTCGCCGCCTACTCCCCGCTGAACGCGGCGTCCGCGGTGGTGTTCGAGGCGACGCTGTCCTACCTGGGGGCGGGGATCAACCCGCCCACGGCCTCGCTCGGCAACATGATCTCCGACGGCCAGGACGCGCTCGGCTACGCGCCGCACCTGCTGCTTGTGCCCGCCGTGGCGATCTTGCTGCTCACGCTGTCGTTCCTGCTGATCGGCGAGGGCCTGAAGGCGCGCAACCCCGACCTTGCGAGGGTGTCATGGCTCGGTCGCTGATCCGCCGCCTGGGCTACGGGCTGATCGCCGTGCTCGGCGTGGCCGTGCTGTGCTTCCTGGCCGAATTCGTCGTGCCAGGCGACCCGGCGCGCGCGCTCGCCCCGCGGGCGCAGAGCGCGGCCGTCCTCGAGAACATCCGGATCCAGCTGCACCTGAACGAGCCGCTCGCGGTCCAGTTCGCCGAATACTTCGCCAACCTGTTCCGCGGCAACCTCGGCACCTCCTACGTGCAGCGGCAGAGCGTGATCAGCCTGATCGCGCCGCGGCTTGTCACCACCGGCTGGCTGGCGCTGGCCGGGGTGGTCGCCGAGGTCGTCATCGGCGGCTCGCTTGGCCTGCTGGCCACGCTCTACCCCCGGGTGCGCGCCGCGGTGAGCACGGTGAACCTGACCCTGCTGGCCATGCCGCAGTTCGTGGTCGGCCTGATCCTGCTGCTCGTGTTCGGCTTCCGGCTGCACATGGCGCCGGTCACCGGCGGGGCGGGCCCGGCCGAGATCGTGCTGCCCGCGCTGACCCTGGGCCTGGTCGGGGCGCCGTGGTACGCGCAGATCGTCGCCGACCAGATGGCTGACTCGCTGTCGTCGGTGTACGTGCGGACCGCGGTCGCCAAGGGGCTGACCGACCGCCACGTCCTGCGCCATCACGTGCTCCGCAACGTGGCGTCCCCCGTGCTCACGATGATCGGCATGGACCTGGGCTCTTACCTGTCCGGCGTGGTGACCGTGGAGGTGGTGTTCGGCTGGCCGGGGATCGGGCTGCTCGCCGTCGAATCGCTGCAGAACCTGGACCGGCCGGTCGTGATGGGCACCGTGCTCGTCGGCGCGGTGGCGGTGGTCGTCTTCAACCTGCTCGCCGACCTGCTGCGAATGTTCGTTGACCCGCGGACCAGGCAGGATCCGGCATGACCGCCATGGACGACAGGCCGGCCTGCGCGGCGCTTGAGGTCGATGACCTGCGGGTGCGCTACGGCGAACTGCTCGCGGTGGACGGCGCCAGCCTGCGCGTCGCCCCCGGCCAGGCGGTCGCGCTGATCGGGGAGACCAGCAGCGGGAAGAGCTCGCTCGCGCTCGGCGTCGCCCGGCTGCTCGCCCCCTCGGCGGCGGTGACCGGCCGGGTCGCGATCGCGGGCTGCGACGCCTCCGCGATGAGCGGACGGGAGTTCCGGTCCAGGCGGGCCGGCCTGCTCGGCTATATCGCCCAGGACGCGATGGCCGCGCTCAACCCGGTGCGGCCGGTGGGCAAGCAGATCGGCGAGCTGTTCCGGGTGCACCGCGGGATGTCCGGCCAGCAGGCCACGGCGCAGGCGGTGCGCGAGCTGGCGCGGGTGCGGATCGACCGGCCGGAGCTTGTCGCCCGCCGCTACCCGCACCAGCTTTCCGGCGGCATGCGGCAGCGGGTGATGATCGCGATGGCGGTGGCGCTGTCGCCGCCGCTGCTGATCGCGGACGAGTCGACCACGGCGCTTGACGTGTCCACCCAGGCGGAGATCCTCGCCCTGCTCGGCGTCCTGAAGGCGGAAACAGGCGCCGGGATCTTGTGGATCACCCACGACATGGGCGTGGTGGCCGAACTCGCCGACTGGGTCGCGGTCATGTACGCCGGCCGGATCGTCGAGCAGGGCCCGGTGCACGCGATCTTCGATCACCCCGGTCATCCCTACACCGCGGGCCTGCTGCGCACGCGGCGCGACCTGCGGACGGGCCGGCCAGGCACGCCGCTGTTCCAGATACCGGGCGCACCGCCGGCGCCGTCCGCCCAGCGGACCGGATGCGCTTTCGCGCCCAGGTGCCCGCGCTCGTCGGCGGTCTGCGCGGACCAGGCCCCGGCGCTTGAGCCGGTGGCGGGCGGGCGGCTGGTGGCCTGCCACCATCCCGTGCCGCCCGGCGACGGGCACCAGGCCGCCGACCAGGCTGAGGAGGTACGGTCATGATCCGGCAACAGGCGACCGACGTCACGCGGGGCGGCAGCCGGACGTTCGCCCCGGCCGCGGTCTCCCTCCCTGGCGCCGCGCCCGCGGGCGGCACGCAGGCACGCGAGCGCGTCGTCCTCGGCTTTGACTCGGTCAGCAAGTACTACCGCGGGATGCCCGCCCTCGACGACGTCAGCCTGTCGCTGACCAAGGGCTCGACGCTCGGCCTGGTCGGCGAGTCCGGCTCGGGGAAGACCACCTGCGTCCGGCTGGCGCTCGGACTTGAGCGCCCGTCGGCGGGACGGCTCACCTTCGACGGCGCGGACTACCCGCACGGACGGCGGAGCCTGCGGCGCGTGCGCAGGCAGATCGGGTTCGTGCTGCAGGATCCCTACGACTCCCTCGACCCGAGAATGCGGCTGCGGGACATAGTCCGCGAGCCGCTGCGGATCCACCGGCTCGGGGACCGCGACACCGACGAGCGGGTCGGCGAGCTGCTGACCGCCGTCGGGCTGCCCGATGCCCCGCTGGACAGCTACCCGTCCAGGTACTCCGGCGGCGGCCGGCAGCGGATCGCGATCGCCCGCGCGCTGATCTGCGACCCCGCCGTGCTGATCTGCGACGAGCCGACCTCCAGCCTTGACGTGTCGATGCAGGCGCAGATCGTCAACCTGCTGCTCGAGGCCAAGCGCAGCAGGGACCTGTCGATGCTGTTCGTCAGCCACGACCTGGACCTGATCGGGCGGATCGCGGACACCCTCGCGGTGATGTACCGCGGCCGGGTGGTGGAGACCGGGCCTGCCGAGCTGGTCCGCAGCCGGCCGCGTCACCCGTACACCAAGTCGCTGCACGACGCGATCCCCACCGACCACCCGGCGCTGCGGCGGCTGGCGGTCGGCGGGAACGGCGCCGTCCGGGACGGGGCCGGCGGCGCGGAAAGGCCCGCCCCCGGGCCGGCCGGGGCGGCCGGGGCAGCCGGGGCGGCCGGGCCGCCCGGGGCGGGCGCCGCGCAAGGCTGCGTGTTCGCCGCCCGCTGCCCGCGCGTCCAGGCTCGCTGCCACGCCGAGCGGCCCCCGCTCGTGCGCGAGGCCGACGGCAGGTCCCACGCCTGCTTCTTCCCGCTGGCAGGTGATGCGGGCAGGTAGGCGGGTGCGCCGCTGCCGGGCCGCGTCAGGTGCCGCCGCGAGTCAGTCAGAACGGACGCCGGCGACTGCCCCGCGCTCGCGATGACGCAGCAGAGGCGGCACGCTTCGTTCGGTATCTGCGCAGGGAAGCGGATCGGGACGGGAGCGGGCGATCAGGCGGGGAGCTCAGCGGTCGCTTCCCCGGGCTGCGGCAGCGCGCGGACCGCGCCGTCCGTGTAGGTGACGGCGTTCGCCGCGGTCGCCGGGACGCGCGTGCCTGGCAGCACGACGCCCACGAGGTTCAGCGGGTCGGCGGCGGACAGCCGGATGGTCTCGCCGTCGCGGGGCTGCCTGCGCACCTGGCGCAGCGCGTCCACCGCGTCCGGGTGCGCGAACTGCTCGCCGCTGAAGCCGCTGACGAACCGGCCGCCGCGGACCAGGCCGCGGGCCTCCAGGCGCCGGAACGCCCACAGCACCTCGCGCCATGGCAGCGCGATGTTCTCCCGGACAAGCAGGTCGCGGAACACCACGCCCCACCGTGCCGCCAGCTGCTCGGCGACCGCCTCGGCCAGCTCGTCCGGGTCGTAGTCCGAGACCGCCGGCGGCAGCAGCGACCACCGGCCCGCGGTCCGCGTGGCGTGCTGGCCGGCCCGCCGCAGGCTCCGCCGCGACGCCGCGAACCCGGCGCCTGACAGCAGCCGCCTGGCGAGCAGCGACCGGACCGCGCGGAATCCGTCCGCGGTCACCAGGCCCCTGGCGACGCCTTCCCACAGCGCGTCCTCGATCTCGCCCGCCGGCCGGCCGGTCGCGGCGGCCAGGTCCGGCGGGAACAGCGCGCCG
>NZ_JASIAL010000086.1:0-4699 GCF_030042015.1 Trebonia sp. | reverse complement strand
ACGGCGGCGCTGAGGCGCCGCTCGATCTCGGCCACCGAGACCCCGGCGCGTTCGGCGCGCAAGGCCAGGACCCGCGGCGTCTGCTCGGTCACCGTGACGCCGGGATGGACCACCGTGACGTTGATGCCGTCGCGGCCAAGCTCGTCGGCGAGGTTCTTCGTCAGCGCCGAGACGGCCACGTTGCGGACCGTCCCGGTGATCGCCCCGCTGGACCGGGCGGCCAGGCCGCTGACGTTGATGATCCGGCCCCAGCCGCCCGCGCGCATGAACGGCACGACCGCGCGGATGCAGCGCAGGTAGCCGAGCACCTTCACGTTGACCTGCTCGGTGAACTCGGCGGCGTCGAAGCCGTCGATGCCGACCACCGCGCCGGTGTTGGGCCGCGCCGCGGCGTTCACGAGGATGTCCACCCCGCCGAGTTCGGCCGCGACCGCGGCGACCATCTCCCTGACGGACTCGTCGTCGCCCGTATCGGCCCCGACCGCGATCACGTGCCGGCCTGATTCGGCGGCGACCGCGTCCCGCGCGGTCTCCAGGGCGGCCTTGTCGCGCGCCACGAGGGCCACGTCACATCCCTCGGCGGCCAGCGCACGGGCAACCGCCAGCCCGATGCCCCGGCTGCCGCCCGTGACGATCGCCCGCTTACCGGTGAGTTCCAGGTCCATGCCGCGATCTTGGCACACCGGATCGTCTTGCCGTTAACGTTGGCTCTCGCAATGGCCGCGCCACCGCCCGTTCCCGTCAGCAGCGATAGGTCAACGCCGTTTATT
This sequence comes from Trebonia sp., assembly GCF_030042015.1. Taxonomy (GTDB): domain Bacteria; phylum Actinomycetota; class Actinomycetes; order Streptosporangiales; family Streptosporangiaceae; genus Trebonia. The sequence continues at coordinate 3,929 of NZ_JASIAL010000086.1, read as the reverse complement.
GCGAAGACTTTTTTATCGTGTAGAGATTTCGTACCTGAAGGTCCGAAAAGTCTTCGCGATCATGGTCAGGGGCTCGAAACTCGCCTGCCCGCGCGGCAACGGTTCGCGCGGCGGCGGCGGATCGGATCGTCGGCCCGCGTTACCGTCCGGCTCGCCGCGGGACCCGGACCTGATGGCACGCGAGGTCGCCCGGGTCGCGCGCTGGATCGACACGCTCGGCTGAGGCAGCGCACGGGACCTACGACCGGGTGATTCATGCTGTCGGTCTCTGGCCGCGCGGCCTGCGGCGGGCGTGTGCTTTTTGGGACGGGACGGGGGATAACAGGGATACGCGAGAGAAAGGATGGACAGATGAGCAGCATCTTGCGCAGGGACCCGAAGACGGTGGTTCCGGACCTCATCGACTGGTTCGAAGCGCCCTTCGTGACGCTCCGCCCGTACCTGGCCCAGCCGATCAGGATCGAGGAGTACGTCGAGGGCGGCCGCTACTTCGTGAAGGCAGAAATCGCGGGCATCGACCCGGAGAAGGACGCCGAGGTGACGGTCGGCGCGGGTTACCTGACGATCCGCGCCGAACGGCACGAGACGGTCGAGGCGACGCACCGGTCTGAGTTCCGGTACGGCTCGTTCACGCGCAGCCTCTCCCTGCCAGCGGACGCCAACCCGGACGACGTCACGGCCACTTACGCGCACGGGATCCTCACGGTGAGCATCGGCATGAAGACGCAAAAGCCCGAGTCGGCCAAGAAGGTCGAGATCAAGGCCGGCACGTAAGCGCGCCAGGCAAGTGATCGCGAGCGCCGGCCGGCTGAGCCGGCGCTCGAAGGGGCAGCCGCCACCTCCCGCGCGCGGCCGCATCCCCGATAGGCTCGGCTCATCGGGTGACGCGAAATTGAGGATGGGTCATGCTGCGGTACGCTCTCGTGCGGCCAGCGGTCGAGCAGGTGGACCTGGCGTCGGTCGCGCCGTACATGTTCTGGCTGATGTTCCGCAACGTCGCCTCCGACGGCCTGGTCTTCGACGACCCGGTCAACGCGGGCGTCATCTCCGCACCCGGCTGCGTGCTCGCCTCGCCGTCGTGGGAGAACACCGCCACGCAGGTCACGCAGGACTACGTGTACCACTGGACCCGCGACGCCGCGATCGTGGCGAGGGAGCTGTCGTACGCCTACGCGGCGGGGATGCTGCCGGGCAACCAGCCGCTGATCGACTACGCGAGCTTCTCCCGGCTCTGCCAGGACTCAGCAGGCGACTTCGACCGCGCGTCGTACTACATCAACGGGACGCAGCGCCCGTGGACCGACCAGACCGACGGCCCGGCCCTGCAGACGCTGGCCCTGCTGAACCTCTACGGCCAGCTTGACGCGGCCACCCGGGCGACGGCGCGGGCGCTGATGACCGCGAACCTGGACTTCCTGCAGAACGCCTACCAGGGGCAGACGTACAACGTGTGGGAGGAAGAGTACGGTTTCTCCTTCTTCGCCAGGTCGGTGCAGCTCAAGTGCTTCGAGTCGGTCGCCGCCAATACGGTCGGCATCGCCGTCCCCGGCTGGCTCTCCGCCGCCATGTCCTGGCTGACCAGCGCGCTCGACGAGCACTGGAACGGCGAGTGCTACCAGTCGATGCTGCCCGTCCCCACCGACTACCGCGCCCCCTACGACCCGAACATCGACGTGGTGCTCTCGGCCGTCTACGGCGCCGAGTCGGTCACCGACACCAAGCTGCTGGCCACCGCCGCGCAGCTGCGCGCCCAGTGGGCCGATCCTGGCTCGAAGTACTTCTACCCGATCAACGGCGACGACGCGCGGCGCGGCCTCGGCCCGCTGCTCGGCCGCTATCCCGGCGACGTCTACGACGGCGACACCGACACGCTGGCCGGCGACCACCCGTGGGCGCTGTCCACCGCGAGCTTCGCCGAGCTGTACTACCGGCTTGCGGCAAAAATCACTTCATCCCGAACGATCCCCGCCGACTCCCTTTCCGCACCCTTCTTCGCCCAGGTCGGGTTCGACGTCGCCGTCGCTCCGCTGCCGGCGCCGCTGGCGGTGGCGGCGGCGCTGCGCGCCGCCGGCGACCAGATGCTGCAGGCGGTCGTCTTCCACAGCGACCACTTCGAGCTCAGCGAGCAGTTCGACGCGGTGACCGGCTTTGAGAAGAGCGTCAGGAACCTGTCGTGGAGCTACGCCGCGTTCCTGTCCGCCGTCCGCGCGCGCAGCGCCTGCGCGGCGAACACCTAGCCCGCGACCCCGGTTCGTCCGGTCAGACCGCGTTCGCGTTGCCCGCCGGCGCGGTCTGCAGCGGCGCCTTCGCGGTGTCGGGGGGCAGCGTCGCCGGGTTGACGAACGTGCTGCCGCCCGGCCCGGCTTCCACGGCCTCGTGCAGCGCGCTGCCCTTCAGGTACTGCGACCAGGACAGGAACCACATGGTCCAGCCGTTGTCCCAGGTGCCGGCGAGCGGGCTGCCCTTGATCGTGATCGGGTCGCCGGGCACGGCGAGGTTGTAGTAGATCTCGGCGGCGTATGGCGGCAGGTTCACGCACCCGTGGCTCACGTTCTCATAGCCCTGCTCGCCGACCGACCAGTACGCGTCGTGGTAGTAGTCGCCGCTGAACGTGAACCGCACGGACCACGGGACCTCCAGGCTGTACCCGGGACCGGTCATCAGCACGGGGTTTTCCTTCTCGATCGTCAGGTAGCTGCCGTCCGGCGTGTCAAGGCCCGGCCGCCCCGTGCTGATCGGCCAGTTGTAGGCGAGCTTGCCGTCGACGTAGATCTGGGTGTAGTGCGTCTGGGTGCTGCCGATCGCGATCACCGACTGCCCGATGTCGAACGTCTGGGTCAGCGTGTGGTACCCGTAGACGCCCGGCGCGCCCTCGACCCCGTTGAGGTGCCCGGTGAAGCTGACCGTCGTCCCGGCCGGCCAGTAGTCGCGCGGCCGGAAGTAGGCGCACGTCGGGGCCATGCCGCAGTTGTCGTCCCAGTACCACGAGCCGATCACCGGCTTGGACGTCGCGACCTGCAGCGCCCGCTCGACCGCGGCCTTGTCGGTGATCGAATGGCTGAAGTACAAGATGATCGGCATGCCGACGCCGTACGTCTGCTGGTAGCCCTCGAAGATCTCGGTGCTGAACGTCGCCGCCGGCGTCAGCGTGCGGAACGCGCTCGTGCTCGTCGTGATGGTCCCGTCGCGCGCCCGCGCGGTCGCGATCACCGTGTAGGACTGGGAGACGTCAAGCGCCCAGGTGCTGTGCCAGGAGGCGCGGCCAGCGGCGTAGCTGCCGGTCACCGGGTCGCCGGGCGTGCGCACGACGACGCCGGTCAGCGTGCCTCCGGCCGCGGTGACCGTGATCCCCGTCGACGGGTCGGCGCTGATAGCGCCGCTCGCTGGCGTGATCGTCACCACGGGCCCGGCCTTGGCCGCCGCCGCTTTGGCCGAGGCCCCCGCCGCGGCTGCCCCGGCCGATGGCGATCCGTTGGCCGCCGCGGACTTGACCGTGCTCGCCCCGCTCCCCGTGCACGCAGCCGCCGCCAGCGTCAGCGCGCCGACCGCGCAAACAAGCGCCAGCCGCTTCCCGATGCCGTTCATATCGCAACTCTTCCCAACACCGACACGGACATTCCACCGTTCGCGGGTATTCGGCCCGGGCGGCGAAGACTGTACCTAGGTCCATTGAATAGCCGTTCGCGGTGCCGCAGTCTCGGTTCCGTGGCGCACCGGGACTCGCCTGCCGCACGGCTGGGCGGGGACCGGCCGGCCGCCTTCGGTGAAGGGAACAGACGGTCATGAACATCGACATGCGGGCCGCCGGCGGCCCGTCGGCGCGTGGCCGACGCGGGCGTCCGGGACGCCGGGGGCACCGGGGGCGCCGGGGCAGTGTCAGCCGGGCTGCCGCGTGGGCGGCGGCGTGCGTGCTGGCGGGCGGCGGGCTG
>NZ_JASIAL010000484.1:0-7306 GCF_030042015.1 Trebonia sp. | reverse complement strand
GCGGCGGGCGGTGAACTCGGCGATCCCGGCCAGCTCCAGGTACTCCGCCCGGTTCTGCAACCGGCGGCTGGCTGACACCAGCCCCAGCAGCTCATCATCGGACAGCCCCGGCAGCCCGGCCGCGGCGTTCTCCGCCAGCGCCGCCAGCAGCGGCCCCGGCCGCAGCGCATCCGCGGTCTTGTCCTGCGCGAACCCCTCCCCGCCCAGGCCGTCCGGGCCGGCCATCGCGGCCAGCACCGCCGGGTCCACGTCGGCGGCCTCGCCCAGGGTGACCATGACCGCCGGGGCGGCGGGGTCCTCATCCGGCACCGGGATCCGGCCGGCGTTTACTTCGTCCAGGAACCGGGCCAGGTCCGCGTCCGCGTCCCAGTCCTCCCCGCCGCGCGCCGGGTCCGCGGGCAGCGGCGGCTGCTCGCCGCCGGGCTGTCCGGGGCCGGGGATGGGGGCGGCTGCCATGGGACGGTTCTCCGTTCGGATAAGTAGGCGATGCTTCAGCCTGATACGAACACTATACCGTACCCCTGCGACAAATCCGCGCCGCTGGAAGCACGTTTTCCAAGATCCTTTTCGAATGATTTTCGTACGAGGCCTCACCGGGGCTGTTAGCGTGTGCGGAATGGCTGACACCTCGGAGCGGCGGATCGCGCCGGTCGTGATCGGGAGCCTGGACTTCGTGTGGTCGCGGATAAGCGACCGCGTCGCCGGGCTGACCGCGGATGAGTACCTGTGGGAGCCGGCGCCCGACTGCTGGTCGGTCAGGCCATCAGTCGCTGGCGCGTGGCGACCGTCCGCAGGCGGAGCCGTCACCTCCCCCGGTGACGACGATCGCGTGGCGGCTGTGGCACATCGGCGTCGAGTGCCTGGCCGGGTTCACCGCGCGCGCCTTTGGCCCCTATCCGCTGCGGGTTCGCGGGCGGGAGTGGTACGCCGAGCCGGAGGCGGCGCTTGCCGCTGTCAGCCAAGCGTGGCAGGCGTTCCGGACCGGTCTCGCGGAGCTGGGCGAAGAAGGAATGTGGCGCCAGCTGGGGCCGGACTGGGGTCCGTACGCCACCGAGCCTCGGGCGTCGCTCGCGTTGCACGTCCAGGACGAGCTCTCACATCACGGCGCCGAGGTCGCGCTGTTGCGCGACCTCTACCTGCGCCGCGCGGGCTGAGCGTCAGCTCAGGGGTGGTCAGTGCTTGACGTGAGCCGATCTGGGCGCAGGGACCTCGCGCCGGCCGCCGTGGGCGGGGCCGCGGGAGTCGCCGGAATCCCCGTCGTCGCCTGGGGTGATCACCATCCCGGCCGCGTCATAGACGGTGGCGCCAGCGGCCCGCAGGGCGGCGCGGCTGGCCTTGTAGTGGTGGCCGCACAGCAGAAGGTCCGCCGCGAAAGGATGTCCTGGGCCCGGCGGCATGATGACCGTGACCACCGGCCGTGCCGGACAGCAGCAGGCACGGTCGACGAGGGTAAGCGGCTTGCCCGGCCCCGGCAGCTCTTCAGCGAGCCAGACGGGGTCGGCATCGCTCGGGTGCGCGAACAAACTCTTCATGTGACAACCATGTCAAAAGCCGCGAGACGCGGTTAGGGCCAGAAGTCCTGTCACAGGCGGTCCAGCGGCTCAGCGGAGGGGCGGTCGCTCCGAGGCGGCAGGGGCTGAGTTCGCGGCGCATCGGGCAGCGCATCGGGCGGCGGACCGGAAGCCGCACCGGGCGGCGGACCGGGCGGATCGGGAGACAGCGCCTGTGAGGGCGCGCTGGACTCAGCGGGGTCCAGACGGCCGGCCGTGACGTCGGCGGCGACGTCGGTGAGCTTGCGGTTGTGGTCCCTGGCGTAGCCGCGCAGCACGGCGAAAGCGTCCTCCACGGTGACGTGCAGCCGCTCGGCCAGGAAACCCTTGGCCTGCTCGATCAGGATGCGGCTGTTCAGGGCGGTCTGGAGCTGCTCGGCGATGACCTCGCTGCGGGCCATGGCACGCTGGTGCACGATCCCGATCGTCGCGGCGTCGGCGAGCGCCTGGCCGAGCGCGGCCGTGTCGGCGTCCAGCGACGCGTGTTCGGCACAGAACACGTTCAGCGCACCGAGCCGCTGGTCGCGAAGCCGCATAGGCAGCGCGTACACCCCGGTGAACCCGGCGGCGATCGCGGCGGCGGCGAACCGCGGCCAGCGCGGGCCCGCACTCGCAAGCTCGGTGCATTGCACCGCGCGGCCGCCGAGGTAGGCCTCGAGGCTGGGACCCTCGGGGTTCTGCAGCTGGGACAGTTCAAGCAGCCGGGCCTGCTCGGTGGAGGCGGCGACCAGGTTCAGGACGCCGTGGTGGTCGGCGAGCATGACCCCGCAGGCGCTGACCCCGAGCAGCTCGGTGCAGCGGACGGCGAGCCGCGCCAGGAAGTCGATGACGTCGAAGTCGGTCACCAGGGTGTCGGTCAGTTCTATAAATGCCTCCCGCACCCGCCGGTCCGTGCCAGCCATCACTCCTCCTCTCCGTTCCGCTCGCCGAAATGCTGACCGGAATGCTGACCGGTGTTCCCGCCGGGATGCTCGGCGTCGCCTTGCGGGCGGCCGGGGCGTGGCGGGTCTGCGTCCAGGCGTACCCGGCGGGCCAGTACGTCGGCGGCCAGGTCGGTGACCTGGCGACCGCGGGTGTACGCGTGGGCGCGCAGCGCGGCCAGTGCGTCGGACATGCTGACCCCGAGCTGCGCGGCCACCATGCCGGTGGCCTGGTGCACCTGGGCGCGGCGCGTGCTGAGCGCGGCATCGGCCAGGCCCTCCGGGCCGGAGGCGATCCCGCCGCGCTCATCGAGCGCGAGCACAAGCACCGCGTCGGCGAACACCAGGCCGTCGGCCAGCTCCTGCGAATCCAGCATCCCGGCCTGCAGCCGGTATACCCCCAGCACCCCGATCAGCGCAGCGCCGACTGCCACAGGGAAGGCGAACATCCCGCGTACGCCGCGGCCCGCCGCCGCGGGGGCGAACGCCGGCCACCGGCGCTGCGCGTCCGCCCAGGTGATATCGGGCACGAGGACCGGGCCGCGCCCGGCGACGGCGTCGACGCACGGTCCCTGCCCGAGCGTGAATTGCAGCTCTTCCAGCTCTTCTGCGGCGGGGGCGCTGGCCAGCACCGGCTCCCGCGGCGCGCCGTGACGGACCACGGACAGTCCCGCTCCCGCCGCGGCCAGCCCGTCGGCGCAGGCGATGACCGCATGCCGAAGTGATACCGCCGCGCCCTCTTGCCGGGCGCACGCGCTGATCGCCGCCCACACCTGGGCACTGCGCGCCTGCTCCACGCACACCACCCTCCTCATCCCTATCCCAGCACACCCCCGGGTGCGGGAACAGGGACGTTCAGCCCGCAGCAGGCCGCCGCCGCGGCTTTGCCTTCCACGGCGGGGTGGTGCGGGATAGTCAAGGCCGTCGCGCGCGGTCCCCATAACCGGCGGCTGGAATCCGTCACCTGGACCAGGTGTCGCGATCGTATATCGATCGCGGTACCGTCTGGCCCCGCCCCGGCGGGGGCCAGCACGGTCAGCATGAGGCGCCGCAGGTCCTTGATCGCCTCATCGAGTTCGCCGACGGCGTGGCGCAGCCGCTGCGCGGCGGGGGCCGCCCCGTCGCCGGCGAGCGCAAGCGCGAAGTGCAGATCAAGGCCGGCGGAGAACAACCGGTTCACGATCGCCTGGCCGAGCGCGCCGGCGTCGTTGTCCTGCCCGGGGTCCGGTGCTGGCAGGGATGAAGGGTGCGAACCGGCAGCCTGAGCCGGATCAGCCTGCGGAGAATCTGTCATAACGGGTTACCGGAGCCTTCCTTCCTGCCTGACGCCGCGACGATGGCGTGCCGTCAGGGTCCGGAACAGCTCCGCCCGGCCCGCCGCGCTCCAAGCGCGGGCGGGCCGTACCGTCCAAGAGTAAAACCGGCGGCAGCCGGCTGCCTAGACGGTCGGGACTGGGCGCCGAAACTTTCAGCGCCGCCACCGCCACCAGCGCTGCCGCCAGCACCGACAGCCAGCCAGCCGGCCGTCAGCTGAACGGCGTGCGCGGCCGCCGCTGGAGCTCGCCGTCGAGGTAGACGTCCACCTTCTCGTCGTAGAAGCACGCCAGGCCGGCGACCTTCTGGCTTTCTGGCAGCGGCGCCCGGTAGATCCACACGAGGTCGGCATGCACGCCCTGACCGGTGTCCACCGACCAGTACGCTGCCGTGCCCTTGTAGGGGCAGTGCGTCTGGGTGTCCGAAGGGCGGAGCAACTCCGTGCGGACGTCGGACAGCGGCAGGTAGTAGCGCGGCGGCAGGCCGGTCTCGAACAGGATGTGCGGCCGGGTGGAGTCGGCCACGGTGACGCCGTCCACTTCGACGCGGACATGCCGGGAGCTGGCGAGGATGTCCACCCGCTTGTACGGGTCCCGCGGATGGGTGTAGACCGGCTCGTCCTCTTCCAGCCATTCGTCCATCGCGGCCCAGTCGAACCGGACGAGGTCGCGCAGCGCCTCAAGCGGGGACTCGGCGTAGCGCTTGGCCGCGCTCTCGGCGGTCGCGCCCGCCACCGCGACATCGAAGATCTCGGCCTCGCCGCGGCTCGGCGAGTGCTCGGTCTTACCGGTCGGCACGAGCTGCGCGGCAACGTCCGCGAGCGGCATGTAGTACGCGGGGTAGTACGGGTTTTCCCACACCAGGACGGGATGCCGGGTGTCGGCGACCGGCCGTCCGGCCAGGTAACAGCGCACCCGCTTGGCGCCGTGCTCAACCCGCACCGCGCCTCGTGAGTTCTCCTGCATGGCAGCCTCCGTTTCCACGCTACCCGCAGGCTGCCGGAACCGGAACCGGCACGACCCGCGACCCCGTGCCGTGACGGACGGGCTCGGAGTAGTAGAGCAGGCCGCCGTCCACGCCGAGGAGCCGGCCTTGCGCGGGGCTGGTGATCGGGAGCGGCGAAAGCCTGCGCCCGGTGTCCGGGTCAGCGCAGAAGTCCCTTTGCGGCCCGCCGGCCTCGTTCTCCGTCACCCACAGCACGCCGTCGGCGACCCGCACGCTCAGGTCGTTGGGCGAGGGGATCGACGGCATCGCGCGGACGGTCATCGTCGCGGTGGACAGCAGCTCGGCGAAGGCCGACGACCCGCCGACCTCCGTGATCCAGACGCCGGAGTCGGGGAAGCCGTCGATCGAGGCGTTTTCGGCGAAGACCGGGTGCGCGGCGAGCAGCGCGCCGGTGTCCGGATTCCGCCGCTGGACCGCGCCGGTGACCCCCTGCTCGCTGTCGACGAGGACCGAGCCGTCCGCGGTCGCGCCCACGTCAGACCGGTACGCCCCCGGCAGCCGAACGTCGGCGGTCGTCTCTACCGACGAGGGCGATACCCGCAGCAGCTGGTCCGCGCCGTCCAGCCACAGCCAGCCGCCCGCGTAGGCCACGTGCGCGCCGCCAGCGTACTGCTCGTCGCTGAACCGCAGCCCGCCGGTCACCATGAGCGTGGCCGGGCCCAGGCGCAGCAGGAACTCGCCGAGTGCGGTCGAGTCGGTGACCCACAGCCAGCCGTCGGCGAACAGCGGGGCGCCGACCAGCCCAGGGCTGAACGCGTTCCTTGCCGTGATCGCGCCGGTCCGCACGTCGATCCGCGCCAGCACCATCCTGGGCAACCCTGGGCCGGCCGGCGATGCGTACCAGCTCAGGTACACGGCGCCGCCGGTTACCGTCAGCGCTGGGTTCTCGCCGGGGATCGCGCCGAAGACCCCCGAGGCGGCTGCCGCCGAGCTGGGCGCCGTCGGCGTGCGCGCGGGCCCCGTCGCGCATCCCGCCGCACAGAGCAGCATCGCCGTGCACACCAGCACCGCCGCGAAGGCTGCTCGGGCCGGCCGGACTCCCATACCCCTTAGACAAATGGGCGGAGCCCGCGGTTGCAGCGGGCAGGTGCGCGGGTAAATCTGTTGATTACTGGGGGAGAAGATGATAGTGGCGATCGTTGGCGCCGGACGGCTAGCGGAGGGGATAGCCGTCAGGACCCTGGCGGGCGGGCACAAGCTGCGGCTCACCGACAGCGAGCAGGGCAAGGCCGAAGCGCTCGCGGCCAGCCTGGCGGCCAGGACAGGGCCGGACGCGGGCGGCGCCCCGCTCGAGGTGACCGTGGCCGGGACGGCGGAGGCGATCGCGGGCACCGACGTCATCGTGCTCGCGCTGCCGTACCCGGAAGGGCGGCAGGTGGCCCGCGACCAGGGCGCGGCGCTGTCGGGGATGACCCTGGTCGACACCTGCAACCCGGTCGACTTCTCCACGTTCGACTGCCTCCTCACCAGCCCGGGGATGTCCGCCGCCGAGGAGATCGCGGAGATCAACCCGGCGGCGCGCGTGGTCAAGGCCTTCAACACGACGTTCGCGGCGGCCCTGATGGCGGGGCAGGTCTGCGGCCTTCCCGTCGACGTGTTCCTGGCCGGCGACGACCCGGACGCCAAGGACAAGGTGGCCGCCCTGGTGCGGGACGGCGGGATGCGGCCGATCGACACCGGCCCGCTGCGCCGCGCGCGCGAACTCGAGGCGTTCCAGCTGCTGCACATGACACTGCAGGGGCCGCTGGGGCTGGACTGGAGCAGCATGATCAAGCTGCTGCCCTTACTTCGGTTCCGCGGGATCCTTATCCCGAACGGACAGTGGCGCCTCTTCCCGCCCGGCCCGCCTGTTCCTGACGGCGCCGGCCGCCTGGCAATTAGCCCGCGCCTACGTCCACGGTCACCACAGCCACCCCAGGCACCGCGTGTACCAGCGCCGGGCGTGCCGAGCGTGATCCGGAAGACTTTTCGTACCTGTAGCGGTGCCGGCCGCATAGCCGCGGCTCGGGCCCGTGCGGTCGCGGCTCCTGGCACGCGATTACGATGGTGAGCGATGACCGAACGCAAGCCGCAGGGGATGAGCTTCACCTCGTGGATCGACCAGCAGGTCGCTGACGCCGAACGGCGCGGGGTGTTCGACAACCTGCCGGGCGCCGGCCTCCCGCTTGAGCTCAAGCGGGACACCGAAGCGGACTACGGCCAGGCCTGGATGCGCGACTACGCCCGCCGCGAGGGAGTGCCGCCTGAGGAGTTCCTGCCCGCCCCGCTGCGGCTGCGCAGGGAGTCCGAGCGGCTGGCCGAGACCGTCGGGGAGCTGCCCTCGGAGGAGGCGGTGCGCGAGGTGGTCGCGGACCTCAACCGGCGCATCCTGCGGTGGCGGCGGATCCCTGTCGGCCCGCCGGTCTTCGTCCGGCTGGTGAACAAGGACGAGATCGTGGCCCGCTGGCGGGCGGCACAGGCCGCCAACCGCCCGCGGCCGCCGGCGGCCGCGGGCCCGCCCGCGGAGCCGCCCCTGGA